>JAUVXL010000082.1 GCA_030603595.1 Sedimentisphaerales bacterium | reverse complement strand
ACCAAATCTCACCCACCCAAAACGCCTGCCCCGAGGGGGACATACGACATCCAACATCCACATACGACATAAAAAATACGCAAAACAAACCCAATTCCCAAAACCCCAAAACCAACGCAACCACTTGTTTTACAAAGAGTTATGAAGATAAACCGCCCCACCCGGCCCGAAAAAACAAACCCAATCAAACTCGCAGACGCGCCCGTGGCGGGCCAATTCCCCCCCCCCGCGCGATACGCAAGACGACATACAACATACGAAATACAAACCCAACTTGCTTTTTGAGCGATAATGAGCTAAAATGAATGGGATACTGAAAAAGCTGAATCCAATCTGAAATTGGGGTTGAAATAATGGCCAAGAAGTCAAGCACCAGAAGGACCAAAGCGATCTGCAGCTTTTGCGGCCGATCGGGAAATCAGGCTGATACGCTTATCGAAGGCCCGAACAAGGTCTTCATCTGCCCGGAATGCGTCGATCTGTGCCACAACATCATCCAGCAGAACCGCAGACGCTCCACGAAAAGCGCCACCGAACTCGAAGATATGCCCAGGCCCAGGGAGATCAAAGAGTATCTCGACGAGTATGTCATCGGGCAGGAGCACGCCAAGAAATACATCTCCGTCGCCGTGCACAACCATTACAAGAGGCTGCTTCACAGCGATAGCGACAGCGACGTCGAGATAGACAAATCCAACGTCCTTTTGATCGGCCCGACCGGTTCCGGCAAAACGCTGCTCGCACGCACGCTCGCCAATAAGCTGGAAGTGCCCTTTGCGATATGCGATGCGACGACCGTCACGGAGGCCGGGTACGTCGGCGAGGACGTCGAGAACTTCCTGCTGCGCCTGCTCCAGGCCGCCGACTACGAAATAGAAGAGGCGCAGCGAGGAATAGTCTATATCGACGAAATCGACAAGGTCGGCAAGACGTCCCAGAACGTCTCGATCACCCGTGATGTCTCCGGCGAAGGCGTCCAGCAGGCGCTTTTGAAGATGCTCGAAGGGACCATAGCCAACATCCCGCCGCAGGGCGGCAGAAAGCACCCCGAGCAATCTTATATACAAATCGATACGAGCCAGATACTGTTTATATGTGGGGGGACTTTCGTCGGGCTCGAAAATATCATCAAGAAACGCCTCGGCCAAAAGATGATCGGCTTCGACTCGGAACTCACCCAGCAAAGCGACGAGAAAGCCGCCTATAGCGATATTGTCCAGCAGGTAGTGCCGGAGGACATTATCGAGTATGGAATGATTCCCGAAATGGTGGGCAGGCTCCCGGTGATCACCACTCTTTCGGCGCTCGATGAAAGCGCGCTTATAGACATACTCACCAAGCCCAAGAACGCGCTGGTCAAGCAGTACCAGAGTTTTTTCGAGATGGAGGACGCCAAGCTCGACTTCTCAGAGGACGCCCTGCACGCCCTGGCAAAAAAAGCCCTAAAACGCGATACCGGCGCCCGCGCCCTGCGCGCGATCACCGAGGAGCTGATGGTCGATCTGATGTATCAACTGCCCGAAGAGCCAAAGCCGGTAAGCTATGTTATCAGCGCCGACATCGTCGAAGGCAAAGCCGACCTCTTCACCGCAAAACAAAAAGCCAAAAAAGAAAAAGAACCGGCGTGATTTTGTAATTCTTGCTTTGCGCCTCGTAGCATAAGTTGCGTTGCTAAACAAGGTCGAGACAGAGGTTAGATATGCGATCTGATTCTAAAGTGATTGAGTCATTTGTGCGAAGCATCGTGGAGCTTGTACATCCGCTGAAGATAATCCTTTTTGGCTCATACGCCCGAAGCAAACCGGATCCGGGCAGCGACATTGACGTCCTGGTAGTGATGCCTGAAGGTGTTCATTGCCGGCGAACTGCACAGCTACTGTATCGGCAGATCAAAGGATTAAGAGTTCCTTTTGATATCCTGGTGGCAACGCCCGGCGATCTGGAGAAACATAAAGACAATATCGGTTTGATATATCGATCCGTGCTACAGGAAGGGAGAGAGATATATGCCGCATGAAATCATTCCACCACAGCAGGTGGAAGATGCCGCGAGTCTCACTGACTATGCCGTTATGAGCCGCTATCCCGGCGACTTCGAGTCTGTCGATGAAGAGGAATATACCGAAGCAGTGGAGTTAGCGAAAACCGTTCTTCTCTGGGCAGAGACAATCATCCGTCAGGCAAGAAAATGATGTCACTGAAACGCCCGGCATTTATCGGAGAGTCATTCGGTACTTGCGTTTTTGATCTTCAATGCTGCTAACCGGATGTCTGTTGCGGTGCTTTGGGCTACGGCGGCTAAGGCGTATTGGGCCTGGGAGAAGGGCAGGTCCTTGTCGATCCGCAGGGTGACAATTCGATTGTCGGGGGGTAAATCTCTTAATTGCGCATCTATCAGTTCGGCGAGCTTCTCGACTATCGCGGGCAGAGAGGCGGTATCCTGATGCGTGATCTCTTGGGACCCGACCGCGAAGGTGATTTCATCCTCGGCTTTGTTCATAACCGTTAAGGTGGCCGTCTGCATGTGGTCTTCGTTGTCTTGAGCGAATTCGCAGCCGTCGGGAACCGTTACGGGAAGATTCTCTGTTTCGATAAACTGAGAGACTACCAAAAAGAATATGATAAGCAGAAAGACAATGTCAATTACAGCCGTCATATTAAACGAATTTTGCTTTGGCCTGTTGCGAAATTGGTCAGTGCTTCTAAAAGACATTATGTTTCACCCCTGTCCTTCTCAGCGAGAAGGCACTACTTCATCTGTCGTTGGTGCGGGCTTGCCGGCAAGTTCCTGTATTGCCTGCGGCGTCTTGGCGGCACGTCGGGCCAGGGCGAGCTTTTGTCTCTCCAGGCCCCGCCTGATTTCGGGCATAATGCTCTCGGCCTCCATAACCGCATCGTTGACCAGCGCTTCGATGCGATTTTGAAACACGCCGTGCACCGCCAGGGCCGGTATCGCAATGGAAAGGCCCCAGAAAGTAGTGACAAGCGCAACGGATATTCCGTCGGCCAACTGCACCGTCTGCGGCTCGCCGCCGGCCAGAACAATTGTGTTAAACAGTTTTATCATTCCGTAAACCGTCCCGAAGAGGCCCACCATCGGCGAGACATTCCCAATCAGATTGAGCCATTCGATCCGCCGCAGAAGCGCCGAGGCCTGGTCCTGGAGGGACTCGGCAATGATGTTCCGTATGCCGAACCAGTCGCCCCTGCCGGCGCCGACTGCTTTTGCCACAGCGGCGCCGACAAGATCGCTGCGGTCGGCCAGTCGGGCCCCCAGCCGGCCGACGCCGAATCGTCGTATTACACCTATGATCTCTGCAACCGTAGCCTCGGGCAGCAGTTTCCCGCGGCGAATGGTGAGGAAATACTCGGCTGCAAAGTAAACCGTGATAAGCGACAGCGGCAGCAGAACGAACCATACAATCGGCCCGCCGGCTATCACAAACTGCTCGAAGAACGTCGGCAGTTCGCCGCCGGGGTCCGAACCGCCGGCAAGACCGCGCGTCACGAAGTATATCGCCGCCACCACGCCTGCCAGACCGGCAGTTAGAGCAAATGTCTTTATCAACAGATTCCTGTTCATATCTTCGCTTGTCATTTCCTACTTAGTTCCTGTTGTGGAAACGGCATTTGTCATTCCTGCGAAAGCAGGAATCCAGTTTTTTCGCCATAGACCCCTGCTTTCGCAGGGGTGACATCTCTCATTTGCCGCAGCCGACGCACACAAACTCTCCGCCGCTTTGCTCTGCAATGGTCTGGAGCATCTTGCGGTCGTCGGCCTGCGGCAGAAACGCTATCGTATTGATTCTCATCGCCGGTGCGAACTGATCCAGCAAATTCGCTATTCTTTGCGGAAATGCGGTTGTATCTTCGCTCGCCAACTCGAATCCGTCCGTAAGGAAATAGACCAGAGATGCTCCGGCGCCCTTGGCGTCGCGGATTTGCACGACTCTCTCCAGGGCGGCCATTGCGTTGGTTTTCCCTGCCGGGCGCATCGTATCGATAAAACCGTTCGCCGCGGATTTGGCCTTTGGCGTTGCTCGCAACAGTTTGCCGTCGCCGGGTTCATGCAGCTTGTCGCCGCCGAAGAATATTACGTAGAAATACTGGTCCGGCTGCAAAGCCGCTATCGACTCTTTGAGCTTCCTTCGCACCTGCGTGAATATACCCTGCATGCTCCCCGAGCAATCTACAAGATAACAGACTTTCCGATGCCTGCCGCCGCTGCCGAAGAATTCAATCCCGCCCGAAAACTCACCGTTCGCCGGCAAAAGCCCACCGCCTGCATTGTTCGCCACCTGCCAATCTTGCAACGTTGGTTTTGGGGCACGAAAGATTTCATCGAGCGCCAATAATTTTTCTCCTGCCACGGCGTATCGGCTGCGGGCGATTATCGCCGGCGATTTGCTCATCTTAGGTTTTGGAATCACAGCCGCAGACTGCGTTAGCCGCCTTATATCCTCTATTCGCGCCGTCGGTGCGAGGTGGACCGGCCCTCGACCTTCGGCCTTGGAGAACCTGACGACGCCAAAAACCGAGAGCACCGTCAGATGCACGCCTATCGAAACCGTCCACGCCCAAAAGGCCGGCCCTCGAACACCTCGTGTTGTCCCTAAGATACATTTCACACCACTGCCCCGGCTTCACTTAATCGGTCCGCAGGTTCGTCCGTACAATCGAACTCGCTGTAACGTTATTCGAGAACTTTGACCAAGGATTTAACCGCCACCAACATATTATAGAGTTTTATCACATCGCCGTTATGCAGGCGAATGCACCCTCGCGAGCTGGCCTTTCCGATGCTCTGGGGCTCCTTCGTTCCATGAATTCCAAAACTTGTCTCATCTCTGGTGTTATCGTCCAGGCCTTCGAGCGCCATCCACCGCGAGCCTAACGGGTACGCCGGGTCTTCGGGATGAATGACTTCGCCAGTATCAGGATCCCTATAGATTGCGTCGGGCACCTTGCCGCCTGCCTTGATGTGCCAAAGACCGAGCGGCGTCTGCCTGCCCGGCGCGCCGAGACCAACAGGGAAACTCTTCACGTAAGTTCCCTGAAGATAGACATCCATCGTGAACGTCGAGCGGTACACCTTTACATGGAAAGGCCCGTTAACTACCTTTATCCGTTCCCCTGCCTGCAGCAACTCCGGACGAGGAATCTTGTTTATCTCCATAAGAAGTTCGTACGGCACGCTGAATTTTTTGCCGATGGCCTCTAATCGACCGCCGGACTGAACTTTGTAGCTGCTGCACAACTGGTCCTGCGCATAAAACGTCTTGCTGAACAGCCATTGATCCGCGAGCTTCGAGAGCTCCGATTTGACCAAAGACCGCTGCTGCGGACTCATCGGCATTGCCAGAGTCTCGTTGAGCTTGTCGCGGGCCTCAATTATTCGACTCGGCGTGCCACTGAGCAGCGCCAAAGCCTCGGCAATCAACTTCCCGGCCATGGGATTGGCCGTCACCTCCGGAACAGGCTCAATTGCGACGGGGGGGATATTAGGCTCTACCTTTTCTATCTTCTTTGGTGGCGACAAGCCTATGTCGTTGCCTTCAAGCGGATTGATCGCAACGAAGTTGACATCGTTGAAGTCCGGCGGAATATCGCCTTCATTGGCGCCGAATGGCCCAATACCATAAATAAGGCCAATAACGACAACAACGGCAACCAGCCCCGCAACGATATAGATTGCGCTGCGGTTTCGGTCCCTTGATCCACGGTGACGAGCCATTCTATTCTCCTTTCCCGGCTGCAAAGTGCATAATCTCAGCGTCGGTGATTAACATGTCTATCGGCTGGTCGTGATCGGTCACCGGAACCGAGTCGATCAGTTGCTCCGCAAAGGCAAAACCGCACTTACAGGCCTTCAGCCGCTTATGGGCGAAAAACCTGTCATAGTAGCCCCCGCCTCGCCCGAGGCGGCTTCCTTTCCTGTCGAACCCGAGACCGGGCGTAACTACCAGGTCAATCTCGCCGAACGGCACAGGCGTCCCGGACGTCGGATTGCGCAGGCCCGAGGCGTGCGTCGAAATGTCCGTATCCAGCGACTTTATCTGCACGGGAATCATATGCCTTTGCTCGAAGGAGACCTTCGGCACCGCGACGACCTTGTCCGCCTGCCAGGCGGCGAGTATCGCCTCGGAAGTATCCACCTCGTGGGGCAGCGAGAGAAACAGCATGACGGTCGAAGCACGTTGAAATTGTTCGGTTGCAATCAGCCGTTCACACGCCAGATGGCTCTTTCGCTCCCTCTGCTCGGCTCCTACGGCAAGCAGGCTGTTCCGGAGTTTGCTGCGCAACTGGGCCTTATCCATTCAACTACCCTTCTTTTCGGTATTCTTTTCGATAGTTCTGCTCTCTTGTATCAAGCTTTCGAGTCTTTGTAAATAACGCCCGATATTTTTTTCAAAACCTGCATCTTTCGGCTTGTAGTATTTCTTCCGGACCTGTGCCGGGAGATACTCCTGCGCCACGAAGCCGTCCTTGAATTTGTGCGGGTACTTATAATCCGTTCCGAAGCCGGCCTTCTTCGCGGCCGCATAGTGGCTGTCCTTGAGATGCTTGGGCACCGCTGCGGTAGGCTGCTCGGCCACGTCGCTGTTCGCCTGCCAAATCGCACAGGCCGAGGCGTTCGACTTGGGAGCACAGGCAACATACAATGCAGCCTGCGCCAGCACCAACTGGGCCTCCGGCAGGCCGACAAACTCGGATATCGTAACCGCGGCGGAGGCCAGGACCGTCGCCATCGGGTCGGCGTTGCCCACGTCCTCGGTCGCACAAATCGCAATCCGCCGGGCAATAAAACGCGTGTCCTCCCCGCCGGTTATCATCCGGGCAAGCCAGTAAACGGTGGCGTCCGGATCCGATCCTCGCATGCTCTTCTGCAAAGCACTGGCGAGATCGTAGTGCGTATCCCCGGTGCCGTCGTAGTTAATCGCCTTTTGTTGTATCGACTCCTTGGCGACTTTCAGGTTAAATTTTATCTTCTCGGCGCCCTTTCTCGCCGCCTGCGACAGAATACCGACCTCCAAAGCCGTCAACGCCCGCCTGGCGTCGCCGTCGCACATTACCGCCAAGAATTTCAGGGCGTTTTCATCCGCGGCTATATCATATTTTCCAAGCCCTCGGTCGCCGTCGGCAATAGCCGCCTTGAGCAGCCACAAGATTTCCTCTTCGCTCAGCGGCTCGAAGCGAAAGACCGTGCTGCGGGAGATCAACGGCGAGTTGATCGAGAAATAGGGATTCTCAGTAGTCGCCCCGATGAGGATCAGTATCCCGGCCTCGACGTCGTCGAGCAGGACATCCTGCTGGGCACGGTTGAAGCGATGGATTTCGTCGAGGAAGAGGACGCTTCTGGCCCCTGCCGCGGCGAGCCGGTCGCGGGCGGCTGCTATCACGGCTCGAATATCCTTAACCGTAGCCGCCGGAGCGCTCAAATAGTGGAATTTGGCCTTCGTGTAATTCGCAATGACCCTTGCCAGCGACGTCTTGCCGACGCCGGGCGGACCGTAGAATATCAGGCTGCTGAGCCTGTCGGCCTCGAGCATCCGCCTGAGGAGCTTGTCGGGACCGAGGAAATGGCTTTGGCCCGCGAATTCATCGAGATTCCGCGGCCTCATCCGCACCGCCAAAGGCGCCGCCGAATCAATATTGGCCTTCTCAAGCCGGCCAAACAATGCTGTTTCATGCCCGTCCTCGCTCATTCGGTACATTATACCCCCCATCCGCAGCGATGTCGAATACTTATTCTTGCACTCGCCATACACTCAATTCCGCCTGTTTTGCCTGCACGGCCCACCCAAAAAAAATGGAAAAAGTGCTTTTTTTTCTTTGATTCGTGCCAATCTGCCGATAAACTTACTAAACAAAGGTGGGTGGTTTAACGTGATATACGGTTGGTAGTATTATAGTGGCGGCAATTGATGTCAGGTTTTTAAGGAGTTTAAACATGATCAGAAAAGGAATTTTATTGGCAGCCGTGGTCTTGTTGGGCACGGTGGGGCTGGTCCAAGCCGGGCCCTTTGAATCCACAAGAGACGACATTGGCGTTACGGCGGGAGCCACCTACCTGAGTAGATACATCTGGTATGGCATCGACATAACGGCTGACAACCACAGTGCATTCCAGCCTTTCGTAAGCCTGGACTTGTGGGGGACAGGATGGGTTTTCGACACACATTGGACCAGGGCAAATGATTCGGGCTTGGAGAACTGGGAACAACTCGACTATACCTTGTCTTATGGAGGCACGTGTAATCAGGATTCTCCCTTTGCCACAGACTGGCGAGCCGGCTGGAGATACTATAACCATCCCGACGGTCCCATCCGTCATTCCGATGGCTGCACGCAGGACATCGACCGGCAGGAGTTATTCGCGAATTTCTCTTGGCCCGCGATAGCCAGTTGTGGGGTGATCCCCAGCTATACCGTGGTCTATGTTACACCGGAAGAAGGCGGAAGGAACTCCAATGGATGTTCCACTGCCAGTCACAATGGGAATTCTTATTTGCGCGAGGGAGCCGGCTTTGTACATATATTCGGCTTGGGTAAGGATGTTCCGCTCCCCGGCGCGTCCAAGCAGAACCTCAGACTCTCAGCAGATGCGGTTTACAACGACGGCATGGGCGGCACCACCGGCGGGAACGCCGATCACGAGTGGTCCCATGTAAACTGGGGGGCGCAGACAAGTATCGCTGTGGACGATACTACTACCTTCACGCCCGGAATCGTGTACCAGACAACGATGGACAGGTCCGTCAATACCAGCGACGAGTGGTGGTTCTTCCTGACGTTGAGTCACCTGTGCAACTGATTTTGACATGAAACCAAATAAAAAGGGCCGGCTCCGATATGGACCGGCCTTTTTTTTGAACATTATCAACGTCCGGCTACTTGCGGTCGCCGTGGGCGTATTCGAAGAATTTTTCTCTGAGCCGTTTCGTAATCGGTCCCGGCTTGCCCTCGCCAACTGTCCTTCCGTCGATCTCAACTATGCCGATTACCTCGGCGGCGGTGCCGGTTAGGAAGAACTCATCGCAGATGTATAAATCGCATCTTGTCAGGTTCTTCTCGACCATTTCGAGGTTCTCTTCCTTTGCCAGCCTGATAACGAGATTGCGCGTTATGCCTTCGAGGGCGCCGGCCTCGACCGGGGGAGTGTAAATCACGCCGTCTCGGACGATAAAAACATTGTCGCCCGTCGCCTCGGCCACATAACCCTCGTGGTTGTACATAATCGCTTCGGGAACATCGTTATCCAGCGCCTCGATCTTGGCTATGATATTGTTCAGATAGTTCAGGCTCTTGACCTGGGGCGGAATCGCCAGGGGGTGGTTCCGGACCGTCGTGGCGCTGATTATCTTCATTCCCGTTTTGTAAAGCTCTTCCGGATAAAGCTGAATGTTGTCGGCAATGATGATCAGCTTGCTATTCTTGCAGAGAAAAGGGTTGAGCCCCAGAGTCCCTGCGCCTCGTGTGACCAGCAGGCGAATATACCCATCGACAATGCCGTTGGCCTCGACGGTCTTCTTGATTGCGCCAACAAGCTCGCTCTTTTCCATCGGCACCTCGAGCCGAATCACCTTGGCCGATTCGTACAGCCGGCGCAGATGGGCTTCGAGTTCGAACGCCCTGCCGTCATAGACGCGAATACCCTCGAAAACCCCGTCCCCGTAGAGCAGACCGTGGTCGAAAACCGATACTTTCGCATCAGCCTCATCCACCAGCTTGCCGTCGAGCCAAATCTTTAAAGCCATAACAAATTCTCCTTACTTTCTTAAGCTGACCGATTCTTAACTGTCATTCCCGCGAAAGCGGGAATCCAGTAAAATAGCGAGGTAATAGATTCCTGCTCCCCGATCGGGGTCGAGGACAAGCTTCGCAGGAATGACAAGCTTGTCCCTGTGAAAACAGGGATGGTATTATCTTTTGTCAATGCGATACTAACATCAACGCTTCGGGCTTGTATCCCGTTTCACACTCTTGCAAGCCCCGACCGTAAGGGAGGGGTTTAATCCCGGCGCTTACGCTTTCCCGGCGCGCCGGGATAGGTTTTCATCCCGGCCCGAACAGTTTCTATCGTTTGTGCATGTTACCGGCGGTTAAGTCCTTATTTTGCCGTCGGCCAATGTAATTATCCGACCGGCCCGCTCCGCGATCCGGTCGTCATGCGTAACCATTACTATCGTCTGGCCGGCCTTATTCAATTCTTCAAAGACGTCTAAAATACCATTTCCTGTCACAGAGTCAAGATTTCCTGTCGGCTCATCGGCCAATAGCAAATCGGGCTTGTTCATCAGCGCCCTTGCGATGGCCACTCTCTGCCTTTCTCCGCCGGAGAGCTGATACGGCTTGTGTTTGATCCTTTCGCCTAATCCGAGCTGCACGAGTAATTCCACGGCCCGCTTTTTCGCCCGCCGTCGGCAGCCAAACCAGCCCAGAATGCTCCTCGACGCCATCGTCGGCAGAGAAACATTCTCCAATACGCTTAATTCGTCAAGTAGATGATAAAACTGAAAGACAAAGCCGACCATTTTGTTGCGAAATCTGTTGAGTTCGCGCCCGCTCTGCCGGCCCAAATCCCTTCCCTCGAAGCTGACAGTGCCCTTGTCAGGCTTGTCTAACGCCCCCAATATGTGCAAAAGCGTACTTTTGCCGCTGCCCGAGGCCCCGATTATCGCCACGAACTCGCCTCTTCTGACGGCCAGGTCAAGTCCTTTGAGAACTTCGACCTTCGTCGCGCCCATCCGATAAGATTTGCCGAGTCCCTTTGATTTTAATACGACGTCGTTATCACTCATAACTGATTCACCTGCAATGTTTCCACCGGCCTTAGCCGGACCGCCTGCCAACTCGGAATTAAGGCGCCGATCAGGCACGCCGCTATAGCCGAAACAACTATAACTGCCAAAACTTTCGGGCTGACTTCGCTCGGAATATCTCCTATAGCGAACATCGTCCGGTCCCACACCTGAAATTCGAAATGTGCGAAAAGCCAGCGCTCTATCGAGTTTATTCTCAGCAGAAACTGCCATCCGCCCAACACGCCGAGACCCGAGCCGGCCAGACCAACCATAAAAGCAAACCCGCCAAACAATTCGATAATGTCCACGTTGGAAACGCCGATGCTTCTGAGCACCCCGATGTCTTTGCTCTTGTGGCTGATGAGCATGTAAAAAACAACCAACACAATGAACACGGTCACAATCCCCACAAAGCCGAACATCGCGCCCATTATCATCTGCTCTTTTTCCATTGCGGCGATTAGCGTGCGCCTGTGAACCTTCCAGTCCTGCACGGCGACTGTATTTAGTAGATAGGCCTGGCTTTCGTTCGCTTTTTCGGTTTTGAATATTGCCCACAGGCGTCTGACATCTTCACACCCGGCTTGAAGTTTGACATTCGGCTTGAACTTTATGTGGATTGCATTGATGCGTTTGGTCGCGCCGGCCATCCCGCAAAGCGCCTGGGCCTCGTCGAAAGGCAGGTAGATGATCGAATCGTCCACTCTCGCCAGGCCACTGTGCGAATGATCGCTGTAGTAGAAGGTCTTCGTATTAGCCAGTGCCGTTCCCGCCCCGGCCAGCGCCCCTCGCGCGGTCAGTGGAAAGCAACTGATGGAAAAGCCTACTCGCCTGGGACTGGAATCGTAAGCATATCCGCCATTCGAATCGCGCTCCAGAGCCAAATCAATCCCCAGCACGCAGCCTGGAAGATTCGGATCGTAGCTCGGCACAAACGCCTTGGCAACATCCTCCCTGCGGTGGTGCAACGTATCGCCAAAACCCGTAGCCCGACTGTGCCTGGCCGGGTCGATACCCATAATTTCGACCCCACGGTTCACGTCCCGGCCTCGCGGACTTAAAAGTCCGTAGCTTCTTATCACCGCGGAAACGCCCTCGACAGCCTCGCTTGCCTCCAACTTCCCTACATAATCCTCATAATATGGAAAGCCGACCAGTGATTCGCTGCTCACGACACAATCGCCCGCAAAATCGTGATTCTTCTCCTTGAAATCACCGACGAGCCCCGTCATCACCGTCATTACTACAACAACGATAAACACGCAAAGAGCAACCGCCAAGACCGCGAAATACGTGATCCGCCGTTTCAACAAATACCGTGTTGCCAGAATAAGTTTATACATACCAGTTCACTCAGTCGCCGTCATTGCAAGACTATTCATACCGCAGAATCTCCACCGGCTTTGTCCGCGCCGCCACAATCGCCGGTATCAAAGCCCCGACAGCGGCTGCGGCAATTGCGCTGGCCACGATCCCAAGCACCCAGAGCCAGTTGACTTCGCTGGGTATCTTGCTGAACATGTACACGCTGCTCTTCCACAACTTCAGCCCGGAGACAACGCTTATCCAACTTTCGATGCTGTTGACGTTCTTGGTAATAATGCATCCGAGAACGATCCCGATGCCTGATCCGATTATCCCTACGCAGCCCCCGAATCCGACAAATATCCAACAGACCGAGGCGCTCGTCGTCCCGAGACTCTTTATCACTGCAATATCTTTGCGCTTTGTTGTCACTATCATGTAGAATATGCAGGATACGAGCACGACGACACTGCAGCTAACCACGCCGATTATCAGCAGTAAAAGGCCCATTTGTTTTCGCACCTCGCCGACATATTGGCTCTGCATCTGCACGGCCGTCTCTATGCCGGCGTATTCCTTGAGGTACCTATCGCCCCCAAGCTCATCATCGACAAACGCCTCCCAGACGCCGCGAATCTGCGCCTGCGCCGATTCGGCATCAGCGCCGCCACTCAGCTTGATTTGAATCAACTCGGCGATCGGCTCTTCCTGTTCCGGATACAGCGTCTTCTGCAATTGCTCGATAGGCAGAAAGATATAGTTCTTATCGACTTGATAGAAACCGGTGAAAACGATGTCCGCCACGGTGAACCGAAGAGTCCTTCTTTTGAATCGTGTCTCTGCCGGAGACGAGACTGGCCCCTTCTGTTCGACCACCGAGCCCGTGGTCAGAACGACCGGTTTGCCGATTATTTCTTCGACAGCTTCGATGTCGTATTCATCGGTTTTTTCATCCGGCTCGGTGATCACAGCGATACCGACAAATCCCGTAACTGCATTCGCATCGCCGGGGATCCTGAATGACGGCTCGACCGGAGAGTTCTTTTGTTTCAGCAGGGAACTCTTGAAGGCTGTAACCTTGGCCGCCCGCGCCAGGTCGATACCCTGGATGTGGACCGCACGGACGTTGCCTTTGCCCAAATACAGCACGCCCTGCCCCGACAGCGTTGCCTCTGTGGCTTCGATTGCGTCCAATTGCTCGAGGCGTTTGAGAAGAACGGGGTAGTTCGGGAATTTCTTGGGCGGCTGGAGAACAATATCGCCCACAAAGTCAACGGCGATTTGCTTGTAAGCCTTGATAAAACCGGTGAATCCGCTGGCGACAACCATTAGCAGCGATACGCTCAGCGCTACCGCCGTAATACTCAGGAACACTATCCTCCTCTTGCGCAAGTACCTGAGCCAGAGAAACAGTTTCAACATTTCGTATCCGCCGTCACCTATCGTGGTCTCGGGCCATTTAGCCCTCGGCCGCAACCAAAAAGAATTAAAGTGGTGCGAAACATCGCACCCTACATGCCTGAATATTGCCACATATCTGCACACAGAAACACGCCCAAACAAAGTTTGAGCGTGCCACCCCCCGTAAGGGAGCCGTCGGGTGGCAGCCTCCCCCAAGGGGGGGATGGCTAAACGCCATCATCGGGCGACTTGGGCCTTAGCAGTGGAAAGAGCACAACGTCACGAATGGTCGAGGCGCCGGTGAGCACCATAACGAGCCTGTCGATACCGATTCCCAGCCCTCCCGCCGGAGGCATGCCGTACTTCAGCGCCGTAATAAAATCGCTGTCCATCGTCGCCATAGTTTCTTCCTGGCCTCGAAGTTGAATCTTGAAGTTCTCTTCCTGCACAGCCGGGTCGTTCAACTCCGTGTATGCATTGGCCAGTTCCATACCGGCGATAAACAACTCGAACCGCTCGGCGCACCGCGGGTCGCTCGCCTTTTGCTTGGTCAGCGGGCACAGCGGCGCCGGATAATCCATCACGAACGTCGGAGAAATAAGGTTGTCCTCGACGGTCGCCTCGAAGACCTCGTTCACAACCACGGCATCGTCCATGTCGGCCTGTTCGATTTCAAGCTCTTTCGCCTTCGCCCTGACGGCCTCTATGTCGTCAATATCGCAGCCGGCATATTCTTTCAGCAACTCGGCATATTTGGCCCGTCGCCAAGGCCGAGTAAAATCTATCGTAATATCGCCAAACTGCACCTGCTCGCCGTCGCAGAATCTCTCGACGCACAACCCAGCCAGTTCCTCGGTCAAATCCATCATCACGTTGTAATCGCCATACGCCTGATACACCTCGAGCATCGTGAACTCGGGGTTGTGTTGTCTGCTGAGCCCTTCGTTTCGGAAGTTCCTGTTCACCTCGAAGACCCGCTCCATCCCGCCGACCAGCAGGCGTTTTAGAAACAACTCCGGCGAAATCCGCAGGAACAGGTCCATATCCAGGCTGTTATGATGCGTTATGAACGGTTTTGCCGCTGCGCCGCCGGCGATCGTCTGCATCATCGGAGTCTCGACTTCGAGAAAGCCCTTCGATGTGAGGCATTGGCGGATAGTAGCTATAATAGCGCTTCGCGTCTTGAATCGCTCCATCACTTCCGGATTCGCCCACAGATCCACGTATCTCTGCCTGTAACGCTGATCGACGTCCGCCAGGCCGTGGAATTTCTCAGGCGGCTGACGCAGGCATTTGCTCAGAAACGTCAAACCGTCCGCAGCGACCCATATAGTAATCTCGCCCGTCTTGGTCCTGCCTAACTGCCCCGAAGCTCCGACTATATCTCCGAGTTCGAGCAGCTTGGCGAGTTGCCAGTTTTCGCCCAGCAGCTTCTTGCTCAAGCCGATCTGGATAGTGCTGCTGCGATCGCGCAGAGTAATGAAAATCAGCCTGCCGATATCTCGCAGCAAGACGATTCGACCGGCGCATTTGGCCTGCTGAGTATCGTCGTCGGCCTTGAACCTTTCCTTGACCTTCTCAGCCGGCTCGATGCCCTTACACCTGCTCCCGTAAGGGTCTATCCCCGATTCTCTGATCGCCGAGAGCTTTTGCAGTCTCTGGCTCTCGAACTTGTCCGCCCCGCCGGAGCTTTCCCCTTTTTCTGTCATAATTCTACATTCGATATTCTACATTCACAGTTACGGGCTCAGGCCCGCGCGTATCCAAAGGCTCTTGCTCTATCGAATTTGAATTTGTCGGTGAAAACCCCACGTAAAACGTGGGGCTAAATATTTAGCCTGCGGTTCCCCGCTTCCGCGGGGACAAGCTTACCGCAGGTTTTGACCCACAAAGTCAGTTCCAATCGACCTGTCCCGAAGCCCGGGCCTGGATCAATTTGCTCTTAACGACCAAAAGGCCAACCGCCAACTGCGGGTCGGAAGCGAGCGATTCTTCGATTGTGTGTTTCTTCAGTTCCGGACTGACGCCGTTGCGCCCCGCCTGAACGAGTACGTCATTATCCCTTTGCATATCGATCATTTCCTTAAGCTCATCGCTTCTGAGCTTGACCTCGACATTCACGCCGACGCCCCAATCCGTCCTGCCCAGCTTCTTCATTGCATCCTGACTTTCGACCCGCTGGTTGGAAGGTAAATGATAGTACGCCATCGTATATTTGAGTTGAGCGCCGCCGCCCGGATAGTGCGTTATGCCCTGCACGCTGCCCTTGCCGTGCGTTCGCGTGCCCACGAGGACCGCTCGCTTATGCTCCTTGTCGGCCAATGCCCCTGCTACGATCTCCGAGGCGCTCGCCGAGCCGGCGTTCACCAATACAACAAGCGGATAGTTCGGGTGAGTTTTGGCCTTGTGCGCGGTGGAATAGGAAGGCCACTTCCCAAGACCGGGACCGGGCTGAGTCTTGACTATCAGGCCGCCGTTGAGGAATTTGTCGGCCACCGCAACGGCAGTATCCAGAAGCCCGCCCGTATTGTACCGCAGATCCAATATCAACCCGTTCAATCCTTCGCCCTCGAGTGCAATCAGGACCTTCTCCATTTCCGCGGCACTATCACCCGAAAAGCTGGTCAGCCTCAGATAACCGATTCTTTCCTGATCGTCGATCATATACCGCCACTTGCCGGCCTCTGTCCTTTGCCAGCCGCGAATCGTTGGAACGGTTATCCTGGCCCTGGTTATGGTAATATCCTTCGTTTTTTCCTCGCCCGGGCGCCTTATTGTCAACTCAACGTCCGTTCCTTTCGGCCCGGTGATCTTATGGACCGCGCAGATAAGGGTCATATCCTTCGTTTCGAGGCCGTCCACCTTTTCAATAATATCCCCGGCATCGAGCCCGGAATTGTACGCCGGCGTGTCCGGAAGAAGACTTGCAACAGTCAACTGACCCTGACGCTTCG
>JAUVXL010000204.1 GCA_030603595.1 Sedimentisphaerales bacterium | reverse complement strand
TGCGAGTTCGGGATTTCGCTTCGCTCAACATGGGGGTATCCCGGCCACGGGTGCCGGGGCTAAACGGACTTGACTGACAGTTCGGACTTGTAGGGCATGTCGGGGTTGTGGGAGGGTGACGCTGGCGGCGCGGGGTCGGGGTTTATGGGGTTGCATTTAGTTCGGAGAGATAGACTCCGGCCCAGAGGTGATTAATGTTCAATTCGAGGGTCTTCTCAAGCTCCTGCCTGGCCTTTGCGCGATCGCCCTTGCCCATATACGCCAGGGCGAGGAGATAGTGGGTGCGGGCGCGCTTTATGTTATGGGCCTGTTTCTCGCCGAATTTGGCGAAGAATTCGGTGGTGTCGCCGGGTTTTGCCGAGTCGATCATTTCGTCAAATACTTTGTCGGCCTCTTCTTCACGGCCGAGCCTGGTCAAGGCGAGTCCTTTGTAGTAGCTCAGCGTCGAGGCCCTGAGCCTTATGGCCGCTGCCTTGTCAAAGTACTCCCGAGCTTTTTCGGGTTGGTTCAGGGCCTCGTGTGCGGCGCCCAAGAGGAAGTATATCCGGCACAGCCCCCTATCCCGGTCGGGCCTTCCGACCTCGAGGTTTTCGGGGTATAGCATCGCCGCTTCGTAGTCTTTGACGGCCTCGGCATGTCGGCCCCGTGCGGCCTTGGCTCGGCCCCTGAGCAGATAGGCATCGACATACACATCGTGGATTCGGCCTCCGCCTTCCCATGTGTGGAAATGGTGGGTGGTGAGCAGTTCTATGGCCTTATCGTACTGCGACGCCTTGATATAGAGGGCGATCAGGCGGGATAGGGCGTCGTCTCGCTGGGCCACGGTTTTGCGATTGCTCTCGAAGAGAGCGAGTCTCTTTTCGGGAGCTACCCCCCCCGCCTCGTAAAGGACGTCCAATTCGTAGAAGAGTCTCGGGTCGTTCTTGTCGGATGCTATGGCCGCTTCGAGGCCGGCGATTGCCTTGGGGACGTCGTTTTCGACGTGGGAATATGCAAAGGCGAGATTGCGGTGGACGGTTGGGAAGGCGCCGTCGAGCCTGCTTGATCTTTCCCAAGCCTGCACAGCTTTTGCGGGCTGATTGTCGTAGAGGAGGTTTCCCAGATAGTACGCTGCGCGGGCGTCGGATGGGTTTTTTGCCGTCGCTTCGTTTAGAACAGCGATTGATTCGAGGCGGAATGGAAAACAGTAGTCCGGGGAAGCTTTAGCCGCCAAACGATAGTAGGCGGAAGTCTTGCCCGGCTTGCCGCTTTTTTCCCAGAAATGGGCGAGATAATAGTAGGCCATGGGATTGACGGTCGATTTCTTCTTGCCGGCGTCGGTTAGCGTGGTGAGCGCGTCAATGGCTTCATTCCAGAGGCCGCAGTTGCCGTAGTCAACGGCCAGTTCCAAAACAGGTTGAATCCGGGCTTTGGTCCCAGCCTTGAGGCCATTCAATGTCGTCTTGGCCTGTCTGGCAAGCCTCGAAGCCGATTGAGCGAGATAAAGCTCATAAGCGGCCCAGAAATCGAGTGGGTCAAAGGCGAGAGTATTGGACGCCACTTTGAGAGCCGGCTCAAACTGCCCCAATTGTCTTAATACCGCCGACTTGAGGTTCCATGCCCTGGAGTTCCAGATGTTTGTGGCGATGGAGCGGTTGACGTGCTCCAGAGCTGTATAGAATTCGCCTCTTATGCAGTCGATTTGGGCTAATTGATAGTAAGCGGCGGAATGAAGGGGATAGCTCCATGTCGCCTTGTAGAAGGCGTCGTAGGCGGCGTCATATTCGCCTTGGAATCTAAGTGCAATGCCGAGATAGTAGAAGGGTCTGCCATCTTTCGGGCTGGTATAGTTCTTTGTCAGCCGATTTACGGCTCGCGTGAGCTTTTCCCGGGCCTCTTCGAACATCCCGCGTTTGCAGTAAAGAATGCCAAGTTCTGTGTTCACCCGGGCATTGTCGGGGTCTCTTTTCAACGCCTCTTCGTAGTATGGATAGGGCTTTAGCGTAGCGTGGTGAAATTGGTCGAGGCGCAGGCCCGTTAGGTAAAGCTGCTCGACTGTTTCGATATCTTTCGGCGGCGGCGGGGGTTTTACCGGCTCGGGCATCGGCTCGCCGGCTTTTTCGACAGGTTTGTAGAATATGATTTCTTCGTTTGCCCTCGAAAGCAAGGCTGCTTTCAGGGTCTTTTTGTCCACAGCTTCGGGAAGCTCGATTTCCTTGCGAAACGGTTTGCCGGGGCCTATGGTTATTGTCTGGTTGAAGATCGCCTTATCGCCGGCGGTCAGCCGTACTTTCGCGTTATCGTACCGCGATGTCGTATTGAATCCTATTATTACGGCGGTCCCGTTGGCGGTGAGGTCGAGATTAACAGCGGCGTCGATATTGGCATTTTTGAGGCCCCCAATCCGGCGAATTGGATACCAATACTGCTTGACGATTTTGGTTTCTCCGGGCTGTATCCAACTGTAATCGGGCTGATTATCCGAATATGCGCCGGCCATGATTTCTATGTAGGGGCCATCCGAGTCTGTGAGGATTTTGTCCCACATTTGCGCGCGGGGCGAGGGACCCCATTCCCAGAGCTTCTTGCCTGGCGCGATGTGATGATTTGCGACGTATGCTGTGCCGGCTTTCTTGCCGTGGTCGTATCCGGCGAGGAAATCGTCTTTGTAGTTCCAGGCGAAGAAGGATACAGGTGAGGGATGGTTTTCCCACCAACTGATGTCCACCCCGGCTGTATAGTCGCTGCCTGAATAGATCTCTCGCGAGATGGGCCAGTGTGAGAATTGGTTTTTGCCGTGATATGTGGCGTACTCGGTGCTGGGCGGGAAAAACACCTGGTATTGCTCATTGGCGTGTACGGCGACGTTGGCCCAGTACAGCATAGAGTGTACAAAGGGCGTGCGGTTGAATATCTTAATAGTCGCCTCGATGTAGGATTTTCCGGGATACAGGGTTATGCCTATTGTCCACTTTGTTCGATGCCGTAGTTCAATCTCACCTATCCAAAGGGTTTTGCTGCCGTCCTCGTTTGCCTGGAGCGTGTAATCGACGGGCATAAAGGTCGTTGCCCTATGGTGATGAGGCACACACCACTCTATGCCGCCTGAGATCCATGCTCCGAGCATTCCTATCAGGGCCGGCTTGATTACGTGCTGGCGATAGAGGAAATCGTAGTTGTTGGTCTTGTCCAGTGCGGCGAAGATGCGTCCGCCGATCTCCGGAAGGACACAAATCTTGACATACTCGTTTTCGAGATAGACGGCGTTGTAGGTCTTGTCTTTGCGGTTGTCTGTCAACTTGTCGAGCATCGGATATGGATATGCGCGTCCCTGGGCGCCCTGGTATGTTCGGCCGACGTAGAACCTGGGGTTCTTGTCGGGCTTGCCGACCTCGTAAGTAGGGATCTTGAGCGGTTCTTCCCATATTTTTACATCGGAATCGGCCCAAACCGGGACGACTCCAAGGCAAGCGAGCAGAGCCAGGCCCAACAACGTCGCCGGGTCGAAGAATCTCCAAAATCTCATGCTTAATTCTCCAAACAGGTTCTATAACTGCATCATGATCAAACCTGTAGGTGTCATCGTGAGGCGCTTTGGTGCCGGAACAACCTCTATCGTACGCAAGGTATGAGATTGCCACGTCGCTGCGCTCCTCCTAAGAAAATGAACGGTTCTCCTGATGCGCATGGGAGGAGATTGCCACGTCGGCCTACGGCCTCCTCGCAATGACTATCATTTTCTCTTGCGTGCCTCCTGAGAATCAGGTCTGGTGCTCGCAATGACGATTGTTTAGATTCATTTTCTTTTGCATGCATCCTGAGAATCCGGTTAGGCGCTCGCAATGACGATGTCCACAAAACCAAGTTTGACAGAGTACTATGCTTTTTCAAGGCAGGCGTATTTTATCATAAGCGATTTGGTTTGTCCCGTGTTGAATTTGACCGTTACGGTGCTGTTCTCGCCGACGTCAACGAATTCTGTTACCCTTCCGAGCCCGAACGACTGATGCCTGACCAACTGGCCGACTGCAAACCGGACGGTGGGTATGCTCTCGGTAGAGTCTTCGTATTCCCAGTCGTCAAAATCATCCTCGTCGTCTTCAAACTGCTGTTCTTCGAAGGTGCAGCCGAGTTCGAACAGGAATTGGGAAGGGATAGTGCGGAGGCACTGGCCTCTTATTGTGCGATATTGGGCGTAGCTGAGGTGCAGATTGGTTTTGGCGCGCGTAATGCCGACGAAGAAGAGCCTTCTCTCCTCTTCGAGTTCATCAAGGTCGTCGTGCGAATTTGTCCTTTCATGGGGCAAGAGGCCTTCCTCGACGCCTACGATGAAGACGTTTTCGAATTCGAGTCCCTTTGCAGCGTGGAGAGTCATCAGTGCGACTCGCCCGGCGGTGGGGTCGTATGCGTCTGCATCGCTGAAGAGCGATATTTCCTGGAGGTAGTCAATCAACGAGGGTTCATCCGCCTTGCGGTCGTAATCGGCGGCGGCGTTGATCAATTCGTTGGCGTTTTCGGATGCGTCCTTGCCCTCTACGCCGGCGGCGAGGAGGGAATCGGCGAGTCCGGATTCGACAAAGACGATTTCCGCCAGCGGCGCGGCCGGTCCGAGGTTGGCTTTTGCGAACCGCCTGAACATATCGGCAAAAGCGGCGAGCCTTCCCTTTGCGCTATTTGAAAGCGTATCGATATGCTCGGCCCTTTTGATCGCCTCGAAGAGGCTGATTCGGCTGTCGGCGGCGTAGGCGCGCACCCTGTCTATCGTTACCTTGCCTATACCTCGGGTGGGCGTATTGATGATTCGCAACAGGGCCACTTCGTCGTCCGGGTTTACAATTGTTTTGAGATAGGCCAGGATGTCGCGGATTTCTTTTCTATTGTAGAATTCGACGCCTCGGACGATCTGGTAGGGCACTTTTGCGTGGATGAAGGCCTCTTCGAGGGTCCTGCTCATGGAGTTGACGCGGTAAAAGACGGCGATGTCGTTTAGCGCAGCGTTTTGATCGATCAGTTCCTCAATATGTCGAGCGATCGAGCGGGCCTCGGCGGTCTCGTTGTCAGAGGCGGTTATGACAATATCGCCGCCCTCGGGCCTGGTGGGGAGAAGTTTTTTGAGCTTTCGCTTGCGATTATTGGCAATTAGATTGTCTGCTGCGGTGAGGATGTTGGGGGTGCTGCGGAAGTTCTCTTCGAGTTTTATTATTGTGGCTTCGGGCCAGTCGCTCTCGAAGGCGAGGATATTGTGGATGTCGGCGCCTCGCCAGCGATAGATTGACTGGTCGGGGTCGCCCGTTGCACAGATATTGTTGTGTTGTGCTACGAGTGCCTTGGCGATCCTGTACTGCGCGTGATTCGTGTCCTGGTATTCGTCGATGAGAACGAATTTGAAGCGATTGCCGATTTCCGCATTTACATCAGGACATCCTTCCAGGAGGAACGCCGTTTTCATCAGTAGGTCGTCGAAATCCAGGCTGTTTCGTTCGCCGAGTAGATGCTGGTAGCGAAGATATATGTGGGCCAGGGTTTTTGAGAAGAAATCGTCGGCGTTTTCCTCGAATGGCTTGGCGTCGATGAGCTTGTTCTTGAGCGTGGAGACGGCATCGAGTATCTTAGCAGGCGGGAAGTTCGTGGTGTCGAGTTGGCAGTCCTTGACGGCCTGCTTGATACATCGCCTCTGGTCGGCCTGGTCGTATATGCTGAAGTTGGACTTTACGCCGGCTTTGTCGGCGTGGCGGCGAAGCAGGCGGACGCAGAGGGAATGAAAGGTGCTGATATGGGCACCTGCCGAGGCGCCGAGGGCGAAGGCCCTTTGGCGCATTTCCTCGGCGGCCTTGTTGGTGAAGGTAATGGCGCAGATATTGTACGGCCTGACGCCCGAATCGATCAGAGCGGCGATTCGATGTGTGATTACGCGGGTCTTTCCGCTGCCGGGTCCGGCGAGGACAAGGAGCGGGCCTTCAATATGGCAGACAGCTTGTTTTTGTGACGGGGTTAGTTGTTGCGGAGGGCTGTTGTCCATAACAGATACAGTTCTACAGATATCACTCGTCCTCCGTCACAATCGAAACTGTGGACGTGATCGTGGGGCGCTTTGGCGCCGGAACAACCTTTATCCTTCGAGGGGTATGAGATTGCCACGTCGGCCTCCGGCCTCCTCGCAATGACGATGTCCACAAGATCAAGTTTTGACGGAGTACTATGGTTGTTGGTTTTCTTGCTGTTCATTCGTTTGCTGCTGCAATTTGCGCAATTGCTTGAGGAAATCGGGCCTTTCAACTTCTATTCTGCCGAGGAGACTGCTTTTGAGGTAAGGCGAGAACTGCCCGTCGGCGAAGAAGCTATCGATTGCAAAGTACCTTAACATTCCAAACCGGGGCAAGCCAATCCTGTCGCTGCCCGGAAACAATGTTGTGTAATGATCGTGAATCTGTTTGGCGAGTTCCTCCCTGCCAAATGCGGCGTCGTCGTCGCGGATTGCGTACAAATAGTAACTTTCCTTCAGGACCGCGATTATCTGTTCCTTTGCATCAGTTAATCCGATATCCTTAAGCTCTTCGAGCATGCGTTTCCTTGCATATTCGACGAGGGGGACTTGAAATTCAGGCAAAGGGTACAACTGCCTCAACTGTTGCAGGATTTTCCCCGCATAGGCTTTGTGGCCCGACTGATAGAAGGAAAGGAGCGCATTTCTGAGCATATTGCGGTGGCCGTTGCCGAGAGACAGGCTTGCATCTTTGTCACCTGCGGCCTTGTACTTGTCGATTATCCTGATGATTTCGTTGTTGTATGGCTCGAACATTCTCAAATCGGGCCGGAGGTACACCTCTCTGAGAATGCGGGTTTGGGGAGGTTCGGCAGGGTCATCGGAAGGTACGGAGACTGGCGTGCTGTGGATGAAGATTTTTCCGTTGCGAAAGAGGTTCTGCAGACTGTGCGCGACTATACGGTCGGTGTTGGTTTCCGGCCCGCTGATTTCCTCACCTTCGTCGGCCAATTTGGCGGTTTCGAGGCCCTTAACAGCCCAATAAATTGCATGGGTGTCGGGGTGTCGCCAATCCAGGGTCATGTGGGTATTCGGGTCGTTCCAGTCGATCGGGCCGTATGTCTTACTCAGCCGGCGCATCAGGGCCGGCTCAAGCTTCCAAGTGCGACGTAAAGCGAAGGCCTTGGCCAAGATATCGAATCTCTTGAGTTCGGGAGTTTGGCGGAATTCGTCTATGACCATTAATGCCTGCGGGGCGAACCTGCGGGCGTTCTGTCTCAGCGTCAAGTAGCTGTCTATAAATCCGGCGTCATCGGAGAAGGCCGGGTCGGCGGAACGAAGACGCTCTATTAAGGGCGCGAAGTTGGGTTCCTCCGCGATACGCTTCCATATCTTGGTGGAATCGGGCCCCCAGGGGGCGGGCGTATCGTCGCCGCCCCAGAGCCAGTGCCCCGCCTGAACAAGGTCATCGAAATACTGATCATCTGCGGGGCCGAGGAGCGGTTTCATCTCGATGGCCAACTGAAGCTTGTAGTACTTGTGGGCATTGTCCGAGACGCTGCCTATTTTGTGCTGGAATATCCTTGCAAGCTCGTGATAGAGTTGGATATCCCTGGGATTTGAGCGGATACCCTTGTCGCGCAGGAGTTCGTAACCGTTCTTGACCCAATGCCACCTCTGTTCCGGCTGCGTTTCGGGTATCGTAACGGATATGTTGTAGGCCATGTTCCATGCCTGGAAGACCCAGACCGCGCCGAAACGAGGCTGAAGTGTTGTGATCCATTCTGCGAGTTGTCTTGCATC
>JAUVXL010000259.1 GCA_030603595.1 Sedimentisphaerales bacterium | reverse complement strand
GGTGCCGGAATGCGTTGGGACAGACCTGGAGCTGATGCAATAATGGCCTTGATTGCTTTGGAGCAATCAAATACTTGGAAAAGCTACTGGAATGTGCGAAAACGGGCTGCATAGCCCTGCCAGAAAATCTGGTCGCACCCGCGGATGGGTTAAGGGGTTTATTTGCTTGATGGTAGTGCGGGGGTTGGTATAATTGGCGGGTTTGATTTTAAGGGTTTTAAGAATGGCAGTATTGAATGTTAATATCGATCATGTTGCTACTGTTCGTCAGGCTCGGCGGACTGATGAGCCGGACCCTGTTTGGGCTGCGGCGTTGTGTGAATTGGCCGGGGCCAACGGGATTACGGTACATCTGCGGCAGGACCGGCGGCATATCAACGACCGGGACGTTCGGCTGCTCAAGGAGACCGTCGCTTGCAAGCTGAACCTCGAGATGTGCATGGCTGAGCCGATTGTCAAGATCGCTGAGCAGCTTAGGCCGGAGCAGATAACGCTTGTGCCTGAGAAACGGGAGGAATTGACGACCGAGGGGGGGCTGGACTGTGCGCGGTATAAGCGTCGGCTGGCGCAGGTCGTTAAGCGGATGCATAAGAAGGGTATTTTCGTCAGCACGTTTATCACGCCCGACCCGGAGCAGATACTGGCCTCGGGCGAGACCGGCTGCGACGCCATTGAGTTGCATACCGGCCCATACGCGAACGCCAAGACGCCGGGCGCCGTTAAGAGGAGACTGGCCGAACTGGAGACGGGCAAGGAGCTTGGTTTGGAGAATAAGCTGGTCGTTCACGCCGGGCATGGGCTTACGTATCGGAATATCGGGCCGGTGGCGAGCATTTCTGATTTGTGCGAGTTTAATATCGGGCATAGTATAGTATCGCGGGCGGTGCTCGTGGGGATGGAAGAGGCGACGGCCGAGATGATAAGTTTGATTGAGAAGTTTCAAGAGAAGTGAGCTAAAGTGACTAAAGTTGTGTGGGGATCTCGAATACGCCGACTTTAGTCACTTTCAACTTTAGTCACTTTAGATCACTTAGAAAAGAAGGAGATAAGGATGTTTACAGGGGCAATGGTGGCGTTGGTGACGCCTTTTCAGGATGGGGCTGTTGACTTTGACACTCTCGACGAGTTGATAGATTTCCAGTTGGAGAGCGGGATCGATGGGATCGTGCCTGTGGGGACTACGGGTGAATGCCCGACTCTCAGTCACGAGGAGCATCAAGAGGTTGTCGCGCGTGCCGTCGATGCGGTGGGCGGGCAGGTCCCTGTGATAGCCGGGGCTGGGTCGAACAGCACGGCTGAGGCAATCGCGTTGACCGCTTACGCAAAGAAGGTCGGCGCCGACGCCACGCTGCAGGTCGGGCCGTACTACAATAAGCCTACGCAGGAGGGGTTCTATCAGCACTTCAAGGCGATAGCCGAAGAGGTCGATCTGCCGGTGGTCCTGTACAATATACCGGGGCGATGCGGGGCGGGGATGACGCCCGAGACTATCGCCAGGCTGGCCGAGGTTGAGAATATCGTCGCGGTCAAAGAGGCTACGGGCAGCCTCGACCAGGCCAGCGAAATCGCGATGCGCTGCGATATAACTATCGTATCCGGCGACGATTCGCTGACTCTGCCGTTGGCGTCGGTTGGCGGCCAAGGCGTTATCAGCGTTGTGGCGAATATTGTGCCGGCGGACGTCAAGGCGATGACGGATTTGATTCTCGAAGGCGATCTGGTCCAGGCGAGGCAGTGGCACAAGAAGCTGTTCGCACTGAGCAAGAACCTGCTGACCTTGGCGACGAATCCGATACCTATCAAGGCTGCGATGGCTATCCTCGATATGTGCTCGGCCGAGCTGCGACTGCCGATGACGCCGTTAGAGGAAGGCAAGCTGACCGTCCTGGAACAAACGCTCAAGGATTACGGACTACTGACATAGACAAGGCCGCGATTGGTTTAGATACCGCCTATCAGCCATTCTCTTATTCTCCTTAGCATATATTGTAACAAATTGATGTTCTCATATATATGCCGTTTCCCGTGCGCGAATTGTTCAAGAAAAGGTGGGTTTCTCCGCGAAAATTATGGGCCGGGCCAAATCGGAATTATCTCAGCGCCTCCTTGCGGTTGTGCGGCTGGTTGAATTGCCTCGGCCGGTACGCCTCTCCGGATTAACCGGCGCACTGGGACGGGCAGGCCGCATAGTGGCCGGAACCGTCACAGATAAACCGGGTATCTTCTCCTTCAGCCGGTCGACGCCGGCTTTGGTGACACGCGATTTGTTCAGGCGAAGATGCCTGAGCGAGGCGAGTCCTTCGAAGTGCTTCAATCCCTTGTCGGTTATCTTCTCGCAGTGGTTCAGCGAAACATGCTCAAGATTTTTCAGGCGCGACAAATGCTCTATGCCGGCATCGGTTATGGGCATTTGCAAGGTTTCCTTTATGACAATACTCAGCGTCTTGAGGTTCGTCAGCCTGCTGAGCTGGTTCAGACTCTCATCGGTGATTGGGGTGCCGATGCGGTAGAGTCTGAGTTTCTCAAGGGACGGTATCGCGACTACGTGGGTGATCGCATTGCTTTGAAGCTCAACGAAGCTAAGAGAAATCCCTCGCAACGAAGGGCACTGCTTCAGCGCCGCCAGGCCGGTGCCGTTGATCGGCACATTGGAGACAGATAAGTGTTCAAGAGATTTGAGGTTTGCTACGTTTGCCAGGCCGGCATCGGTCACTTTAGAGCGGCCGATGCTCAGCGACTTGAGCGACGCACCCCGGCACAATTCGGCGAGGCCCGCATCGGTAATATTCGGACACGACAGGCCCAAGTCCTCCAACGACTTCATTTTTGCCAACGCGGCCATCCCTTCGTCAGTTGCATCTCTGCCCACATTTAGCTTCTTGAGTGCGTTGAGTCCGGCAAGTTGAGCAAGACCAATGTCGGTTATACCGGCAGAAGGCAGTTTGAACTCTTCCAATGATTTAAGATCATTTAAATGGACCATTCCAGCATCTGTGATTTTGTACGAAACGGGACAATAGCGATTACCGATATCGAGCTTTTTCAGTTTTATCATACGTTTAAGATGTTGGAAACCCGCATCGCCGATCATACTGTCTTCAAGATCGATCTCCTCGAGTTCGGTAAGGTCGGCGATGTAGGCCAAGTGTCGGTCGAGGTCGGGATTTCTGACGAAGGCGAGGCCCAGGTATCGGAGCGATTTGAGTTTGGCAATATGTCTCAGGCCCTCGCTCCTCTCGTGTCCGCCTAAACTGAGCTGCGTTAGCCAGAGCAGTTGTCCAACCTTGGCCATCTTCGCATCTGTTAGTTCAGGTCCTCCGATACTGAGGTATCGCAGTGCCGTTAGCTTCCTTATCAGTTCGAGCAACTCGACGGGCACATCCCCCGGTAGCTGCAATGCCCGAAGCTCTCTGAAGGCCGTCAGGTGTTTGAGGCCTTTGAGCGTGAAGCGGCCTTGGCCGAGAAACAATACCTTCAGGCCTGTCAGTCGCGAGGCGGCTGAGAGCATGCGGTCGTCGGCCTTTTTGCACTGGTAGAAATTGAGGATTTGGACGTCGTTCGGCCCGAGCCGGGCAAGGGCATTGTGGGCTCTGGGTCCGGCGTCCCAGACATCGAGGCGAAGCATCTTGCCGGCCGGCACATTCACATCGCCGGCGGCTGGACCCGCATGCGTCTTCGGCCAGACAAGCACCTTGGACCACAAAGGCTGTGACTGCGGTTCGACGAGAAAACACCTGCCTATCGAGTTATCCTCTGGAAAGTGAACAACGCGCTCGGCGGACAGAGGATTCGCAACGGTGGGCCTTTGCGCTGCATATTTGCGAACCAGCTCCCAGATGCCGCGTCCTTTGGTGGCGGATGATTTCGGCTTAGGGTTTTTCACCTTTTCGCTTTCAGCCCTTATTAGTTTGTCCACATCCACCTCCCGGCCATCTTCGTCCACAAACTTGCCGTCCCGCCAGATAAAATGCGCGCTTGTCACATACTTACCATCTCGCCAAATATTGTGCGGCTTTATGGGGAAATCCATAATTTTTACGTAAGCCCCATTTCGAATATCGTCAGGAATGAAAGAACCTAAAGCCTCGTGGTCAGGGTTGATAATTACCTCTGTCCTTTTAATATGGCCGCTGCTTCTCCAGAAACGGCCGCCCCCATAAGTCTGATTGATTTTCCGGTCGGCTTCCATTGGTATCCATACGTTGTCGATTTTTTGGAAGCGAATGTTTTTCAAAGAATAAAATAATTTCGCCTTTCCCCCCATTGGATTACCACGCCTTAAGTGGCCTGTTGTTCTGCGAACCTCTGCTTGTGCGATGTTATATCCGTGAGCCGGGTCTATCCAGACTCGGTACGTCCCATGCTTTCCTTTCGCGTCAATCACATAACAATCAGACTCACCTATCCTTTCCAGTTTGTTCCGCACAGATAAATTATCAGCTTGTCGAAGCATTACATCTACGCGCTCTTTATCTTCGTAACAATATCCCTGTAGTGGAAGACGTGTATTTATCTTGTAGATATTCTGTCCCTTCTCAACATTGTTTTTGTAATTGTAAATCTTAACGGTACCAAACGGTGAGCTGGCATATTTATCTTTATCCTCCGATACCGCATACGTGAAAAATACTTTACCATCCCACAGTCTGATCTGGTGAAGTGGCTTATCTCTTGGAATTGGTTCTGCTCTCATTCCTATATGCCCCCACATGCGCTTGTATGAGTAGAACCTTTTACCGTCAAATCTTAGTTCATGAAATGAACCTGAGCCCCCTTTAGGAGGCGTAAAACAATAACTTGCCGAATTTATTGCAGTTAACAGTTTGATTTGGCCGATATAGAGTTTATGTCAAATACAACTATTACTGAATGGATTCGTGCGAAATACATCGCAATTATTACAGACTTAGATGAGC
>JAUVXL010000060.1 GCA_030603595.1 Sedimentisphaerales bacterium | reverse complement strand
GGTGCCGGAATGCGTTGGGACAGACCTGGAGCTGATGCAATAATGGCCTTGATTGCTTTGGAGCAATCAAATACTTGGAAAAGCTACTGGAATGTGCGAAAACGGGCTGCATAGCCCTGCCAGAAAATCTGGTCGCACCCGGCGGATAGGAGATATTGAAAAGATAAAGGGCAGTTCGACTAAGATTTTGGTATAATTGTGAAATTGAAAAGCTTGGTTGCGTAGGCAAGCGTTTGTTGTTAATTAGAACATAGCAGATTAGGGGATGAACGGATGTGGCACGAACCAAACGTTTTTAAGGTATCGGAGATCATTGAATTCAAAAAGAGAGGACTTCTGCTCGTTAATGAGGAGTATCAGCGAGGATGTGTTTGGAGTCTGCGCCAGGAAAAATTACTCATTGATTCCATTCTCCGGGAGTATCCGATTCCCAAGTTTTATTTTCATTTTAGGTCGAGCGAGTTCAACTAAACTAACACTATGGACAGCCACCTATTAATGGCTGGGGACAGTACACAGAAAACGGCGATGTCCCTAATAAACTTTTAATTCTTTTGAGGAAATGAATGGGAGTAGCCTTTGGCCTTTCGCGATTTTAAGGAGAATCTCATGGAAGATCGGAGAATCCAAATCCCAACCGCATGTTCCGTAAACGTTGCGATCATTGACGAACTCCAGCAGACGAGTTTGTTCAAGCAGTACTGTGTGGAAGTGCCGAGGAAGGGTGGTTTCAAAGGCCCAGAAAGCGAATCCGAATGGCCCTTTATGAATCTCTCCTGGGGCGCATACATGATGTACTGTCTCGTGGTTGTCCCTAAAGAGTTGTACAACCTTCCAAAGGACGATCCCTTCTACATCGACCTCCAAAAACGTAATGTTATGCAGTACTTTACCATCACGAAGGAACGAAAGACGTTTGACATAGATCCGCAGTACCACCTTAATAGCTTGCGAAATGCCATATCCCACGTGAACTTCACGATTGATACAAATGATGTGTTCACCTTCTGGGACAGACGGCACTGGGAGGCAAGAGCAACCAAAAAACAGTTAGAAAATTTCTTGCGTATCATGGCTGATGCCACGCATCGTGTCTATGTAGATATTCGAAACGGGAAACGCGAAATTATTAAGGGCGTTTACCAACTTATGAGGTCGAAGGAGAAAGGGGATGCCAAAAACGTATAGAAACAGAAGAAAAAGGAGTGAATACACGGAATCGGTAAAGGTTTCTATTTAACCTTTGTTCAGGACAAGTATTTTAAGCAGTTAGGCGAAAAATGAGATTTTCAGCCGGTAGGATGGACTTCGGCCCATGCGGCCCACTGATCTTCAAGGATTGTTCGCGTAAGGAAAAAAGGAGACCTAACATGATCCACAAACTCTCAATCATCGTTCTCGTCGCGGCATTGGCTCTCTCAATGCTTGCCGGCTGCGCGGGAATCGGGCCCGGCTCCAAGGACAGCATTCGACTCGAACACGTCGCCATAAACGTCCCGGACCCTGTCGCTATGGCCGAATGGTATTGCGACAACCTCGGAATGAAGGTCAAAAGAGAAGGCCCCGCGCCGGTCAACATGCGCTTCATCTCCGACGCCGGCGGGAATATGATGCTGGAGCTCTACAATAACCCCCCCGACAAAGTCCCCGACTATAAGTCGATGGATCCGCTCTCGCTGCACATCGCATTCCACGTTGACGACGTCACAGCCGTTCGCAGACAACTCATCGCAGCCGGGGCAACGCCGTTCAACGAAATTGCAGAAACAGATGCAGGAGACGTCCTGACGATACTAAGAGACCCATGGGGAGTCCCAATACAGTTCCTGACGCGATCAAAACCAATGCTCAAGTAATGAGCTGGCGGCAGATGGCCCGCCGGCGAAATGAAAGCAGGATGTTGTTATGAAAATTCCACGGCTAACATTTTCTCTCTGTGCCTGCTTGTGCATATCCGAGATTTGCATACCGGCATTCGCCAAGGATTTGGGCCAACGAGAGGCTCAAATATGGCGAACCGTCGAATGGCTGGCCGAGACCCGGAGCTATTCCGGCAATCCCTTCGACGTTGCCGCCGAAGTGACTTTCACTCATCAGCCCACCGGCAAAAAACGCACGACGCAGATGTTCTATGACGCGGGCAAAACCTGGAAGTTTCGGTTCGCCGCCACGCGGGCAGGCAAATGGCAATTTACGTCGGAGAGCATGACCGCCGGCCTCGACGGGCTAACCGGCAGCATCCGAGTCGCAGAGAACAGCGACCCCAAGATCAAAGGCTTCGTCACAAACGTCGGCAACAAGTTCGCCGTCCAGGTAAACGACGCTTCGGACCTCCGAGCGTACATATTCAACGTATATATGGGCAGGGTCAAGCATCCGGCCTATCTGGACGAATTCGGGCCGGACTTGCAGGATGCCGGAAAGAAAGCGCGGAACTGTTTCGGAGATGCCATGGCAAACGGCTTCGAGATAATATTCATTCACGTCAACAACAACTGGTTCAAGCACGGGGTAAGAGAGCATAACAAGCACAAAAGCGAGAATCCCGACCCAACCGCCTTCGCCGTCCTCGAACAGATAATCACAACCGTCCACAAGCTCGGCGGGCGCGTGCATATCTGGGCGTGGGGCGACGAATCGCGCAGGTGGACGCCCATAGGCCTGCCTGGCGGGACCAACGGCAAGGCCGACAGGAGACTGCAGAGATACATCGCCGCCAGGCTCGGCCCAATGCCCGGCTGGACCATGGGCCATGGATTTGATCTGCACGAGTGGACAAATTCCCAACAATTGAATGCGTGGGCGGACTATCTCCACAAGCATCTCGGCTGGCAGCATCTCCTCTGCGCCAGAGGCTATGTCCTCAAAGGCCCCCACAACATGAATTCATACGACGGATTTGGTCGCGGCGTGCCTCTTACGACAACATCCCACGGCCCGGCCGACTATCACGAGATCGTCGAAGACCTCAATGGAGATAAAAGCAGGCCCCACTTCTACGAAGAGCGACACAGCTTCAAGCGCTCCGGATTCGACCTGGATATGGACGGAACCAGACGGCTGCTTTGGCGAGAGAGCATGGCCGGCGGGATGGGAGGATTCTTCGGGTTCTATCCGACCAGCTCCCATCCCTATCCAAAGCCGCAGCAACTTCGCACGCATTACGATTTCTGGCATAGCAAACCCCGATTTGAACTCGATATGGCGCCGGCGAACGGGCTGATAGAGGGCGGTTACGCACTGCTCAGCCCCTCGACCGGACGCTGCATCTTCTACAAAGAGAACACCGACACAATTCGAATGAATCTCAGCCGTTTTCCAGGTCCGCACAAGGCTCGGGCAGTCGATGCAGCCGGACCGCTCGGCGAATTCAGCGCCGGATCATTCGGCCCAACGGACCGCATCCGGACCTGGAAAGCGCCAGGTCCGTCGGATTGGGTAGTTGTAGTAGATGATTGTCATACGAAGACTAAAGATAATCCAAACATGCCAAAACCCGAGTGATTCGGATCAAAAGGAGATTATAATGAACGTTCGGTGGCTAATATCTATGGTGTTGCTGTTTTGCTCCGCCTCACTCTATGGCTCGGGTACAACACATCCGAAGGGTGCGGATTGTCTCGACGATCTGTATTTTCAGATGAAGGTGATCGATGGCGAGACCGGACGAGGCGTTCCGCTGATCGAACTGGCCACTACAAATCGGCTTTCATTTTTCACCGACAGCCATGGCATAGCGGCCGTTTACGAGCCAGGCCTGATGAACAGAAAAGTCTTCTTCAACATCTCGGGGCACGGATACGAATACCCTAAAGACGGATTCGGCTATCGCGGCAAGGCCATTGAACTGACGCCGGGAGGCTCTGCGACGCTGAAGATCAAACGGATCAATATCGCAGAGCGGCTGTACCGCCTGACGGGCCAGGGCATTTATCGCGACAGCCTGATAACAGGAGAGCCAGCGCCTCTCTCGGACCCCGCGATTAACGGATTGGTGATGGGCCAGGATTCGGTTCAAACGTGCCGGTATCGCGGCAAGCTGTATTGGTTTTGGGGCGATACGGCCAAACCCTCATATCCTTTGGGACATTTTGCGATGGCCGGGGCCGTCTCGGACCTGCCCGAGCAGGGCGGTCTCGACCCGTCCGTCGGCGTTGACCTGCGTTACTTCACAGACAAGAATGGATTCAGCAGGAAGATGGCGCCCATGCCCGAACCCGGCATGATATGGCTGGACGGAGTCTTTGCAGTAAGAGATTCGGCGGGAAAGCGGCACATGCTGGCCAAGTATGCCCGTATGAAGAGTCTGGGCGAAGCGAAGGAGCGGGGCCTGATGAGCTTCAATGATGATTCGCAGCAATTCGAGCCGATCGTTCGCAGCAGCGGTTCGCAGTTCCTGCTGTACGACAATTCCGGGCACCCATTCCGTGTCAAGAGCGGCGGCAACCGCTACTATTATTTCGCCGGGCCGTTTCCGCTTTCGGTTCGGATGCGCGTCAGGGCTTCGTGGCAAGACGCCCGCGACCCGAACAAGTATGAGGTCTTCACATCGCTAAGCCCTTCCGGGCAAAACAACAGGGATGATTCCAAGCACGCATCCCGATGGGTCTTTCCAAGGGACTTGCTCGGTGGAGGCAAGTGGACCAGGAGCGAACTTATCCGGGCGCTCGATAAGGAAAAGAAAGATAACTGTCTGCTCTATGATGTTGAGAGCGGCGCGGCGGTCAAGCCACACGGCGGCTCGGTCTATTGGAATGCGTATCGCGGCAAGTGGATTATGATTACCGTCCAGGATGGAGGCGGGCCGTCCTATCTGGGCGAGATATGGTATGCCGAATCGGATACACCCGTCGGGCCCTGGGGATATGCGCGAAAAGTCGTCACGCACGACAGCTATTCGTTCTACAACCCCAAGCAGCATCCGTATTTCGACCGGAACGGCGGACATCTGATCTATTTCGAGGGGACATACACGCACACTTTTTCCGGCAAGCCGGGCAATGCGACGCCTCGTTACGACTACAACCAGATCATGTATCGACTCGACCTTGCAGATAAGCGTCTGTCTCTGCCGGAGCCCGTTTATGAAGTCCATTCGACAGACGGCGAGATTTTCTACCTGTTCGGCCCGCAGGTCCGCAGGCAGGGGCAAGCCGGCCGAGTCAGGCGGATTGCTTTCTATGCCGTCCCGCCGAATCGAGCATTCGAGGGCCTGATTCCGCTCTATGCAGCCGAAGAAATCGGGAAGGGGCGGGCTATCGTCGCCAAAACGCCTGCCGAGTCGGATAGGCCCGTCTTCTTTGCACTGCCGACCGCAAAGACCGCCGAGGCCCAACGCAACATCGTCGCGCCGCTGTTCGAATATACAAACAAAAGAACCGGAGCCAGACGCTGCTCCACCGACGACCTCAAAGACCGGGCCTGGGAAAAAAGCAAGACCCCTCTGTGCTCCGCATGGAAGAATCCTGCAAACGTCATAACGGCCGATTGGGGGGCGGAATCTTGGACTGACTAACAGAAAACATTAGAAATTTAAGTTTGACGCGCCCCGAGAATCGGAGAGAATTAGCAGTACGATTGGCTTTGTAATAGAGTATCGTCATTGCGAGCGAAGCGAAGCAATCTCCGTCACCCGGAGGCAGGAGGCAGGAGATTGCCACGGCCTTGCAGGCCTCGCAATGACAACTCATAGAATCACAAAGAACTGGGCCTTGTGGCGGTTCGAGAAATGAGGTGAAGATATGGATAAGCTGTATGATTCCGAGACGGGTTGTTGTCCTCGGTTCGATCCGGGACCGTGGGACGAGAAAGAAGTGACCTTCGACGATAAGCTGTTCGTCAAGGACCGCGTCAGGAGCTTCTTTCATATCCCGCTGAACTTCGCCAAGGTGATGGTGCGGAATATGGAGAAAATCTCCGCCGCCAACGCCCTGCCGCCAATGCCGCTAATGCTATCCGACGAGAACTCGCTCTGGGGAGCGGATATCTATATCGCGGTGGCCGGGGATGTGCCCGATTCGGAAATGGTGAAGATTTCCGGCACATTTCTGACGAAGGTCTTCGAGGGGCCGTATAAGAACGTCAGAAACTGGATCGGCGAGATGAAAAAGTACGTCGAGTCGAAGAAACGCCCTATGGAGAAGATGTATTTCTTCTATACGACCTGCCCCAAGTGCGCCGAGCATTACGGCAAGAACTACGTTGTGATATTAGCAAAGGTTTGAAGCGTGCAGTCTCAGACACGGATTAACACTGATTGACACTGTGTTTGGGATTGTGACGGTTGGGTTTATTTCAAGGAGTTAGTATGGTTGTTATGGTGGCGATGTCCTGGGCCGATATTCCTTATACGGCCATCACGATAATCTTCATCGTTCTCGCCACCGGAGTCGGCGCATTTATCCGCCGCCGCAGCAGGGACAAGTGCCTGCGCGATTTCGAGCAGAATATGGTCACGCTCGAAGATAAGGCCGGCAAGGCCGTCTGGGGCAAGCTGCGGGTCGAAAATACGGGCCTGGAGTTCATCTACCCCGAAAAACAGAAGGACAGACAAGGTCACTTCGAGAGCAGCTTTATTCTATACAAGCACGAGTTCGACCATATCGGAGCCGTGATTCGTTACCACGATGAGCTAAGCGATGCTAACAAGAAGAAAAGACAGAAACAGTTGGAGCGGACGTATCATCCGAGTTTGCCCCGACGCCTCAAGAGGAAACTGGCCAATGTCTTCAAGACCGTCAGAGATTCGGTCGCAGAGGTCGTTAGCCTCCTGATGAGCCAAGCCAAAAAGGCCGGACCGGCTCGCGGTGTCCTAACCACTCAGGATAAATACGTCTCGCAAATGAAGGCCGAGTTGATCGGCTCGGTAGGAACATCTTATGAGCCCCTGCTCGAGCAGTACATCGGACGCAAGGTCGTCCTCGAACTAATCAAAGGCGATAAGATTCACGAGCATTGCGGCGTCCTGAAGGACTACACCGCCGAATTCATCGAGATAATGGACGTCGATTACAGAGCCGACGACAAACAAGCCCCAAGAAAAGCAGACATGGTCGCCCCCAGAAACCACGCCGTAGTCAGACATTCGGCCGAATAGAGTGTCAATTGATTATTGATTATCGATGATTGACTATTTGGCGGAGGCGGCGGACCACATGGTTAGAAAGCGATTCTGAAGTCTGTATGCCGGGGGTCGGGGGGCAGATCGGTGGTTTTTGTTTCGGTTACGTAACGGCCGAAGGTCTCCTTGATCTCGGCGATGCAGGCGTCTATATCCTCAGATTCGCCCTGCGCGAGCATTTCCACCGTCCCGTCAGGCAGATTGCGCACAAAACCTGTTAGGAATTGGCGATTTGCGATTCTATGGGCGGTGAACCGGAATCCGACGCCCTGAACGCGCCCGATGAAGATTATATGTTTTGCGCTGCTTGCCACTTTTGCTCTTACTCCTTGGCATTACTGCATCGCCGGGGCCGAGGAGACGCCACCTGCCTACTGTGATGATAACGCCTTATCCGCTTGAATCAACCTCTTTTCCGCACAGTCAGGAGAATTGGCGGGTGTGGGTGACTTTTCTGGCACGACGTAATCTTTTCGATGACAAGACGTTATGCTCATTTGTCATTCTGAGCGGTAGCGAAGAATCTGGATTGCAGGGCGAGTTAGTCTTTCATACTCGATTGGTTCATTCGCTTCTCAGCCAGATGCTTCGTTTCACTCAGCATGACACGATAGAACTGCCTTGCCGGAAAATCTGGCCACATCCGAATTGGCTGAATTTGATAAGAGGGCTTGTCTCGGTGGGCCGATTAGTGTATATTACCGCGTCAATGGGGTAGGTGAAAAGTTGTGTACGGCAACAAATGAGTCTGCAGAAGCCTTGAAGAGATGAGAAAGGAGACTGCGTGCAAGGCAGTGGTATTTGGGGTCGGTTTGCCAGGCTTCTGGAATATCGGCATCTTGACATCATACTCGTGGCACTGGCGGTTGTTGCAACGCTTCCCGCTCTGAGCACCGGTCTGCTGAACGACGATTTGACTCAATGGGCCGTCCTTGCCTCGCCCTCCCAAGTGGCCGATGAACTCTCAGACCTCGGCATCGGCAGCGAAAACTCGGGCCGGCTCGCAGCCGCCGTCTCCGAGCAATTCGCACCTATGGACCCTAACCGAAATCTCACAGAACTCAGAGAATACGGCGCGATACCATGGTGGACTTACGACGGCCTGTGGGTCCGCTTCTGGCGACCCTTGGCGAGTTTCACGCACTGGCTCGACTATCGCATTTTCGGCAGTTCGCCGGTCGCGATGCACGCCCACAACATTATCTGGCTCGCCGCCGTGGTTTTCCTGGTCACTATTCTTTACCGCCGGCTCAACGGGCCGGCCTGGATGGCCGGCCTTGCAGCATTGCTCTTCGTCCTCGACGATTTTACATATTTCCCCGCGATGTGGATTGCCAACCGCAATATCTTTATAGCCTTGTTTTTCGGAATTCTCTGCGTGCTGTGGCATCATCGCTGGCGCAAGACCGGCTCGCCGACGGCCGCAGTCGTATCGATTGTTTTTCTGGCAGGCTCCCTGCTCTCGGCAGAGGCGGGAGTCGCGACATGTGCCTATTTGTTCGCCTATGCAGCCACTTTGGAGCAGGGCGATTTCAAACGACGAGCAATATCTCTAACCCCCGCGATTCTCGTAACTATAGGATGGCGATTGGTCTATAACGTTTTGGGACATGGCGCCAGCGGCGGAAGCTTCTATCTCGACCCCAGCCTCGAACCTTTGAGATACGCCTGGGCAACATTGGTGCGCGGTCCGATTCTTCTTATGCGGGAATGGAGCCGCATCTCTGCAGATACATTCAGTTGCGTCCCCGTATCGACGCAGATACTGCTCTGGCCCGTCGTTGTCGTTCTTCTGACCGTTATACTCGCAGTGCTATGGCCCCTGCTCAGAACCAACCGGCACGCCCGTTTTTGGGCCATCGGGATGCATCTTTCAGTGCTTCCCATTTGCGCAACGATGCCCATGAACCGCAATCTAATTTGGGTAGGCATAGGAGCCTGCGGCCTGGTTGGGCATTTCCTCGGAGGCTATGTCGCAAAAGAAGATTGGGTCCCCCAAAAGAGGCTCCGCAGGATTCTAACCAAGACGATGTTCATATCGCTAATCATACTCCATCTACCTCTGGCCTTGCTGGTGAGGATTGCGTCGCCCTTCACGACGACGGTACTCGTCAATATAGTCAGGCAGACGATGGATGTCAACACGCCCGACGACCTCCGCGAAAAGCAGCTTGTTGTGGTCAACGCCCCGAATCCGGCCGCCTTTTTCTATATGCCGTTTGCCAAGGCATACGAAGGCAAATCTTTGCCGCAAGCGATTCGCGTCCTCGCACCGGCCTTCAGCGAGCTTGAAGTCGCCCGAGTGGACGATAACAGCCTCAAGGTTCGCGCGAAATACGGAAATCTCCTCTCTTGCAAGCCAGACCGGATACTGGACATCGACGTCGTCTATATGCTCGAAGCGATCAGTTCGGTCCGAAGCAACGGAAACGGACTTCACAAAGGCGAGAAGGTTGAACTGCCCGGAATGTCCGCCGAGGTAGTCGAGGTCGATGACCACTCCCTGCCCGTCGCGGTTCTTTTCAAATTTGCAGTCTCCCTCGATGACGACTCCCTTAGATGGGTCCAGTGGAGTTGGAAAAAGGACCGGTATTTCCCATTCAAAGTCCCCCCAATCGGCCAGAAAGCAAAAGTAAGCGGACCATTCTAAACCCAAAACATCACTTCCGCCAAAGCAAAATCGACCGGTACACTTCCTTCTTGATGGTCCTCAATCGCCCGGCTTAAAGATAGTGCGCCAATAAGCCAATTTGCAATTCACGCCGACCCAAAGATAGCGTATAATCAGTGGCATATATAGTGATCATTGCCTCAAATGAGCCTACCATCTTCGTTTTTGGTCATTCGGTCATTTAGATTTTGATATTGTTTCGGATTTCGTGCTTAGTATTTCGAGCTTTCACAATAACATTGTCAAAGAAAACGAATAAACAATTGGAACGAGACGAGCAGATTTATCAGCTTTCCACGCTGGTCGCGGGCAGGTTCTCTCTGCAGGAGGCGCTGGATCGCCTCGCCGAGGCCGCCGTCAAGATAACCGAAACCACGGCCTGCTCCATTCGACTGCTGAACGAAAACGCCGGCGAACTGAAGATGCGCAGCACCTACGGCCTTAGCGAAGAATACCGCAATAAAGGCGAGGTCTCGAAGAACGACACCGTTGTCAAGGCCGCTTTCGCCGGCCAGGCCGTCGTCCTCGACGATATGAGAGTCGATGACAGGGTTAAGTATAAGCAGGCGAGCATAAAGGAAGGCCTCGTCAGCCAGTTGACCGTCGCGATGCTGTTTCGAGAAAAGGCAATCGGCGTCCTCCGCCTATACAGTCCGGAGCCAAGGCGATTCGACCAGGAGGCAATCCAATTGGCTCGAGCCGTGGCGTCCCAGTGCGCCGTGGCGATTACAAACGCCAGGCTCTACGCCGAGGCCATCGAAGGGGCGCGTGTCGCCGAGCAGATGCGAGTCGCAGGCATCATCCAGCGAAGGATGATCCCCGAACACGCCCCGTCGATACCCGGTCTCGACATCGCCGCGACATATATCCCCTGTTTCGACCTCGGCGGCGATTTCTATGATTTCTTCAAGGCAGGCGACAACCGCCTCGTAGTCGTCATAGGCGACGTCATGGGCAAGGGCATCCCCGCCGCCCTCATGATGAGTTGTTTTCGAGGGGCCGTGCGGGCCTATGCGGACTCGGCCCGTCCGTTTCGAGCCGCCAAAGACATACATGAGGCCGCTAAAAACGACAAAACGCTCGTCGGCAAAGCGATCGAGAAGATCAACAAAATGATCTGCGGCGAGTGCAAGGACGGTGAATTCATAACGTTGTTTTACGCCGTGATTGACACGGAAAAAGGCACGATGACATATTGCAGTTGCGGCCACGAACCGACCATACTCATAAGAGACGGCCAAATCACAGATCACCATAAGGGGGGCCTCGTCCTCGGAATCGACCCCGACGCAGAATATGAGATTGGAACGGTGGAATTGAAGCAAAACGACTGCCTGATCTTCTATACGGACGGTTTGATTGACGCGGCCAACTTTGCCGGCGAATTCTGGGGTAGAGAACGCTTGCTTGAAACGGCGAAAAAGTATGCCGCCGACTCCGCCGAACATCTGGTCCGAAATATCCTCAGCTATAGACGCCGATTCGTAGGCCTTGCCAGCCAAATTGACGACACAAGCATTGTCGTGATCAAAGTTGGCAAGACGGCGGGGTGAAGAATATCGAATGTTGAAACTTATTGTTACTATTGACGGTCCCGCCGCCAGCGGCAAAAGCACCGTTGCCCGGCTTCTGGCTGATCGCCTCGGCGTGAGCTTCCTCGATACCGGCGCCATGTATCGCGCGGCAACTTTAGCCGCAATGAGGGCCCGCATCGACATGACCAATGAAAGCGAGTTCTTGAGGATTATAGAAAGCAGTAAGTTTCAATTCTCAACCGAGAAGGGCAAAACGCTCGTCCGCCTCGATGGCGACGATGTTACAGACGAAATACGCCGCCCGGACGTTACAGCTAATGCCCGCTATGCCGCCTCGGCCCCGAAAGTCAGGGCCAGGCTCGTCGAGATGCAAAGGCAAATAGCCGCTGAGAAAGAAAAAATAGTCACTGAGGGCAGAGACCAGGGCACGGTGGCATTTCCTGATGCCAATGTTAAGTTCTTTCTTACAGCCGATGCGAAAACCAGAGCCGGACGCAGGCAGGCCGAGATGCCCGATACCGATAAAAGGCGGGATATCGGCCAAGTCCGCCGGGACATCGAAGCCAGAGATAAGAGCGACCAGGACAGGGAGATCGGGCCTTTAAGGCCCGCCGACGATGCCATCGTCGTCGATACGACAAAGCTCAGTATCGAAGAGGTTGTCCAGAGGCTCTTGGAATACGTCGAAGGCAAATGCTGAAAGAGAAACTAAGACTCATCTGGTACAAGGCCGTATGCGTAATCCTGCACATCTTGTGCAAGATATTCTTTCGCCTACGCTTGTTCGGGCGGGAAAACATCCCCAAGAAAGACGCATTTATAGTGGCCTGTAACCATCAAAGCTACCTCGATCCCGTATTCTGCGGGGCCCCTTTGCGAAGGCAGATGCACTATCTGGCACGAGAGTCGCTGTTCTCGAACTGGTTCTTCGGAGCACTGATCTCTTCGGTCAACGCATTGCCGCTAAAGCAGGCGGAAGCCGACCTAACTACGGTCAGGCGGGTGATTGAACTGCTCAAAGAAGGCAAGGGAGTCTGCCTCTTTCCGGAGGGAACACGTACAGAAGACGGACGCATCGAGCCCTTCAAGCCGGGCCTGGGCCTTCTGTGCAGACGCGGAAACGCCCCTATCATCCCCACGGTGATAGACGGCGCATTCGAGTGCTGGCCGAGACACAAGAAGATGTTCTCATTCGGCTCAATTCATGTCCAATTCGGCCAACCCATAACGCCCCGCCAGGCCAAAGAAATGGGAGACAAAAAATTAGCCGAACACCTAACCAAAACCCTCCGAGAAATGCAAAACGACCTAAGAAAAAGAAGAGGAAAACAGCCGTATAAATATTAATCGCAGCGGCCCAATTTCCCTCGATGATTCTTATCATCAGTAGCGACCGGTAGTGAATGTCCAGAGATCCCCGGTAGTTGTTCCACGGGCATTGACTTCGTCGATCCTCCAGTAATAAGTTGCCCGGTATTCCAGCCCTTCGTCGAAGTAAACCGTTCTGCCGGTTTGGTTTCGCAAGAATGCCGGCGGATTGGTCGTTCCCAAATAGACGTCATGAGACGCAGCATATACGTCCGGACGCCAGCTTAGAGGCTTATACGTCCTGGCCCCTGTAGCTCCGTCGGATGGGTAAGGATCGGTCGCCTTGCCGGGTAGCTGCGGCGGGACTGAGGCCGGAGCTTCGAACCAAGTAGTCTGGCCTAACCAGCATTGTGCAAACAAGACAAGACCACTGGCGTCAGCAGGTCGCCTCACGCGTTTGCCGTTGGAGTAAACGTAATTGTCCGACCAGCACGCAAAGTCGGTGAAGTTTGCAATGCCGTCATTGTTGTAGTCTGTGGAGATGGCCCAGCCGTTTGGCGGGATACTTGCTTCAGCCGCGCCCCCGTAAGCGCCCATGTTGATCCGGAGGTTCTCGCCCCACTCGTTGTTCGGGTCTTCTGGGGTGCTGAGCGGCTCGTCGCCGAGCGGCCAATCGGGGTCTCCGGCATCAATACATCGGCTCGTCACCTCGTCCCAGGTCCAAACTCCTCGCTGAGTGTCCCAACGCCACCCTTCGCTCTTTAAGTGATAGTCGCCATCGACCCAGAAATCGTCGTATGTACTATAAGGATTGTCGTTGGGATCCAAATAACCCGGACTAACGAAGCATGGGTCTTCTGCGATATTTCCCAGGCCAAGCCAACCGCCCTGGATATCACTAAACGTTACAACGGGCGTGCTGGATTCATAGTAGGGTCCCTCGGGTTCGACGATTATCGGCCCGTATGAGTTGCCCCAGAAAATGCAATTGACAATAACAGGATTGCTCATGTCGTAGGACATTATTCCATCGCCGAAGTTGTCGCATATCGTGCAGTTGGTGATAATCGGGCTACTCTGCCGGCAGAAGATTCCGCCACCCTCGCCGCCCTCATTAGACGTGTTGCCGACAACGATACAATTGGCTATGGTTGGATTGGATTGGTCGAGGAATACTCCCCCGCCGGAACTGCCTGGGAGCCGGGAAACGCCGATAGCTTTGTTGTTGACAATGATGCAATCGGCGATTGTCGGACTGCTAAGAGAACATAGAATTGCCCCTCCACCCCTATACCTGGGACAGCTCTCAACAAGTCCGTTGGTGATAGTGAATCCGCTGAGGACAGAATTGCCGTCTTCGCCGCTGTGGAAGTCGAATCCGCGGTACCCATACCGATACCCGGAATCGAAACAGTCGATGATGCAATTCTCAGGGCCGCTTTCGCTGCGGACGGTAATCGCCTTTCCCTTGAAGTCGATGTTGCGGTTCCCGTCTCCGGTGTATATACCATCGGCCACAATGACGGTCCCTCCTTCGAGCACGTGGTCGATTGCCTGCTGAATAGTAGGGACATCCTCCGGTACCTGGACGACTTCCCCGACAAACACATGCAAATCCACAGAAACAATCTGAGGGTTGTTGATGCTATTCGCGTCGGCTACCACTACCCCGCATTGGTAGTTGCCCCACGTCAAAGCCGATATATCCACGCCAAGCGTCACTTCGGTAGCCTCGCCCCGCGAACTGCCGAGGTTCGGGATAACCTCCAGCCAGTTGGCATCGGTGAGAATATCCCAGTTGAGAGTCGCTCCACCGCCGTTACGTACGATAAAACTCTGGTCTGGCGGATTCTCCCGCCCTTCCACGGCTGTAAACTCGAACTGCGTCGCCGACAGTTCAATCTCCGGCCCATGGATCACAAGATTAACGTCAATAATCTGACGCCCCCCAATAGCTCCCTCTGAATCCACCACAAGCTGACAATTGTAGATTCCGTCGGCCAGGCCCGAGACGTCTGCCGAGACCGTAACGTAGTCGGTTTCGTCGATGCATTCACCGTTCAGTGAGTTGACATCCAGCCACGGACAATCCTCCGTAATTGCCCAATTCATTGTCCCAGCCCCCCTGTTCTGGATAGCCAGTAACTGAGCCGGGGGATTTCCATAGTCTTCATACACAAAATAATCAAGGTTTCCCGGCCAGAGGTCGAGAATCGGCACAGGAGCCGAACCGAATTCGTCGGCTCCGATATCAACTCGCCCGTTAATAATACGCTCATGCCCGTCGATATCGGCCTCTCCGGAAAATGGCATGTAATCCGGATCGCCCCGGTCGATGCAGGGCGAATCCGCCGAGAGGTGGTAATCACCCAGCCCAACATCGACAAAGCCCGGATCCGCTTCGATATTGCCCGGGCCCCAGTAAAGTGTCGCCGCTGATGGAATATACACAGCTTCCTGACCTCCCTGGACATCGCAGCACCAAACGGTAAGGTTGTAGTCCCAGCCTAAATATATCTGTGGGCCGCTCTCGGCCGAGTTGCCCCAAACAATGCAATTGCTTACCGTCCCACCCTCCGAGTAGCGAGAAACATAGATTCCACCGGCATATACCGCCGAATTGCCGACAATCGTGCAATTACTCAAAGTCACCCTGCTGTACGAAGTGTAAAACCCTCCGCCGACGTATGAGGATATATTGTCTGAGATAACACAGTCGACAACCGTTGCTTCGCTACGATAGCAATAAATCCCGGCTCCGTAGCCGTCCTCGCTATTCCACGGCGTGCCCGTGACGGAGTTCCCGGACACTATAGATCTCTCCACTCGCAGACTGCTGAAGCGGAAGTATATCCCTGCTCCACTCCTTTTGCATGTATTATCGGCAACGATGCAATCGATTATCGCCACATCGCAGGCGTCTGCGCAGGATATACCGCCGCCGGAAGAAGCATGGTTTTCGGTGATAATACAACTAACAATCTTCGGCGCCGCCCCATCACAAGCAATCGCTCCTCCTCTGGAGGAGGGGCTCGTCGAGGAACCCGAGTCGCAGTAGCCCCTTCTAACGGTCAGGCCATCCAAAACTGAATTATTCGTCTCGCCGTTGTGGAAGTGGAATCCGCGGTGCTGTTCGGCTTCGGTCCCGTTGCAGTCGATGACAGTCGCGGCCACGACCCCTTGATCCTTGGGATTAATGCTGCGTACGGTGATTGTCTTCCCGAGAAAATCGATGTCTCGATTCCCGTCGCCGGTGTATGTGCCCGGCTGGATTTCTACGGTGTCGCCGTCGTTGGCGTCGTTTATTGCGGCCTGGATGGTTGTGAAGTCTGCTGGTGCGTCGTCATCGACGGTGATTGTGCGGGCCCAGGACGAATCGGCCAGCAACACGCATATCAATACGGCGACTAAGTTTCTCATCGGCGGTTCGCTCCCCAAAAAACCAGTCCGAAAACTCTAACTTACGCTGCTATTTTAACAGAAGATAGGCATATAGTCAAAGCAATTACGCTAAAATCGGGATTCTGCGCCGAAGTCATGCCGAACCAGGGCCTTAATCGCCTCTTTTATAAGACAACGTAATTATCTGTTAAGTTTTGCTGATATAGTGAGCCTTTTTGGCGGACAGTGCTAAAAAAATGTTGCTCGTAAGCTGTGTATCTGATGAACCTTACGAATTCGCGGCATTATTCTGACCCCTTTCAGCTTGCATGCGTATTGACTCCGATGGCCCAAACTGCTAAAATCAAGCGTTCTATGGTAAAACCAGTACGAACAATCAGAAAGAAGCGTAGTAAGGAATCCTCCTCCTCCAAGACAGTGAAAGTAAAGGCCAGGAAGGCCTTCAGGAGTTACAAAGAGGCGATGCGGTACCTTTTTGCGCAGACCGACTACGAAAAACAGTCGCATTTGCGCTATAACGTCAGCACTTTCAACCTCAAGAGGATGGAGAAGCTGCTCTCGCTGCTCGGCAATCCACACAAGAAAATCCCTACAGCCCATATAGCCGGCACAAAAGGCAAGGGCTCGACAGCCACAATGCTCGGCAAGATGCTCGAGGCCAACGGCTACAAAGTCGGCTTGTACACCTCTCCGCACCTCGTACACCTGCACGAGCGGATCACGGTGAACTCGGAAATGATCAGCGAAAGACAGATGTATCGGCTGCTCAATCGCGTCCACGGACCTTTGGAGAAGATGCCCAAGGACGATGCCCCGACCTTTTTCGAGATAATGACGGCCCTGGCGTTTCTCCATTTTGCCGACACCAAAGTGGATATCGGCGTGATCGAGACCGGTCTCGGCGGCAGGCTCGACAGCACAAACGTTATCAAACCGGAGGTGGTCGGCATAACGAGCCTCAGCCTCGACCATCAGAACCAACTCGGCCAGACAATCGACTGCATTGCAAAAGAAAAGGCCGGTGTCTTGAAACGCGGTGTCCCCGTCGTGACGGTACAGCAGGACCCCAAAGCAATGAGCGTCTTGAAATCCGAGGCAGAGGCCGTCAAGGCCCCGCTGAGCGTTACGGGCGGTGATATAGACTTCTCACTGCGATTCGAGACCTCGCGGGAGGACGGGCCGCATACCAGGATATGCCTGACCACACCGACAAGCAAGTTCGAGCATCTCAAGGTCCCCCTTCACGGAAAACACCAGGCCATCAACTGCGGACTCGCCCTTGCAATGCTCGATAAGCTGAAATCCAGCGGATACGAGATAGACAACGATAAAGCAACCGAAGGACTCAATCAGGTCTCGATGTCGGGCCGAATGGAGATGATCTCCGACGACCCGCGAATAATGATCGATGCCGCACATAACGCCGCCAGCATCATGGCATTGATACAGGCCGTCGGCCAGAATATCCCCTATGACTCAATGGTGGTCATTTTCGGGTGCAACAACGATAAGGACGTCCGGGGAATCCTCAGCAAGCTCCAGTACGGAGCCGACAAGGTCGTCTTCACCAGAAGCAACTCGCCGAAGGCCATGGCGCCACAGGACCTCGCAGACATCTATACCGAGATATGCGGCAAAATGTACCAGACCGCATTGAGCCTCGGCGAAGCCCTGCAGCTCGCAAAAAACGCTGTGAGCAAGGAGGATCTCATCCTCATCACCGGTAGTTTCTATCTGATCGGCCAGGCAAAGCTCCGCTTCCAACCCACGCTGGCCGCCACACAGTTCTGATCGCCAAATTTGCGTAATCAACACTCCTGGAACAAGTTGGCCGCCTTCTGTATAATACCAAAAGGCAACTTGGCTTTTTGGTTCATCCGGTCAATGGACGCCCCGTTTGCCTGTTGTAGAGGCAGAGTTCTTGGCTGGGACCTATCCATTTCCCGGAAGAGCACAAAAAAGGTCTGCTGCGAGGCGGACATAGCTTGTTTTTCGTTCCAACTACGTTAAGAAAGAGTTGTATTGAGAGTCCAGTGTGAACTATGTCCCAAGAACTGTGTGATTGACCCCGGCCAGAGCGGCGAGTGCCGGGTCAGGGTCAATATCGACGGGACCTTGCGAACCGTGGTTTACGGCTATCCCTGCTCGATCAACGTCGATCCCGTGGAGAAGAAACCGCTTGCCCATTTCCTTCCCGGCACGGGCATCCTCTCCATCGCCACAGTCGGCTGCAATCTGCATTGCAGAAACTGCCAAAATTGGGAGATATCCCAGGCCAATCCCGAAGAGATGCCGGCTGTGTTCTATTCCCGTCAGAAATTGTTCTGGTCGCCCCAGGACCTTGTCGATATCACCAGGCGGGCAAACTGTCCGTCATTGGCGTACACCTATACGGATCCCATTGTCTATTACGAGTACACATACGATACCGCCAAGCTGGCACATGAGGCGGGGCTGCGCAATGTGCTGGTAACAGCCGGGTACATCAATCCCGAGCCTTGGAAACGGCTGCTGAGGTTTGTGGATGCGGCGAATATCGATCTTAAGGCGATGACGGACGAGTTCTACCGGGAAATATGCTCGGCCACGTTGAAGCCGGTTCTCAATGCGCTGGTCTTGGCCAAGGCAAAGGGCGTGTTGGTCGAAGTGACTAATCTGCTCATCCCGACGCTGAACGACAAGCCCGAACAGATACGTGAACTCGTCCGCTGGGTCAAGGCCAATCTCGGCGGCGAGACTCCGCTGCACTTCTCTCGCTTTTTCCCTCGCTACAAAATGCTGAATTTGCCCCCAACCTCACTTGAGACACTGAATCTGGCCCGCCAGATTGCGATGGCCGAGGGCCTGCAATACGTTTACATCGGCAATATCGCCGACAAAGAGGGACAGAACACATATTGCCCCGCCTGCAAGGCCCTGCTCCTGGAACGCAGCGGTTACACGATTCTGCAAAACAATCTCAAGAACGGGGCCTGCCCGAAATGTGGAAACCAGATATACGGAGTATGGAAATGAAACGCAGAAAGTTCATTCACAGATTGCTTGGAGCCGGCGCCATGATTCTTGTGGGGATGGCTCGGCAAGCGAATAAGGTTATGCCGCGAAGATTCACGTGGGCTGCGAAATACCACAAGTATCCAGGCGGCTTTAGGGCCCCGAATGACATCTTCGGGCAAAGTAAATGGGGTGGTTAATATGGCGGAACGAATCAAAAAGCAGATTGTGATTGCAGCACTTGCAGTTATGGCGGTTATTGCGGGGGTGGGTTTTGGGCTTTACTTGTATGGATTCGGCCCTTCGCCGGCCGATCCCAACCAGCCGGCTTCAAGTGATGCACAGCACAGAACCGAGAGTCCGTCGCCGGGTAAAAAAGAGGCATTGCCCAAGCGGCCTAAGTCGGTGCTTCAATCGACACTTGCAGGATCCTGGTACCCCGCCGATCCACAGGCCCTGAAAAAACTGTTGAAGGAATGCTTTGATACTGCCCGGGTCAGTCCGAGAAATGACGCGATCGCGCTTATCCTGCCCCATGCCGGCTATAGCTATTCAGGCAAGACCGCCTGTGCGGCCGTCAAGACGATTGCCAGGCACTACGAGAGGATCATCATAATTGGCCCCAGTCACAGTGTCCGGATGGAAAACGTCCTCAGCGTGCCGCGAGTCACCCACTACGAGACGCCTCTGGGCCGGATACCGCTGGACGTAGAGTTCATCGAGAGGCTGCTGCAATATCCGGTGTTTCAGAACGTGCCGCAAGCGCATCGGAGCGAACACAGCGTGCAAATCGAGTTGCCCTTGCTGCAATTTCGGAATTCAGACTTCAAGCTCGTTCCGATTGTCGCCGGCAGTTGCTCGCTGGAGACGATCAAGAGGGCCGCCGCCATCCTGAAAAGTATGGTGGATGAACAAACGCTTGTAGTGGCCAGCTCGGACTTTGTTCACTACGGGGCTGGCTACGGATATGTGCCTTTTACCGAGAACATAGCCGAGCAGATTAAAAAACTCGATACCGGAGCGCTCAAGCTCATTGAGGCCCTCGATGCGCCGGGTTTCCTCGAATATCGAGAAAAGACCGGCGCGACTATATGCGGGTATGTTCCCATCGCCCTGCTGCTCTCGATGCTGGATGAATCCGCCAAGGCTGAAATGATCGACTATACAACGTCGGGTCAACTGGAGGGCGACTACTCTCGATCCGTTAGTTACTTGTCTATTGTCTTTAGCGGTGCGTGGCGGAAAGGGTCTCCAATAGAACCGCCGGCCCACGACGCCGAACTGACCGATAGTGACAAAGAGCATCTGATAGCCCTTGCGAGAAAGGCCATAGGCTACGCCTTCGAGCACCGGAAGATTCCGGAAATACCCGAACTCGGCATTGAGATCGGTGACACGTTAAAGGAGCCTCGCGCTGCGTTTGTCACGCTAAAGAAAGGCGGCCGTCTTCGAGGATGCATAGGCGACATCTTTCCGTCTCAGCCGCTCTACAAGTCGGTCTTCTCGAATGCGATCAGTGCCGCCTTCAGGGACAGGCGATTTCAGCCGCTCCAAGAAGACGAGTTTGACGATATCACGATAGAGATTTCCGCTCTGACCAGACCCAGGTCCGTGCCCTCATCGGATAAAATCCGCATCGGGACGGACGGCATTGTGCTCAACAAGGCGGGGCGATCAGCCGTCTTCCTGCCCCAGGTTGCTCCCGAACAGGGCTGGGATTTGAGCGAGACACTAACACAACTCTCGATGAAAGCCGGGCTCGCGCCCGACGACTGGAAGCAAAACGCCGCTTTTCTCGTATTCCAGGCCGATGTCTTTGGTGAAGGTGAGAAATGAAACTCGCCCGTACATTCGTGCTATTTAGTTACGGCCTCTTCACTATCGCCGCGCAGAGCCTGCTCTTTCGCGAGTTCGTCACCACCTTCGAAGGCAACGACATTAGCATCGGCATATTCTTCGGGTCGTGGTTCTTGTGGGTCGGTGCAGCGGCTACGCTTGTGGGCAAATCCCGATCTCTCGCCCGGAGGCTTGCCGGCAATATCGAGATCCTTCTTCTCTGCTATCTGCCCGCCTTCGTCCTCCAGTTCATACTAATTGTCCAGGCCAGAGAGCTTGCCGGGTTGGAATCATACGCACTGTGGTCATTCAGGGCAATTCTGCTAACGTCGTTTGTAGTCAATGCCCCGGTAAGCATCATTACCGGCTTGTTATTCCCAACCGCCTGCCGATGGGTCGAGAGCAACCGGGCCGTCT
>JAUVXL010000142.1 GCA_030603595.1 Sedimentisphaerales bacterium | reverse complement strand
CGCTTTAGGCCCCCGGCATGTTGGGGTGTAATGCCGCTTAGGAATATGCCGGTGGCTTCAAAGCGTTAAACTCCAGCCTCGTCAGAGGCTGCGCATTACAATCACTCAACCAACTATTTTGCATGAGAACCAATCATTCGTAGGGTATTATCTTGTTTGGTTGCGGCCGAAAGCCGCGCCAAGTTTATCCGTGTCTAAGAATTGGAATGGTTCAATCCAAGCCTTCGACTATACTTTTGCAGTACGCGATGTACTGCTTCTCGATCTTCGTGATGTCTTCGTCGATGTACTTCTCGAACAATCCCGTCCCCACGATTCGGTTCCACAACACCGTCCTTGGTTTGTTTCTATCACTGGCGATTTGTTTGCTGACACTATCGATCGGCCAGTCTCCTCGCAGCCCGTCCCGCAGCAGCCGACGATACTCGCTCAGCCTCTCGCTGTACGTGGCCTCCCGCAAAAAACGAACCAGCGCGTATGACTGGCTGTAGAACGCCATTACCGTATCCGCTTCGTCCGTCGCCAGCACCTCGCCGGGGCTTGTCGCCAGCAGGTCTTTGAGCCGGATCATTCGCTTCTTCTTCAACGTCGCCGCCAGCGCATCCAGCCGATACTCGTTCTCGCCCGGCTCGAAATAGAACTTCTCGCCCTCATCTCGATACTCCTCGAACAGCATCGCGACGCCCTCATCGAGCCAACTCGGCAGCCGATACTCGAAGTGCCTGCTGTTGAACTGATGCCAGCCCTCGTGGCCCAGCGCCGAAAACGTCCTGCGCCTTCCGATATTGTACGTCACGCACGTTGCGTTATGGCAATACGCCCCGGCCTGTATCTTGCAGAATAATTCCGCACGTTCACCCGTGAAGCTCCTGGTGAAATCCTCCCACTGATCGCGGTCGGCGAAAAGATAGACTTTGAATTTGTGTGTCGTCTCGATCTGCTCGGACAACTGCTCGTTGTAGCCGCGATACGCCGATTCCATAAAGCGCGGGACCTGGCGCAGCATCAACGGCTCGAAGAGCGTCGTGAATATCTCATAGTGGGTAGTCGTCAGTTTCAGCCCGTCCCCGTACTCGCCCCGCCAGGGTTCGACCGATTCCAGTTCCGCCAATTCCTGATCCAGCAAATACGCCGTCATACCCCCACTCGTCCCCAACGACTGGGCATACTCGGCCTCATTTGCCGCCCTTTTGGCGAACCTTGAGCAGCCCGCCAGAGAGACAATCCCAACAATCCAGAATAGTGCAAGTCTTTTCAACACAATGCTTTCTCAAAATCACCCGGCTTGCCCGTATGATGCCCCCTCCCAAGCAGCAAGCCCGCCGAGAAGTTGCAAAAATCCACATTACACTAAGAATCGGCTCCAACCGCCAGGATATCCACAATATTCCCCCCGACCAACCCCTATTTTTCACCCCCCGCCCGATAATACGCGCCGCAAGGAATACTCCGATCCTCACCCAACAACACGCACACAATTTGACCGCACCAAGAGCAGGACTATTCCTTCAGCGACTGATACAACTTCAACCAGTCCTCGGCGTCTATAGCCTTTCGCACCTCAGGATCCAGCCATATCTCGGCAAGCCAGTCAAGCAGTTCTTCGACATCGACCGGCTCAGCGATGCGGGGCTTTTCCTCGACAGCGGCAAGTTCGTAAGGGGCGGCTTGGAGGCTTAATCCTTCCACCATTCCTCCGGTGCCGTCCCCGGCCGTCAAAGGCGACGGCTCCGTCCACCATTCCGCCTTCAACAGCCAGTCATCGCAGAACTCGCCCAAACTGGGCGAATTAGCATCGCCAAGGCCGGTTACTTCATTATAATCGATACCCGAATCCCGCCAGTAAGACGTTAGCATCGCATAATCGACGAAGTTCACAAGTCCGTCGCCGCTAAAATCCGTCTCCCTCCAAAACTCATCGGCACCCATATCGACCTCGTCTCCTATCACACGAGGACTACCGTCGATATCGGTCTCATTTGCGTCAGGCTCGAAATCGGGAATCCCCGCATCAATGCACGGAGAATTGGCGTTAAGATGAAAATTATTCGCGTCCACATCGACAAAACAAGGATCGCTGCTGATATTGCCGGTGCCGGCGAAACCGCCTTCAATGCAGCTATATACTATATTGTCGAAGGCCTCATGATCCTTGTGCAGACTGCCGTCGCCGTTGCCCCAGATAATGCAGTTGCTTACACTAATCTCGTTTGCATAGTCTGAGTGTATTCCATAGTTGCTATTATCGACAACGGTGTTGTTTCTGATTACTGCATCGACAGGATAAGCCATGTAAATATGGATGCCGTCGCCACTGTCGTCTGCTCCATTGCCGTATATCCAGTTGTTTTTGATTTCAATTTCTTCAGTCCCGGTACTGGAGTAAATCCCGTGGTCCGCGTTGTCCTCAATGATGGAATTCCTCAAGCCAAGGCTGGACCCATTGCAGTAAATGCCATCTCCCTCATTGTCGGCAATAACGCAGTTGGCAATGTTCACATCGCTGGCCGATATGCAATAAACGCCGTGAGTTTCATAACTCCCGTCGGATGTATTGGCGCGGATTTCGCAATTCTGAATATTCGCCGAAGATGCATCGACCATTATCCCGTGCCATTCGTTATCCTGTATCAAGCAATTGGCAATCGTGACACAGTCCACATCCTCACACCAAACGCCGCATCCGGCGGCGTTTGCCAGCGTCAGCCCCGTCACTGTCGAGCCGGAACCGTCATTAAAATCTACCGCTGCGTAGAATCGGTCATCGCCTCCTGAATTGTAAGCAGCATTGATAATTGTATCGGCCACCACGTTCGGGGCGTCCGGCTCGGTGCTCCTTAACATAACGCTCTTATCTCTGAAATTGACGTTTTCATAATAGGTCGCCGGCGGGGCCTCGATGGTATCACCCGCATCGTTGGCATCGTCAATCGCTGTCTGTATGCCGAAGGCAAACGTGTTCTGCGTGACATTATGAACCACCGGTATCGGATGGGGCGTATTACAGTTTATCGTCTTGTTGGCCAAGCCGAGTCGGCCGGCGCTGCCCTTGCCCCAGGTCCATATAGTCCCATTAACATCGACAGCCAGGCTGTGCCAGTACCCCGCCGAGATAGCGACGATATTCTCCAGATACCCCACACCGTCTTTACCCACAACTCGAACAGGCGTCGTACACGGATCGTCGCACCCGTTTCCCAATTGTCCATAGTAATTGCTACCCCATGTATAAACATAACGATCGACGTCCAGCACCATTGAATGTCCCTCGCCCGCCGATATCGCAATAATGCGCGTAAGATTTGGATCCGCGTTACAAGGGTCTTCCGGCTCTTGCTGGCCACGACGAACGACTACCGGTGTGCTGCTGCTGGTGGTTGTTCCGTTACCTAACCGCCCGCCGTAAAGCGACTGAGATGAAGCCTCGTTGTCGCCCCAGGTATAGACTCGCCCCTTGTGGTTCGGATCATAATTAGGCTCAAAAGGGTCATAAACCTCATATTTCTCCAGCGCCATCGAATGGTCCCACCCGGCGCTGATGGCGACAATGTCCTTGAGATAGACGTGATTCGGCTCGTTATAGTCCTGCTCGCCCGCCCAGACACGCACAGGCCTAACCGCACTACTTGGCCCCGTCCCGCCGGTCCCCAAGACCCCTCCTTCCTCGCCCTCCGGAAAGAACGTATCGTCACCCCAGGTATAAACGCACCCGTTAAAATTGGCGTCGTTCGGATCGTCCCTCTCCAGTCCCATAGAGTGCAACTCGCCCGCCGAGACCGCGATCATCTGCTGTAAGGGAGAGTTCGGGTCGCTCGCGTCCTGCTCACCCGCAAGAACGCGCACCGGTGTAAGCTCGCTGTCGGCCCCGTCCCCGTTACCGCACTGCCCGAACGTGTTCCGCCCCCAAGCATAAGCATAGCCATTAGCATCAACCGCCAAAGAATGTTCTCCGCTACGACCCGCTGAGATTGCGATAATACGCGCAAGATTCGGGTCCGGGTCATTAGCATCCGCCGCCACCTGCTCGCCACGAAGAACCTGAACAGGAGTGGCTTCGTATGCACCTGGACCGCCCGTGTTGTTGCCAAGCTGGCTCCATTCATTATCCCCCCAGGCCCAAACATAGCCCATATAATTTGGGTCGTTAGGATCATAGCCTTCCAGGGCAAGTGAATGTTTCCAGCCGGCGTCAACATCGTTGATATCCTGGAGCCGCGGAGTATTCATAGCCCCTCCATGAACTCTAATGAACACCTTTTGGGATACCGTAGTATTCCCAATTCCAAGCTGATACCAACTGTTGGGACCGCAAGCCCACGGCCACTTATTCGCGGTAAGAACGAGCGTATGGCCCTCTCCGCCCGATATGTCTATTGCTTTTGCATCATCTTTCCAGGCTGAAGCAATGGCAATGTTGGTGATAAAAATAGCCATTGATACTGTGGCAAGAGTTTGTTTCATCCGTGACATTTTGTCGTCTCCTTACTTTACCCAATATGATTCTCAAATTTTGTTTACCGTCGCTTCCTTAAGAACAATCCACCGATACTGAGCAATACTATAGTAGCCGGCTCTGGAATTGCAGAAATTACATGAGCGTCCACAATATACCCACCCCTTTCACCGTGCAAGCGTAAGCGATTGTCTCCCCATTGATCTAAAACAGGGGCGGTTGTGGGTAATGCGTCGCTTGAAAAGACGCTGCCAGTATGGTCTTTGAGGGTCCAAGAAACAGAGTCAACCAAAGTACCATTGGAAAGAGGAAGATTGTTAGAACTGCCAATCGTATAAACGTCATCCCCTGATTGATTATTATTAATGATGCTAACCACAAAGCTAACGCTATCTGGGTTTGTCCCAAAGACAAATTCACCCACAGTTAGGGAGATTCCGTAAGGCGGCTCGAAGTAATGGTATCGACCGACTACGTCTGACTCGGAACCCCAAAGCCAATCTTGATCTGGTGTCGAAGAGTCGTATGTGTAGAAACCTTTTATGATGTCACCGGCTTCAATGTTTCCTTCGAGATAGTTTCCTTCATCCCACACGCTGTCCACCACCGCCTCAATCTCGATGGTTATCAACGCCCCTTCAGCCGGCATTGGCGAGAAAGCCAGCCCGCACAAAATAGCTATCGCCAAAAACACAATTTTCCTTTTCCGTCTCATTTCCCGTCCCTTTCAAAATAAATGATGGATAATTCCTTCCGATGCGGCCTCTGCCGCACCTTCACTCTTAGTATTATACCAAATACTCCTGTCCGAAATCAACCAAATTCCCTTTCCTGTTGTCCTCTCAATACTCGTAGAAGTGCGCATTAATTAAGGGCACTGCTACATCATGCCCATTCAAGGCCCGGCAGGGCCCGTAGGAAACACGCAAGCAGTGCCCCATTCGGGGCACTGACTCCTATGCGTCTTCCTACATAAAAAACTGCCGGTTTTGAACAGAACGCCAAAAGTTCAGTGAACTTCAATATTAAATTGTCATTATTTATAACTATACGCCAAAATCGCCGTAAAGTCAAACAAAAAAATCCGAGGAGAATTAAGAAATTACAAAAGCCGGATGCGTCGGCTTCAAGGGTGATTTGGACCCGCGAATGGCGGGCTTAGCAGCCGGCCAATTCGAGGACTAATTGCTCCATCGCTACGGGTGCTTTTGTGCGGCCGGTCTTTATTGCGTGGTCCGTTTGCCCGAGGCGCTTGAGGTACTCGCCGATTCGTTGCAGCGGCATCTGGCGAATCTGCGCGAAGAACCTGTCTTTGTGGGACCATATTCGCAGCGCCGATTCGATTCTGGCCCGGCCGGTTCCCTTATCGAGGAGGGCTTTGGCCTGGAACATCCTGCGCAGGTGGAAGGCGAATGCGCCGACAACGGTGTATTCGGTGCTCTTATCGTCTGCAAACATCCGACGCAGGCGATCCGCCGCACGCGCGGGATCGCCCGTGAGTATCGCATCAATCACCTCGAAGGCGCCGAACATTCGATTGTGGCCTATCAACTGCTCAATATGCTCGGGCGTTATGCTCTTGGCGCCCTCCGCGAATAGCGACAGCTTGTCGATCTCGCTGTAGAGCCTCGTAAGGTCGTCGCCGGCCAGATCTACAAGCAACTCGGCGGCATTTCTATTCAGATTCATATCGTGCGCGTCGCGGCTATATTCACGCAAACGCTGCGGCAACTCCTGTCTCTTGGGCTGCGTGACGCTGATGAGCACACCCACTCTTTTCAGCTTGCGGGCAAGCTTTGTATTCGAGCGCCAACTGCGGACTACCAGAACAAGTATTCCCGTGGGACACGGAGCATCGAAGTACTTTTCAAGCAGTTGGCGGTTGTGGTCCCTCGATATGAAATCGTCGGCCTTTCTTATAACGACCACTCGCTTCTCGGCCAGGAAGGGCAGCGTCCGCAATTCGTCGAGCACATCTGCGAGCGAGACATCGGGACCGTCCACATCGAGAAGGCCGGTGACTCTCTGCTCCGGCTCAATCAACTCGTCCAGCAGCCTCTGAACCTGCGCGCCGACAAGGGACTCATCCTTGCCGTTGAGAACGTATATCAAGGCGCGATCATTTTCTGATTTGCTCTTGCTCCGGGGCATTTGAACCTAATATCGTATAGCGTATTTCGACATTCGATATTCTACATTCGTATCTCGTCTTTAGTCTTAGATTTCTTCTTCGCTTCGACCCTTCCATTCGCCTACTTGTTCGATTTCGGTTTCTCTTCGCGTTTAGAATTATTGTCGGCCGCGCCGGTATCTTCGGGGACTATCTTCTCCGCGGCGACGAGCTTATCGCCGGGCTTGAGCTTTATCAACCGCACGCCCTGAGTGTTTCTTCCGATAGAGCGGATTTCGTCCAGTCCGGTCCGGATGATCATGCCTTTTGCCGTTATCATCATCAGGTCGTCCTTGCTCTGGACGGCTTTGAGTGCGACTACCTTGCCGTTTCTCGTCGTTGTTTTAATGTTCTTCAGTCCAAGTCCGCCTCTGCTCTGCGGCCGATAGTTGTCCAGGCCCGTCCTCTTTCCGTACCCGTTCTCACAGACGGTGAAAAGCGCGGCCTTTTCCTCGACAATGACCATACCCACGACCGCATCCCCGCTGCGAAGCTTGATACCACGAACGCCACGCGAAACCCGCCCCATTGAGCGAACCTGAGCTTCGTCGAAGCATATCGTCATCCCGTCGCGTGTGCCCAGGATGATGTGGTCGCTGCCCGTTGTCAGATCGACACCGATCAGGTCGTCGTTCGGGTCGAGATTGATAGCGATCACGCCAGTCGCTCTTGGGTTTCCGTAGGAGGAAAGCCGCGTCTTCTTGACAATGCCCTTACTCGTCGCCATGACGAGCTGCAATTCAGGTCCGTCGCCTTCAGGCTCGAAACTGCTGACGTTAATGATCGAGGCGACCTGCTGATTCTGGAGGTTCAGCAGATTGACGAGATTCCTGCCCTTGCTCTGCCTGGACATGCTGGGGATGTTATAGACCTTCAGCCAATAGCACTTGCCGCGATTCGTGAATATCAGCAGATAATCATGCGTGGATGCGACGAACAGATGCTCGATGAAGTCGCCTTCCTTGGTGACCGAACCGATGATTCCGCGTCCGCCTCTTCCCTGGGTTCGGTAGGTATCGATCGGCATTCGCTTGACGTATCCGCTGTGGCTAACGGTTACTATCACCTCTTCCTCGGCAATCAGGTCCTCGGCGTCGAACAGCTCCGCCGCGGCCGTGATTTGCGTTCTTCTCTTGTCGACGTATTTCTGCTTTATCTCGTAGATGTCCTCACGGATGATGTCCATCAAGACGGTCTCGCTGGCCAGTATCGCTTCATAGCCCTCTATCTGCTCGGTAAGCCCGGCGTACTCCTTCGCGAGCTTCTCCATTTCAAGGCCCGTGAGCCTTTGAAGCTGCATCGTGAGAATCGCGTCGGCCTGCGGGCCCGTCAGATAGTGTTTGCCCTTTTTCTTCTCCTCGACGAACACCTTGGGCAGTATCTTCTTGAGCGTCGCCGACTCGGCAAGCTTCAACGGCTTCTTCATCAAGTTGAGCTTGGCAGTCGGCGCATCGGGCGATTTCTTTATCAGGTCGATAATCTCGTCGATATCGCTGACCGCCAGGATAAGCCCTTCGAGGATATGCGCCCGGTTCCGGCACCTTTTCAGCAGGAATCGGCTGCGCCTGCGAATCACTACCTTGCGATGGTCGATGAAGCAATTTAGCATATCCCTGATGTTGAGCGTTTCGGGGCGGTTGTTGACAAGCGCGATATTGGCGATGGCGAACGTGGTCTGCAGAAGAGTGTACCGGTAGAGCTTGTTGAGGACTATTTCAGAATCGGCATCCCTCTTCAACTCGACGACGATGCGCAGCCCTTTGCGGTCCGATTCGTCCCTGACATCCGATATCTCCGCGATAGTGCCATTCTGGACACAATCGGCAATCTTCGAGACGATCGTCGTCTTGACCACCATATAGGGTATCTCGGTGACGATTATTCTCTCCCTGCCCTTTTTGTTCGTCTCGATATTAATCTTCGCCCTGACCATTAGGTGCCCCTTGCCGGTGGTATAGGCATCCACGATGCCTTTCTTGCCGCAGATGATCCCCCCGGTTGGGAAATCAGGCCCCGGCAGGACCTTCAAAATATCCTTGAACCCGCAATTGGGCTCATTGATGGCCAGAAGCAGTGCGTCGCATATCTCCTTGACGTTGTGCGGCGCGATATTGGTCGCCATCCCGACGGCGATGCCCGTCGAGCCGTTGACCAACAGATTCGGGAATTTTGCCGGCAGAACGGTCGGCTCGGTCCGCGTCTCGTCGTAGTTCGGCACGAAATCGACCGTGTCGCTCTTGAGGTCGTCCAGCATCTCCGTGGCAGGCGCCGCCATCCTTGCCTCAGTATATCTCATCGCCGCCGGCGGGTCGGAATCGATGCTCCCGAAGTTCCCCTGCGGATCGATAAGGCAATATCGCATATTCCAGTGCTGCCCGAGACGCACCAGAGTCCCGTATGTGGCCTGGTCGCCGTGAGGATGGTAGTTGCCCCCAGTATCGCCGACGATCTTGGCGCATTTGCGGTGCTTGCTGCGAGGACCCAGGTTCAGGTCGTTCATCGCCACGAGAATCCGCCTCTGAGAGGGCTTGAGCCCGTCCCGAACGTCCGGCAGGGCACGCGAAACGATAACGCTCATCGCGTAGTTCAGGTATGAATTCTTCAGTTCATCGAGGATACGCATATCCTCGAATCGCTCCTGTGGTGCTTCGGTTTTCGTCATAAGTTCCCTGCTGTTCTCAGGTTCAAAATCTACACGGAAATAGACTAACCCCAACCCCCAATGATGTCAAGAAATCCTGCAGATTTCAACACACTTTTCTCCCCACTTTCCCCCGGGCAGCGAGAGCGAATTTTCCCACGCACTGGCTAGTCTTCTCTGGTCAACGGGAGTCCTCAGAATCCGTGGTGGCACCGTATCTGGCAGCTTCTCTCTGCGATTATTTGGGGCGTCTGACTTGGAAGACCTGATTGCAGTGGGGACATGTGTTCTCTCCCAAGTGCAAAATATCGATATAGATAGGTCCTTTGCAACGAGGACACGGTGCGAGCCGTCTGGCCCCCTTGTCTTGTTCAACCCCCGCTGTGCGACTACCCTTACCGGCTGTTACGGGTCCTTTCTGGGTAGGCTGAGTCGTACCCCGGATATTTGTTGGCTTCTCAGCCTGCGGAGTAACGGATCGCATCTTCTTCGTTTGTTGAACATCTGTGCGTTCAGAGGAAGTCTCAGCACGGTAGCCTTCTTCATCTTCTTCAAATTGTTTCAGTTCTCGCGAGATATAGTCGAAATCTTCCTCTGACATGCTTAGCGATTCGTTGTATTCCAGAGCTTCAGGCGCGGCCACATAATCAATCTTTCCATGGTGCTTCTCAACAAGACGTCCTATTGTGTGGATATCCACCCTATAGAACTCCTTGCGAGGCTTCACCTTGTTCACCCGAAGTCTAGCGAGCTCTTTGTGGAGTTTGCTCTCAAGGGATGGGGCATCGTCGCAGGATATCATCATGTGGACGTCAAAGGAAAAAGGCACGGATGCGTCGCCCAGTTCTCGTACTCGCTCGAGAGGTTCAAGCCTCCGTGTCATTCCGACCTTGAACACGTTCTCTCCGAACGAACCGATATTAGAAATGACGTACACAAATCCTGCCTTCGTGAGTTCTGCCATAGACTTCGCCCTCTCCAATTTGCTCTGGGCCTCTTCAAGAAGGGCTCTAAGTCTTTCAACTTCGGCGTCGTATTCGCCCTTAGCCTTCCGCAATGCCTTCTGCAACGCCGTTTCAACTGCGAACTGCTCGTTTTCCAGTCGCTGTAGTTCTTTCTGTCGGTCAGCCTCGAGCTTCTGTTCTTCTCTTATCTGGCGTTTGATTCTCGCTTGTTCCTCCTTGTGCCATTGTTTCCGAACGGCTTCTTCGAAGCTTTGTTCCAGATCTTGAAGTATCTCGCGCCGTTCCGTTTCAGCAACAAAATAACCATTCTTCTCCGAAAAATCAAATACCTTCTCGAATCGCTTCTTAGAGGTCGCATAATTGTTCGCAGTTACTTTGGACCCGATGAACCTGACGTTGTCCTTTAGTAACCGTTTTCCTAAATTCTCGAGTCTGGTTCGTTGTGTATCAACTTGATTGCGAACAACCGCCAGTTCTTCTGCCAAGCTATTCTTTTGCCACTCGGTGGTCGCTAATTTGCTCAGAATACCTGGGACTTTCTTTGCCTCATCTCGGACTTGGATTAACAACCAGAAGAGAACAAGTGGGGACACGCCCCAAATCACGGCCAAAAAGATAAGTGCGCCGGTCACTATATGCCTCCTTTCTCGCAATGCATTTGTGGCAGTCCAGCGTGGACGTGCCCGCCAAGTGCAATCAGTGTCTCAAATAGATTATACCGGATTTCCCTATGGGTTGTCAATGAAAGATACCACGCGAGGGTGTGAAAGGGTGCGACCAGATTTTCTGGCAGGGCTATGCAGCCCGTTTTCGCACATTCCAGTAGCTTTTCCAAGTATTTGATTGCTCCAAAGCAATCAAGGCCATTATTGCATCAGCTCCAGGTCTGTCCCAACGCATTCCGGCACC
>JAUVXL010000274.1 GCA_030603595.1 Sedimentisphaerales bacterium | reverse complement strand
GGTGCCGGAATGCGTTGGGACAGACCTGGAGCTGATGCAATAATGGCCTTGATTGCTTTGGAGCAATCAAATACTTGGAAAAGCTACTGGAATGTGCGAAAACGGGCTGCATAGCCCTGCCGGAAAATCTGGTCGCACCCCCGCGAAATTACATTACAAGCTTGACGAGACAACGATTCGTGATATAGTTACGCTGATACCTCATACGTTATGATAATGAGCTTGATTAGAAAGGAATCTGAAATGAAAAGACCCCTTCACAAGGCACTTATTCTGGTATTTGCCATTTCTATTATCTGCGCCGCAGGCTGCCAGGAAGCCGAGAAGCCGAGCGAGAAGAAGAGCAGGGTTATCGCCGCACGGAATATGGAGCTGGAAAAGCAAGTCGCCGACCGTGACAAACAGATCGACGACCTCAAGGCCCAATACACCGTTCGACTTGGGCTCGAGCAGAAGAAGTTGGCCGATTGCCGGAAGCAAACAGCCGATTGCAAGGAACAACTCAAGCAGGGAATGGAGGAAAAGGTCAACGAGGTTCTGACCGCTTCGATCGAAGAAAGTGCGAAAGTCCACGCCGAGAACGCGACGCTCAAAGCCGAAATAGCCGAGCTAAAGGCAAAGCTGAATCAACCCGCCGAATCCGAAGAGCCGAAGGAGCCGGAAAAAAAGGAGTAGTACTCTGCAACAATCGCATTCGTAAGTTGTCATTTCACACTTGAGTTGTCATTCCGCACCTGATGCGGAATCCATTTTGCGAAATCTGGATTCCCGCTTTCGCGGGAATGACAGGCCACAAGTACGAATGTGACAGAGTGGTAGTCGGTCGTCAACTGCTCTGTGCACACACCTTCTGCACAACTTCTACGCAACCGGGTATTTCCTCGTTCGGGCAGCGCCTCTGCATCGCCGCGGCCACGAGGGCCACAAACATCGGCTGGGGCCTGAGCGGTCGCGAGGTAAGGCATGGATGAGCTTGGGTGCCCATGAAGAAGGGATGGTTGGGCAACTCGAGAATTTGCATGATCGGCTGATTCGACGCCTTGCCGGAAAAGACCATGCCGGCCTCCTCCAACTGCTGGATATACCGCGGGTCCACCTCGTAGCGATGCCTGAATCGCATCCGCACCGATTTTGCCTTGTCGAAAAGCTCCCATGCTATTGTCTTTGACTTCAACTCTACGTCCCTGCCGCCTAATCGCATATTGCCGCCGAGGCCTTCGATCTTCTTCTGCTCCGGCAGTACGCCGATAACCGGCTCCGTGCAATTCGGCTCGATCTCGGTGCTGTTGGCCTTGGCCAACCCGCAAACGTTCCGCGCAAACTCTATCACCGCCATCTGAAACCCGAAGCATAATCCAAGATAGGGCAGTTCCTTCTCCCTCGCATACCTTACGCAGGCAATTTTGCCCTCTGCGCCGCGCATTCCGAATCCACCGGGCACAATAATACCGTTCACATCCGCAAGCTTATCCGCCGTATTTGCGTCCGTAAGGCCGGTAGTCTCCACCCATTTTATGCTGACGTGTGCGCCAAGAGCAATCCCTGCGTGCTCGAGCGCATTGATTATCGAGGCGTAACTGTCTCGAACGGAGGTATATTTGCCCGTGATCCCGATATCCACCTCGCGTTTTGCTGCGTCAATCTTGTCTGTAAAATCGCACCATTTCGCCGAGGCCTTTCGCTCGTGCCCCAGATCAATCCTCTCCTCGATCTTGAGCAGCCTTGCGACCTTAAAATCCAGGCCTGCTTCGGCGATCACGGCCGGAATCATATAAATGCTCGCCGAATCCTCCAGACTAATGACCCTGTCCAGGGGGACGTTGCTATAGACGCTGATCTTCTGGCGGATCTTCTCGGTAACCGGGCTGCTCGCTCTGCACGCAATAATGTCCGGCTGAGTCCCCAACTGCATAAGCTGCTTAATCCCCAACTGCGCGGCCTTGGACTTCTGCTCGCCCAAGGTCTTCGGCTCCAGGATGTACGTCAGCGCCATAAAGCAGCAACTGTTCGGCCCTTCCTCGTATGCCAATTCCCGCATCGCCTCGATGTAATAGGCATTCTCCAGATCGCCGACCGTCCCGCCGATCTCGACGAATACAATATCGGCATCGCTGCTCATCGCCAGTTCCCGCAGTTTGAGCTTCACCTCGCCGGTAACGTGGGGGATCATCTGAACGTCCCTGCCTAAATAATCCCCGTGCCGCTCCTTGTGCAGCACCGAGTTGAATATCTGCCCGCTCGTTGCGAAATTGGCCTTGCTCAGGTCCTGATCCAGCATCCTTTCGTAGGTGCCGAGGTCCATATCGCACTCCATCCCGTCGTCCAAGACGAAGACCTCCCCGTGGCGAAACGGATTGAGAGTCCCCGAATCGACGTTGAGATAGCCTTCGAGCTTGATGGGAGCAACCTTGAGCCCTTTATCCTGCATCAGCTTGGCCAGACAAGAAGAAAATATCCCCTTACCAAGCCCGCTCATCACAGTGCCCACAACAAAGCAATATCGCGGCTTGCCCTTCTTATACCCCGCCGGAATAGGAGAGAAAAACTCACTTTCAGTAGAAGCATCGCTAAGAGAAGCCAACAAATCCTTGTCCTTCGCCATAAAAACGTCCCCGTCTGTCCTTGCACCGTATTTCCGGCACATAAGAATAGCACTAACCGACTTGGCAGCTCTTCACCTGCTGCCACTGTTGAAATGGTATACCACCCCAATAAACGTCCTCTTTGTAAATTACGGCTTCACTCTCAACATCAAGAATGAAGTCTACTCCTTTGACTCTCCCCCACCAAACCCTCGCGTAGAGCAGTTTCTCATTTATCCATCTAACCTTTGCCTCATAATTGCCGTAGACATCCGACACATGCAGCCTGACCAGATAGTCCCGTTCGTTGTATATGTCGGCCCGGAAATCGTACGGTCCCGGTTTCATCGTATCAGGATAATGAGCCGAAAACCAATAGGCTTTGTTTGGAGAGATTTCCTTCGGCGCATTCGCATCTACCAGAGCAACTCTCGATATGGAGATTCGATCTGCATACCTCTGATCAAAAGAACCATGATAAACCCTCGGCTCCGCCCACTTGTCGGGCCGAGTGTGAAACTCCCAACCACTGTTGGCCTTCACCTGTTCTTCTTTCTTATCACAACCGGGAAGAATAAGGACACAAGATACAATAACCAGCATCTTTTTCATCGTTCACCTTTCTTCACACCTTGTCGTTTGACGAACGCTGCGTATTGCTCCGGCGTGTCGATGCCGTCGCATGTGTGACTTACCTTGCCGACTAATATGCCGAAGCCGTTTTCAATCGCTCGCAACTGCTCCAATTTCTCGGTTTTCTCCAGCGGTGTTTGGGGCAGGGTTGTTATTTTCAGCAGGAAGTCCTTGCGGTATGCATATATTCCGAGGTGCCGCTGGTATTGGGCGATTTGGCCTATGCCGGCTGCGTCTCTGTCGTATGGAATAGGCGACCGTGAGAAATATATCGCCCGGCCGTGGTCAGCGTTTAGCGGACAGCGTTTAGCGTCCGACCTTTCTCTATTCGCTCCACGCCTGCCCCTTGGGGGCTGCCCGCTCCACGCTACAATGACCTTGACGATGTTCGGGTCGGCTATTTGCTCGGGCCTGGCAAAATCGGCGGCCAGCGTTGCCATCGGATAATCCGGATTCTCAATCAATAGGCGCGCGACGTAGTCTATATTCTCCGGGTCTATCTCCGGCTCATCGGCCTGGAGGTTGACGACGATATCGACTTCCATCCCGGCGACGGCCTCTGCGATTCGGTCTGTCCCGCTCTTATGCTCCGTGCTCGTCAGCACGCATTCTGCTCCGAACGATTTCGCCGCGGCGACCACCTTCTCGTCGTCGGCCGCTATTATCACCTTCTCGACCAGCTTCGCGCCGCACGCGCGTTCGTAGGTATGCTGAATCAGGAATTTGCCGGTATCTTTGGCGAGAACTTTTCCTAAGAATCTTGTCGAACCGTACCGAGCCGGTATGCAAGCTACAACTATCACGGCGCCTCAGACCTTACAAATGGCAACCATTTGTCATTCCTGCGCAAGCAGGAATCTATTACCTCGCTATTTTACTGGATTCCCGCTTTCGCGGGAATGACAGTTAACAATCGGTCAGTTTGAGAAAATAAATCAAGGATTTCCAAGCGTCGCCGTGCTTTAGCGAACAGGAAATTCCAACGGGCTTGTATCTTAGAAGCAAACTAAAGCCGTGTCAACACTGCAAAGAAGATTCTTCGCAAAAAAACTGCAAACATTTCAAATTTCGTGTATATTGACGCTCATATCTGAGTGGAAAACACTGAGCAAAGGGCGTCAAGATGCAAATGGGCCATCAATACCTCGGCCGTGCGAACTGGAACATAAGCATAAGGGACGTCCTCAACCCCTCCGTCCTCGGCCTCCTGGGCTCCAACGCCGTCCTCATCATCTGGGCGCTCATCGAACGCTGGCCGTTAGGACTTGTAAATAAATAACCTTTCATTCTTGTTGGTGTGGTTCTATTGTATAATTCCATTGTGGGCAGATATTGTGTCGTCGTATATTAAGCGATTTCATCTCGGCATCACTCACACGAATGCCGGTTTGATATTTTT
>JAUVXL010000227.1 GCA_030603595.1 Sedimentisphaerales bacterium | reverse complement strand
GGTGCCGGAATGCGTTGGGACAGACCTGGAGCTGATGCAATAATGGCCTTGATTGCTTTGGAGCAATCAAATACTTGGAAAAGCTACTGGAATGTGCGAAAACGGGCTGCATAGCCCTGCCGGAAAATCTGGTCGCACCCCTTGTGGCCAAAAAACCTATTTCGTGGTTGACAGGCCGGGCACATACCAATATACTCCACGTTTTTCCCGAATGAATCTTGCACAACATGGACATTGAAGAAGTTTACAAGGAGAATATTGAAGATGGCAGACAAACGAGTATATTTCTTTGGCGGCGGCAAGGCCGACGGCAACGCGAAGATGAAAGAGCTTCTCGGCGGCAAGGGCGCTAATCTCGCCGAGATGACAAGCCTGGGCGTGCCGGTGCCGCCTGGCTTTACAATTGCAACGAAGGTATGCAGCGAGTACTACAAATCCGGCGGAAAATGGCCCACAGGCCTCGCCGATGAAGTAAACAAGAACCTCGCAAAACTCGAAAAAGCAATGAACGCCAAACTCGGCGACCCCAGCAAACCCCTGCTCGTAAGCGTCCGAAGCGGAGCAGCCGTATCGATGCCCGGAATGATGGACAGTATTTTGAATTTGGGGCTTAATGATGAGGTTATTGAGGGGATTATTGCTAAGACGGGGAATGCTCGGTTTGCTTATGATATTTATCGTCGGTTTATCGATATGTTCGGCGATGTTGTTATGGGGTGCCGGCATGAGTACTTCGAGGCCAAGATAGATGCGGCGAAGAAGAAGGCTGGGGTTGAGGTTGATAGCGATCTTAGCGCCGAGCAGCTTAAAGGGGTGGTGGAAGAATATAAGAAGGTCTATAAGAAGCATGTTGGGTCGCTTTTTCCGCAGGATGGGCAGACCCAGCTTAAGCATGCTATCGATGCTGTGCTCGAGTCTTGGAATGCGGCGCGTGCGGTTAAGTATCGGCAGTTGAATAATATCACCGGGCTGCTTGGGACGGCTGTTAATGTTCAGGCAATGGTGTTTGGTAATATGGGGGACGACTGCGGGACTGGGGTATGCTTTACTCGCAATCCGAGTACGGGCCAAAAGGAGTTCTACGGCGAGTTCCTGATGAATGCCCAGGGCGAGGATGTTGTGGCTGGGATTCGGACTCCGATCGAGCTTACGAAGCTGGCGAAGGTTATGCCTCATGCCTATACGCAGTTGACGCGGCTGATGACTCGATTAGAGAAGCATTACAAGGATATGCAGGATATGGAGTTTACGATTCAGGAGAAGAAGCTTTATATCCTGCAGACTCGGACGGGTAAGCGGACGGCTGAGGCGGCGATTAAGATCGCCGTGGATATGGTGAACGAGCGGCTTATTCCTAAGAAGGAGGCTGTGATGCGGGTGGAACCGGAGCAGTTGGACCGGCTTCTGCATCCGCATTTCGATCCCAAGGCCAAGCGCGGTGTGGTTGCGACGGGTCTGCCGGCGTCGCCGGGGGCTGCTGTGGGGCAGGTTGTCTTCACTGCTGATGTCGCTGAGGCGTGGCGGGATAAGGGCAAGAAGGTTATTCTCATTCGCGAAGAGACCAGCCCGGAGGATATCGGCGGGATGGATGCGGCGGAAGGGATTCTGACTCAGCGTGGCGGTATGACGAGCCATGCGGCGGTTGTCGCTCGCGGGATGGGCAAGCCGTGTGTGGCGGGCGTGGTTGCCTTGAATATCAATTATAAGGCCAAGAAGCTCAATGTAGGTAAGCTGACTATAAGAGAGGGCGACTGGATTAGTCTGGATGGGTCCACGGGAGAGGTTATGAAGGGGAAATTGGGGACGGTCGAGCCTAAGATGAGCGGCGATTTTGAGAGGTTTATGAGGATATGCGATAGGATTCGGGTTTTGGGCGTTCGGACGAATGCTGATACGCCGGAAGATGCGAAGCGGGCGCGGGAGTTCGGGGCGGAAGGGATTGGGCTTTGCAGGACGGAGCATATGTTCTTCGAGGGCGAGCGGATATGGCCGGTGCGCCAGATGATTTTGGCGGCGGACGATTATGCTGCGATGCTGAGCGAACTCGAGGCTGCTGAGGATGCCAAGGCTAAGAAGGCTATTGAAAAGGAGTATGCGACGGCTAAAAAGCAGTTCGAAGGGGCTTTGAAGAAATTGCTGCCCTTTCAGCGGGACGATTTTGTTGGGATATTTAAGGCTATGGCTGGGCTGCCGGTAACTGTTCGGCTGCTTGATCCGCCTTTGCATGAGTTTTTGCCGCAGGATGAAGCGAGTCAGAAAGAGATGGCGAGGAGGCTGGGGGTGAAGCCGGCGGTTGTTAAGGCTAAGGTTGCTCAATTGCATGAGTTTAATCCGATGCTTGGGCATCGCGGGTGCCGGTTGGCGGTTACTTATCCTGCCATCTATCGGATGCAGGCGCGGGCGATTATCGAGGCGGCTTTGAAGGTTCGTAAGGGCGGTAAGAAGGTGCTGCCGGAGATTATGATTCCGTTGATTGGGGCGGTTTCGGAGTTGAAGCTTGTTAAGGATGAGGTTGTCGATGAGATTAACGCTGTGTTCAAAGAGAAGAAGAGTAAGATCGCTTATCTTCTCGGGACGATGATCGAGGTGCCGAGGGCGGCGCTGACGGCGGATGAGGTTGCGGCTGAGGCGGAGTTCTTTAGCTTTGGGACGAATGACCTGACGCAGATGACGATGGGATTCTCGCGGGATGATGCGGGTAAGTTTCTTGGCGAGTATGTGAATAAGGGCATCTACGCGGCTGACCCGTTCCAGAGCCTGGACCAGACGGGGGTTGGCAAGTTGGTCGAGATGGGGACTAAGCTTGGCCGAGGCGTTCGCAAGAAGCTCAAGGTCGGGATTTGCGGCGAGCACGGCGGCGAGCCGGCGAGTATTGATTTTTGTCATCGAGTTGGGATGAATTATGTTTCTTGTTCGCCGTTCCGCGTGCCGATAGCACGACTCGCCGCGGCGCAATCTGTTGTTAGAAACGCGTAAGCGCGGGCGTATCGCGTTTTGCGTATCACGTATCGCGTATGGCGTTATTTGGATTTCAAGGTGCATCGGTTTTTGGCTGGTGCACCTTTTTTTGTCCACAGATTGCACAGATTTTGCTCAGATTGACTCAGATTCTGTTCTTGGGCTGATCACGGATTACCTCTCCGTGTCTGATCTGGCCTCACGCGGAATCGACCGTGATTTGAAGGGCGAGGGAGTGGAGGCTATTCTTAACCACGTATAGAAAGGGATGGTCACGCGAACGAGGTTGTGGGAGGGGCATGGAATTGTGTTGACGCAATGAAGGTCATCGGGTAGTGTGAAAATGAAGCCTCCGCACGCGGCCGGGCCTGCGCCGTGCGGTGATCTGAAGAGGAGGTGTGAGGTGGATTTGGAGATATGTATGAAGAAAAGGCAGAATGGTGGATGCGGATACAGGGAGCACTTGGTTGTTGTGAAGAAGGAGTATGCAGCCGCAATACTGAAGGGAGAGAAACAGATCGAATGCCGGCTCATGGCTGGACGACATGTGCCATTCGGAAAAGTAGCGAAAGGCGACAGATTATTCTTTAAGATATCTGCTGGGCCAGTCTGTGGTACAGGCTATGTGGTCGACGTAAAGGATTGGGACAACTTGAACTCTGAACAAGTCCGGAAACTAAGGGAAGAATATGACCATGGAATACTGGGTACGGAGGAATACTGGAAGAGCAAAGAGAATGCACGATGTGGTGTGTTGATCTGGCTGGGTAATGTTAAAAGAATTGCTGCACACGCGATTGGCAAGAGAGACAGAGCTGCGTGGGTGGTGTTGTCGAAAGAGAGAAACTACGGACTTGTGATTTAGAGGTGGTTGTGCATGGAGGAACATGTTCAACAGAAGAGTATTACAGTGGAGCGAGTCGATGAGAACTCGAATGTGCTGGCCCGTGTTGTCGAACTAGGTGACAAGAACAGGAAGTACGTCGGCTTCTTCCCGGAGGCGGCCTTCAAGCGCAACGCGGCAGAGGGGCGAATCCTTGTTGCGCTTGATGGTGGTGGAGCATTGCATGGGTATCTATTGTATTACGTTGCGCGGAGCAGGGCGGTTCTCCAGCAATTGTGTGTGAGCGAGGAATACAGGAGCAGAGGAATTGGGCGCAAATTGGTCGAGAGATTGAAAGATGAGACTATGCACTTGGATGGGATATCTCTGCACTGCCGACGAGGTTTCCCTGCGCATGGGTTCTGGCCTGGGGTCGGTTTTGTCGCCTTTGGCGAGAAAACAGGCCGTGGGAAGGGGGCAGGAGTTCTGACACGTTATTGGTATGGACACGGACATCGGGATCTCTTCTCTGAGTGTGAGACGGATAGCCGCGTAGTTGTGGTCATAGATGCGAACATCTTCTTTGATTTGTTCAGTGAGGACGATGCTGTGGAGAGTGAAGTCGATGGGCTGAAGGCCGACTGGCTAAGTGAGCATGTGGATTTCGCAGTAACGGATGAATTGTTTAATGAGATAGACCGGCAAGAAAATCAAGCTATTCGAGAACTCAATCGTGGGCATGCTCGATGCATGACGGTGATTCGGGGCCAAGACGACAAGTTCGGAGAGTCAACAGAGAAGCTGAGAGCAATGTTTGGGACGGGCGGAAGGCCTTCCGACAAGTCGGACATAAGGCAGTTGGCACATGCAATTGCAGAAAAGACAGAGTTCTTTTTGACTCGAGATGAATCAATATTGCGCCGAGCAGAGGACATACAGAACAATTTTGGGATGCGAGTGATGCGTCCAGCGGAGCTTGTGCTGTGGATTGATGAGTTTGTTAGCGAGGTTGACTACAGCCCCGAGAAGATGGGAGGAAGCAGTATTCAGGTAAGGGCATTGGGGGCGGACGACCTGAAGCGTGTGGGGGATACCTTCTTGAATCATGGAGGTGGTGAGAGGAGAGCGGATTTCGATAAGGTGCTGCATATGATTATGGCTGACCGGGAGAGTGGGACGGGATGGGTGGTCGAAGATGGGAATGGAGACCTGCTGGGATTGGTGGTGGCGAGGGAAGGTACGGTCAGCGAACTTGAGGTGAAACTGTTCAGAGTCAAGGAATGTCGCCTCAGGCGAACATTGGCGAGGAGGCTCGCCATGCACTTGGTTCGAAGCAGAGAGAATGTGGAGGGTTTTGGAATAGTGAGGGTTGTAGATCAACGGGGCGATGTTATTGTTGATGAGGCCCTTGGGGACGTGGGCTTTGTTCGTCAAGGCAAGTTCCGCACCAAGATAAATGTCGGGCATGCGGGAGATGCAGGAACATTCCTGAAGAAAATGAAGGAAGAGGGGCATGTCGGAGAACGCGATATCTGGGGATTAAATGAGTTGCTGGATCGTGTGGGGAACAAAGAAGCGAGTGTCGCAGAAGCTGCGCGTGCTGAAAAGCTTCTTTGGCCAGGACGTCTTCTTGGTGCTGGAATCCCAACTTACATAGCCCCAGTGCAGGCGCGGTGGGCGGTGGATCTCTTTGATGAAGAATTGGCGGGACAACGACTATTCAATGCCGATGCCGAGACTGCCTTGGCTTGGGAGAACGTGTACTATCGTGGGAGTGTTCCCAGAGTTCTTGATGCGCCTGGGCGCATACTATGGTATGTCAGCCAACATCGGGACTATGAAGGATCGGGAAGTATACGAGCGTGTTCATCTTTGGAGGGGGTGACAGTGGGTAGTGCGAAGGACTTATATCGGCGGTTCCGCCGATTTGGTGTCTTTAGCTGGATGGATGTGCTAAAGACAGCGCATGGGGATCCCACAGGTGATTTGATGGCCATTGTCTTCGGCGGAACACAGATTTTACGGGAACCGGTGGGCTTGGAGAAGTTGCGACAAATACTCGATGAGGGAATGGGCACAATCCCGCCCCTGTCGACCGCGGTGAAGATTCCGGAATCCTGCTTCAAGGCAATCTATGACGGACGATAGACTGAAGTGTCTTCAGTTGAGAACAGAATACACATACGAGCAATTCTGGGGGCAACTCTTATGACAATTTGGATCGGACGGGTTGGACTGGTAGGACAGGTCGAAAGGCGAGGGCAGGATGCCCTCGATACGCGCGGGCGGGACGCCCGCGACACGTATTAGTCGCCTGCGTCGCAGGCGATTTTGGGATGGGGCACGGGACGGGTGCGTGGGGTAGTTGAGGGGGACGCCCATGGGACGCACGGGCAGGATGCCCGTGC
>JAUVXL010000192.1 GCA_030603595.1 Sedimentisphaerales bacterium | reverse complement strand
AAATGCCTTTCTGCTTATTGCACATTGACGTGATGGGTTTTTTGATAACGCCATTGTAAGCGATCCAAAGAGGTATTTCGAGCCTTTTTATTAATCATATCGTGACACACATTCACAAATCACGCTTGTATAAAGACTAGTTTCTGTTGTGGAAAGCAAAAAAACCGCCAAGGTCCCCCCTGCGAAGCTTGTCCACGACCCCGATCGGGGAGCAGGGGTCCAGAGCGAAAAAGCTGGATTCCTGCTCCCCGATCTGGGTCGAGGACAAGCTTCGCAGGAATGACAAATACTGTTTCCGCAACAGGAACTAACTACGACGCTACCTTTGCAGTCTTTTTGGCCTTTTTTGCCTTCTTGGTCTTCTTCTTGGTCTTCTTTGCTTTTTTTCTTCCGAGCAACTCGTCGGCCTCCTCCCACGTCTCCGGCGGCCACTTACCTGCCGATTGGAGTTCCTTGAGGTAGTCGAGCTGCTTGATACTGATGATCGTCCTGCACTTGGGGAACCTGCCACAGCCCATAAACGGGCCTTTCTTGCTTTGCCGAATCACGAGCTCGCCGTCTTTGCACTTGTAGCACTTTATGCCGGTAGGCTCAGGCGGCGGCTTGGGCGGCAGGACGTTTCCCTCCTTGTCTAAGCCAAGGATTCCCTTGCAGTTGGGATAGTCGCTGCAACCGAGGAACGGTCCGAATCGTCCGCTCTTCTCGATCATCGGCTTTTCGCAAACCGGACATTTGTGTTCGCTGACCTTCTGCTCAATCATATTGCCTTCCTTATCGCACGGACATGCAAACTTGCAATCGGGATATGCCGAGCAGCTCAGGAACTTGCCGTTCTTGCCGAATCGGTAAACGAGGCCCTTGCCGCAGTCGGGGCATTCGTACTCGCTCGGAGTTGTCTCGGCCTTGGCGTGTTTCATCTCGGCCTGCGCCGTTTCGAGGTTCTGCTTGAACGGCCCGTAGAAATCTCTCAAGACGCCCAGCCAGTCCAAATGCTGCTCCTCGATCTTGTCGAGCTGCTCCTCCATATACCGCGTAAACGCGATATCCATTATCTTCGGGAAGTACTCGTCAAGCTTGTCGGTGACTATCTCGCCGACATCCGTGGCGAAGAATTTCTTTTCGTTTTGCTCGACGTAACCACGGTCCTGTATTGTGCTGATAATCGAGGCATAAGTGCTCGGTCGACCGATACCTTCCTTCTCGAGCGCCTTTACGAAGGAGCCTTCGGTATATCTGGCCGGCGGTTTTGTAAAGTGCTGCTCTGCCTTGATATCGACGCTTGCGAGGCTTTGCCCTGTTTTGACAGGGGGCAACTCCTGCCCATTCGAGCCGGTCTGCCATATTCTTGTATATCCGTCGAATACGAGCACTCGTCCGGCGGCCTTATACACACATTGACAGATCGACGTCTCGGCGGCTATCTGCAGATTCGTAACGTTCCACCGGGCCGGCTTCATCGCGGACGCCACGAAGCGCCGCCATACAAGGTCGTACAGCTTGAATTGCCCGTCGTTAAGAAACGGCTTGATGTCGGCAGGGGTCAGATCAACGTCTGTGGGACGGATGGCCTCGTGAGCTTGCTGGGCGCTCTTTTTGGAGGCATAGATGTTGGGTTTTTCAGGCAGATACTTGTCGCCGAGGCGCCTGCTTATATAGCCTCGAACATCTTTGACGGCTTCGGACGAGATGTGCGTGCTATCGGTCCTCATATAGGTAATAAGACCGAGCGAGCCCATCGAACCGAGGTCGATACCCTCATATAATTGCTGGGCGATTCTCGTAGTCCTCTCAATGATGAAGCCCAGGCGATTGGCGGCGACTTGCTGCAACGTTGAAGTTATAAACGGAGCGGACGCCCGGGAAGAAGATTTTTTCTTTTCAATATCGGCGATTTTGAACCGGGCATCTTTTATCGCGTCGAATATGCGCTCTGCCTGCCGGGCGTTGGAAGCCTCGAACTTTTCGCCGCCGACTGTCTGCAATTCAGCCTTGAACGCGCTGCGCTCGGCGAGCCATTTATACTGCTCGGCCTGGGTAGGCGGATTATCATCTTCGGTCTTCGGAGTGATAAAGGCAAGCCATTCGGCGCTGTAGTCGTTTTGCAGGTCGGTCGTGAAGAAAGCGGGTATCAGCCAGTATTCGACCGGCTCGAACGCGCGAATCTCTCTCTCCCTCTTAACGATCATTTTGACCGCAACCGACTGGACGCGCCCTGCGGAAAGTCCCCAGGCAACCTTCTTCCAGAGCAGAGGGCTTATCTGATAGCCTACGATCCTATCGAGTATGCGTCGGGCCTGTTGGGCCATAACCTTGTCCATATCCAGTTTGCCCGGTTTGGCAAAGGCTTCTTTTATGGCTGAGTTGGTTATCGCGTTGAATACTACTCTGAAGGTGCGTTCGGCGGGAACACCGAGCAGTTCTGAAAGATGCCAGGCAATAGCCTCGCCCTCACGGTCGAGGTCTGTTGCGAGATAGAGCTTGTCGCATTTCCTGGCGGATGCCTTGAGGGATGTAACGGTCCGGTCCTTGCCGGGCATGATATCGTATGTCGGCGCGAAGTCGTGCTCTATATCGACGTTGAGACCTTTAGACGGCAAATCCCGCACATGGCCTATCGACGCCTTGACCTCAAAGGCGGGGCCGAGGTACCTGTTTATCGTCTTGGCCTTTGCGCCGGACTCCACAATCACCAAGGATTTACTCTTTGAAGAACTTGATTTCGCCATAATAATATAGGGCTTTTCTGTAAATACTTGTCCCCGGCATCCGGCCGGGGACTGATACATCTTCTATGCGTGTTGTCGTTGTTATCGGCCATTTACCCGATAATATTTAGAATTGGCTAAATACAGACCCCTTGCGGAAATGTCAAGAAAAAATGAATTTTCCCCCCTCGGATCGATGCTCAAAGCCCCAAAAACCGTATTGCCACGCCGCCAGGAGCAAAAGAGCGCCAAGATCCATAGCTGATTCCTCAAAATCCAAGCCACAACGCTATTCAGTCAGTCACGTTTGCCCCTGAACGTCCTATACAAAGCAGAAACAGCAAAAATAACCGCACTGACAATCACAATGCACGCACCGGTCGGAAGATCGAGATAATACGAAACCAGGAAGCCGATAACTGCACTGGCCATCCCGAAAAACGTCGCCGCAATCACGACCGACCTATGCCCCGTGCATATCTGGTATGCCGCAGCGGCCGGGCACGTGATCAAACTGAATATCAAAAGCCCGCCGACAAGAGGAAGATTAACCGCTAAAATAACACCGCACAGGCCCAGAAAAAGACAATAAACAAAGCTCTCATGCACGCCTGTCGCCGAGGCAATGGTTCGACTGAACATCAGCGATTTCAACTCCTTGTTGAACAAGAGGGCAAACGCCGCGAAAACCAAGCCAAAAACTGTAATAATTACGACACTGCTCCGGTCAACAAAAAGCAAACTGCCCCAAAGCAGACCAAGCACCTCGGATCGGCTGCCCCGCATCAGCCCGATCCCCAAAAACGTCAGCCCAAGCATCAGGTTGAAAAGTATCGCCAACGCCACATTCGCATCCAGCCGCGACCGACCACCGCTTCTCACCGCACCAAGGCTCATCGAGCAGGCGGCTGAAAAAAATACAGGCCCCCAAACAGGGTTAACGCCCAAGAGGATCGAATAAATAGTCCCCGCCATCGCAGAATGCGATATGCAAATGCCGATAAAGGGAAGGCGCATACCGATAATATAGACCCCCATAAGCCCGGTGCTCGCCCCGGCAACGGCGCCTGCAAACATTACAAGGTAAAAAAAAGAATCCATAGAACCAACAACCTCACGCCGGGTTTTTGCTGACGGTGTATCTTCGCCCTGCAATCTTCAGCATCTCGATGCGACAGTGATAAGCCCTCTCAAGAACCTCGGAGTCAAGGACCTGGGCGATGTCGCCGTCCGCCAGAATTTCTCCTTCGTGCAAGAGGATCACTCTTCCGCAGCCGGGAGGCAACTGGCTCGTCTCGTGGGAAACCATCACGACAGTCACTTTGGTCTGACGGTGCAACTGCTCGATGATTTCCGTGATCTGATGCTTCCAATTGAAATCAAGATTCGAGCAAGGCTCGTCCAGAACAAGTATCTCGGCCTCCTGCGCCATCGCCCGCGCTATAAGGGCCTTCTGCTGCTCGCCTCCGGATAAACTTCTAAACGTTTGGGTCCGCCGCTGTGACAAACCGAGCTTTTCAATCCAGTTATCGACCATCTCGTAATCGTCTTTGCTTAACCTGCCAAGCAGGCCCTTGACGCTCGTTCGGCCCATCGCAACGACTTCACGCAGCGTGAAGGGCAGTTCCGCATTGTATTCGGCCGACTGAGGAATATAGCCGACGTGCCTTCGCAAATCGGCTCTGCGCCAGGCGCTAAGCTCGGCCAAATCATGCCCGTTGAGCCTGGCGGTCCCTCGATTCGGCCTTATCAGACCACAGCAAACCTTCAGCAGAGTCGTTTTACCCGCTCCGTTGGTTCCGATCACACCGACAAACTCTCCCCGGCGAATTTGCATCTCCTCGACGGCGAGTATGGCCCGCCCGCTCCAACGAACCTCAACATCGCACAGGCTTAAAGACGCTGCGGTCATTGTCCGGCCACCTCAAGCAAAGCCGCTACGTTCGCTCGAAGCAGTTCGTGGAAAGGATTTGCGCCGCCGCCAAGCTCCGGAAAGTTGCTGAAAACAACCGCCCCGGCCCCAAGCCGCTGCGCCAGAGCCTTCGCAACCGCGACGCCTTCCTGTTTATTGGCTATGACAAACCTCACATCTTGCCCTTCCGCTTTCTTAATGCAGTGGTCTATCCCGGCAACGGTTTCGATGTCACTGCCTACAAAAGTAGCTATCGTCTCAAGGCCTAACCGGCGCGCAAAATCGGCCTGGTGATTGGATACGACAACCTTGGCCGATGACACGCCTTCCCGCCGAACTTTCCCCAAAAGTTCTTCAGATAAACCCTCCAGGCCCTTCTCGATTACCGACAGCCTCTGCCGATACGACCCGCTCATCTCCGGGTATTCGGATGAAAGAACCTTGCTAACCTGGCGGCAAACTTCAAGGTAAGTCTCCGGGACACACAAACCGCCTGGCTTGCTCACTAAAACTGTCTTCAGCCCCTTTTTCTGCAGGCGAGAGAGCCTCTGCTCAATCTGCTCTTGAAAATCAAACAGCAGCAATAATCTGCAATTGGCGAGCTGCTCTACCTGTAACGGCGAAATATCGAAGTGCCCCGGACACATACCCGGCGGCGCCAGGCACAGAACATCCGTATCGTCCCCGCAAAGCTCGGCGACCACGCTGCCCAGATACGAATTAGTAACGGCAATCTCGACACCGCTCGCCTCGTCGCGATTGTCCCGGCAACCGCACAAGAGCAAACCGAACGCGCCGACGACGCCAAGCAAAGCGAGTTTGTCGGCAACGAGAACCGAAACTAATTCATTAGCCATACGCATAAAACAATCATCCTGTACAGAGGCGCAACGTTCACAACATCTGTGCCCCGACGCTGAGCGCATAAGAATAGTAAATTTGTGCTATCCAGTCAAGAAAATAGTTGACAGAAACTCGGCTATCTCGTAAGTGTTTTCATCTAAACGATCTTTTTGACTTATAAGGGATACTTATGCCATCTACAGAAAATGCTATCGTCATCGAGTTGAACGATAAGCCGGAATATCAACGTGTGATTGAGGGTCCGCCGGCGACAGGTGGAATGAAGGCGGGCAGGATGCATATCGAGGCCGGCAAGGTCTGCGGAGAGCACAGCACCAAGGAAAAGGAGGAAATCCTCGTTTTCCTCTCAGGAGCCGGCGAACTGCTCATTGGCGAAGAAAAAGAAGCCCTGGCGGTGGGCGCGGGGAGGGTGGCCTATATTAGGCCCGAGACCATCCATAACGTCAAAAACACCGCCTCAGAGCCTCTAATCTACATATTCTGCGTATCGCCGGCAGCCATCTGACCGGGAACGAAGAAGGAGCGAAGGGCCTGTTGAAAAAGTTCAAATTCACCACGAAGGGTGGCACGGCCAAACTTGTTTGGCCGGGTCCAGACACCGACTCACCACCAAGGGTGGCACGGTCAAGCTTGTTTAGCCGGGTCCAGACGCCGACTCACCACCAAGGGTGGCACGGTCAAACTTGTTTGGCCGGGTCCAGACACCGACTCGCCACCAAGGGTGGCACGGTCAAACTTGTTTGGCCGTGTGTCCAGACCATTGCTATGGGGTTTTTCAACAGCCCCGCGAAGGCCTGTTTTTCGCCCTCAAAAGCGGTTTTGAGCCAAGAGAAGGGCATTTCTGTGAGTCAGACGCTGTAGAGAGCAATAATGGCCGCAGCCGGCAGGCTCGAGGCGTGCTGAAAAAAAATGAAAAATTTTCAAAATAATTCTTGCATTAGCCGCGGGGGGGTTGTACAATACGATTATAGTTATATGTTCTTTTCTTCTAATTTAATCTTGGTTCGTGAGATAGCGATTAGATCATAAGTTTGCAGTATATTTTTTTAGTTGCAACGTTGTCTCACAAGGGCTGGAATCCGTAGAGGTTCCAGCCCTTTTTTCTGCGCCTTAAAAAGCTTCCGGGCTTAGGTTTGCCTTGACGTCCACCAAGCCCCTCCCACCGCAAATAGGCTAAAGCCGCCTTATCCTCCCCCCTTCTAACGGCACAACAATCTCTGCGTGCTCGGCGGTGAGAAATGCGGGTTAGCGTTTTGCGTTTATCAGTGCGGCCATGAGGATGTGTCTAGCCTGTCGAGGCTGAGTCTGTTGAGGTAATCGTCTGTGAAATCGAGCTTGAATCGGCCCCTGAAATTCCTGATCCGTCGCTTCAATTCTGCTCTGCCTAAAGCAGCCACCGAAGTCGCCGTGTGTTCAAAATATGCTTTAGAAGCCATCGTCCGTGCCTGTCAGGAAACCCTGTCTTATGAACTTGCGTTGCATTTTCAGTATCGTCCTTTGCATCGAGCGACTTGGCCGAGAATTCTCGCTTCGCCGTCCAACCCTTGGAATTAGCTTATTATTGGGCTAAATTTTTTTTGTCATTCGGCCCGGCGTCTGATAACGTTTCGCTATGAAAACCGAGAGCCTTGATTACGCCCTGCCGAGCGAACTGATCGCTCAACACCCGGCGGCCAAACGCACCGACTCGCGTTTGCTCGTTCTCAACCGCAAAACCGGGGAGCTTACCGACTCCCGATTCGGCAATGTCGGTGACTTCATGTCCCCGGACGACTGCCTTATATTGAATAATACGAAGGTTGTGCCCGCTCGGTTCTTTGCTCGTCGGGCAACCGGCGCAAAAATCGAAGGATTGTTTCTCGCCGAGGCCGCCGGCGGCGCCTGGACCGTTATGCTCAAAGGCACACGAAAACTCAAGCGAGGCGAGACTCTCCACCTCAAAGACAGAGACAGAAACGATTTCTGCAAAGTCGTCCTGCTCGAGAAGCTCGGCGAAGGCAGGTGCCTGCTCAAGATTGAAACCGAAGGCGACGCCCTGACCATCCTCGAAAAAACCGGTTTTCCGCCGCTGCCCCCATACATAAAACGAGACGACGACCCGCTTCTCGCCCGGCAGGACAGCCTGCGCTACCAAACGGTCTATGCGCAGGTCAACGGCGCGGTGGCGGCGCCGACGGCTGGGCTGCACTTTACCGATAGCCTGATAGACAAGCTGCGGGCCGGCGGCATCGACTTTGCCTGCATTACCCTCCACGTAGGAGCGGGGACGTTCAAACCGGTCGCCGCCGAGAACCTCGAAGATCACCGGATACACGCCGAGAGATTCAGCATCGACGCCGAGAATGCGCAAAGAATAAACGCCGCTAAGAACCAAGGCAATCGCATAATCGCCATCGGCACGACGTCGGTAAGAACGCTCGAATCGCTGCCCGGACCTGGCGTCGAAGCGGCTGCGGGCACGACGGACCTGTTCATAACGCCAGGCTACGAGTTCAAGTCCATCGATGCGATGATAACCAACTTCCACCTGCCCAAATCCACACTGCTGGCCCTGGTCGCAGCCTTCGCAGGCCTGGAAAACACGCTGGCCGCCTACCGCCACGCCATCGCCGAAAAATACCGCTTCTACTCCTACGGCGACGCTATGCTGATAATCTGAGAGAGGACCAAAAGCGTTCAACCACGAATTCACTTGGCGCGGCCTTTGGCCGCAACCAAAAAGTAATAGAATTTGCTCTATAAGAAAGTATAGTAGCATCCTCATTAACGTTCAAGATAAAAGAAAGGATGCTACTATGAAGTTGATGGAATTATACCAAGACAAAATCATG
>JAUVXL010000269.1 GCA_030603595.1 Sedimentisphaerales bacterium | reverse complement strand
CGGAAAGTTACCGATGCACAGTTGTCCAATGTCAGAATCAAAAGGAATAAGTTTCATGGCGATTGGAACTACCAAATACTTCCAAGCCGATGACTGGAATAAGTTAATATCGGTAAGTTATTATTTTGCGCCTCCTTAGGTATTCGGGGAAGGCGTCCAATAAGTGAGGTGCTGGCTCCATAGGTTGAAGTCTCATATTTGATGGTCAAAGATTGAAGCTTGTCCTGAGTTTCTGCGAATTTGTCGAGCAGCTCCGAAGCGCTGGGATGGCTTTTATTAGCCGGTGTGTGCCTCGTTCCGCTCCTTTGGGCCGGCTGCCTATCCTCTCCCCGCATCATCTTGAGCAATTCCCGGCCGGAAAGAGGCTTGTCGCTGCCTGCCCAACAGACCGGTACAAAACCCGCCAATGGTAAGAGCACAGAGACCACTATTCCAATCAGAGTTGTTCCGTTAGTGTTTCGCACCCCCAGCCTCTCTAATCTTCTCCTCTAACTCGTTCAGGTCAAAGCCTTCGGCGGTTATTGTGTGTTCAGTGTCGGTCAGGACCAGCCAGGGTAGCTTCTCGGCCCGCCAGGCGCGCAGCAACTCCGGCACAACGTCCCGGAGCTTTCCAATGGTGAGCCGTACGTTATTGGCCCGCACCCAGGCGTCGCTCACGTTTGGATTGGCCTTCGAGCAATGCAGAGCAGCAACCAACACGGCATTCTCTGCAAGGCTTGCCGAAAGCCTGTTCAACTCAAGGACGTATTTCTGCGACGCCGGTTGAGTTAGATCGCAGAAGCAGAGCAGAATCTCCTTACCCCTTGTTTTGTCCGGCGATATTTTCAACCCGAGCTCGCGCAGATTCGGGACTGCCTTGACCACGGGCAGCAGTCCCTTTCCCGGCTCGTATTTGACCGGCTGGCCCTTGCGGTCAACAACTACCTTGGCGTTGCTTTGCCAGCGGTACAGCGGGTCCCAGGCGGTAATAAAGCCACTGTTGAGATCGACGTAAGCGGTAACTTGCGCCCCGTCCGGGATGTCATCCGGCACAAACGACCCCAGCGCTTCGTGGTCGGGATTAAGGACTATCTCGGTGACCTTTATATGAGTCCGCGAATCGCTTCTCTGCCCTATGCTGCCGAAGGCCCTGCGATAGCGCATATCCGCCTCAACGGGCAGCCATATGCCTTTTATTTTCTTGAAGCGAACATTATCCATCGAGAGATTCAGCTTCTTTCCGGCCGTCTCGAACGGCTTGCCGTAGAAGTAGTGATTCTCGCCCTCAAGCAACTGCACCTCGGCCCTGGCGATGTTGTATCCGTGCTGAGGGTCTATCCAGAGCGCGTGCCTTCCGTATTTTGTCTCGGCGTCGATAACATAGCACTCGACCCCGCCCACCTTCTCGGTTCTTCGGCCAACTGAAATCTCACGCGCCTGGCGGAGAACCTTGTCGACCCGGTCCTCGCTACCGCTCAAGTACCCCGTCAAGGCCGTGCCGTACATCCTGCTCGTCAACCTGCCGTTGGTAATCTCCCCCCTGCCGCTCATATACGGGCGGACCTTGCCGGGGCAAACACCGGGTTTGGCGTTTTCCTTCGGCGCGCCCGAATAACGCATGTAATTCTCGCCGTCCCACATCCAGCTTGTGTACGCCGGATCGTCCTTTGAACGGTATTTCGTCCCCACCTGGCCCCACATCAGCTTGCAGAGCTTGACTCGATTGCCTTTTCTTTGCGTGCCGTCATAGCGCACCTCGCAGATTCGATATATCCTTCTCTTCCTACCCAGCGTTTGCAGGCTGAAATCAGACCACGACTCGCTCTTGATGATGTAAGACTGAAGTTTGCCCTGCATCTGCGCGTACTTATCGAGCAGTTCCAAGGCGGTGGGATGCTTCAGTTTGCCCTTGCTGCGTGCGGTTCCGGCCGAGCAAACCGGCACTGTAACAACACAAACCAGCATTGCAATCAAAATTGTTCTCTTTGCTTTTCTCATTATTTTCTTTTCGGCTTAGGGTTTTTTCACCTTCTCACTTTCAGCCTTTATTAGCTTGTCCACATCCACCACCCGGCCATCTTCGTCAACCACTTTACCGTCTTGCCAGGTGTATGAGCCGCCTCTGTCGCCGATAATAAGAACGTTCGTCCCTTTTCTTATTTCGTCGGTCTCAAAAGAACGCAAGAGCTTGTGGTCGGGGCTGAGTGTGAATTCCACTATTTTGTGATGGTAATCAGCCCTCGAAAAGCCATTATTAATGAACTTTGTTTGGTAACCCCAATCAGCCTCGACCGGCATCCACACGTCGCCGAATTTCTCAAAATGGACATTCTTCAGATACGTGTGCAGGCTGATTTCTTCGCGATTTCCGAATTTGACGCCCCGGCCGCCTCGTGTGATCTCCGCTCTGGCAATATGGAAGCTGTGTTGCGGGTCTATCCAGAGCTTGTATCTGCTCTCAGCGGTTTGTGCGACAATCACATAGCATTGCGAACCTCTTACCGGTTCGGCGGCTTGCAGGACTTCTAACCGCGCAGCCTGCTTTAGTTCATTATCAATGCGTCTGAAGTTGTAGGGAGCACGGTCGAATGTGTCGTCGAAGTACCCAAGCAGGACGTGGCTTCGATTGGTGGAGATTATGTGCTCGCCCCTCGCTTCCTCGTGTGCTTCGGGCGTCAAGAAAAGTCTGTCATTGGCCGCAGTCTCGTTGGATCGTTGGTACTGAAAGACCCTTTTTCCATCCCACAGATAGCTGTTATATCGAGGGTCGGACTGAGCTGCGCTCTTGGTCGCAGGCAAATACGCCCTGCGCTTTTCCCAAAGCTTCTCACTTCTGTAGTGCCTTGTACCATCCGAGCGCACTTCGCCCAGGTAACCGCCGCCTCCTCTTCTCCTCTCACCCTGGTTGGGAAGAAACCTCAAGTCATGCTCGGCAGTAAATTCGTCCTCGGACTTGAGGATGAAGGATTTGAGCTTGTCCTGCGTCTGGGCGTATTTGTCGAGCAATTCGGTGGCAGTTGGAACATGGGGTGTGGGTTTGCCACGCACGGTTTGGCCCACGCAGAAAGACACCGCAGCAACCCAAATCAACATTGCAGCGACGCACACTCTTTTTGCAGAGCCCATTGGCGTTTCCTCGAATTTCATCGGCGCCACAGCCAAACAGCCGACAGGCATCTAATCGCTGCGTTCGGGAGTCTCTTCCTCGGATTCTTCCGATTCTGTTGGCGTCACTTTGCGCATGCCGCCGTAGGCACCGCCGTATCTGTAAATTATCGTGCCAGGAGGAGGTTCGTTGGTTTCCTCGATGCCGTACTCTACTTGGGCAGCACCACCCGGGACCGCTGCGCCGCCAAAGCCGACGCCAAAGCCGCGGCTCATGCCGCTCGTAGGAGTGCCGGGATATGTGATTTTAGACTCCTCTGAACGCGAAGCCCCGGGAACGGCGAAGGCGGGACGTGCGGCGGCCGTATCCTCTGCGAAAATCTCCTCCCACATCTGCCTGTCCCACTGCGACCAATCGATTTCCTGCGTGGCTGTGGCGCTGCTCCGAACCGGAGCCGGCTCCGCAGATCTTGCCTCGGTTCGAGACGAACTCGGAGTGTATTGCCGGGCCGCAACCGGGGTCGTAGGCTGCTTCGGTGCAGACGGTTCGGTGACATGGTTATATGTAACTACCGAGCCGACGCCGACAACCGTTACCGCCGCGGCGGTTACGACCTTCGCTTTTACCCCGGCAAGGACGCCGGTCGCCACGTTGGCGCCTGCGCCCGATGCAGATGCGGCGCCTGCGGTCGATGCGGCGGTTCCCGCGCCCGCGGCTGCGGCGGCCTGGCCTCCGACCAGTGCAATCTTGCCCAGTTCCTTCAAGACTATAGCTGGTGCAGCCTGGACGACGTTCTCGCCGAGCAGACCGGCCAGCACCGCAAGTGAGACCATTATCCCTCTTTGGCGGAGCTTGTCTCGAAGTTGGTTGACGCCTGAATCGATTCTGCGGGAGACGGTCGGCTGAGAGATGCTCTCGACGGCTGCAATATCGCTTGTGGTCCGGCCTTCGAAGAAACGACGGATCAGGATTTGCCGCGTCTGCTCATCGAGATCATCGAGTCCTTCATCGACATATCGGGAGAGATCCTGCCATTTTGTAACCTGCTGCGGCTTGTCGGCTGCATATCTGGCTTCCCGGCTCTTTCGCGAGGAATCTCTTCGAACAAGATCGATGGCCTTTCGCGTGGCGACCCGGTGCAGCCAGCTCGGCACCGAGCCGGAAATAGTCTGGGCATTTCGCAGCAACTGGAGGAAGGTCTCCTGGACGGCGTCGGCGGCCCTGTCCTTATCGGCCAGAACTCGCAGGCACGCGCCATATACAAGCCCGGCGTGCCGCTGCACAATTTCCGAGAATGCCTCCGGATCGCCCGTCGCAGCAAACCGGCGTAACAAGATGTTTTCACTTTCCGACATTGTCGTATCTCCTTGCTATTATACACTTATCTTTCAACTGACCTGTAAATAAGTCGCAGCGGCGGCTTGGATTATTCAAGAAATTGCGACAGGAAAATGTATCTCGCAGCCGAGCCTCATGTAGCGGCGGAAATCGCAGGAATTCTCCTGTGCCGGAGGTCGGACTGTGCGCCAAATTCCGGGCAGCAACCCTGATTCTTGGGCCAAAAATGGGGTTGGGGAGGTGGAGTTGGGAGAAAAATCGGGATGTTTTTGGCCAGAGCTTGATTTTTGAGCTAAAAACGGGGATTTTTGGGGGTGCGATTGGACACCTGGTTTTTGG
>JAUVXL010000282.1 GCA_030603595.1 Sedimentisphaerales bacterium | reverse complement strand
TTTTTCGCCACGATTTGCTTTGAATCGATTTTGCCAACTGCTTCCCTTGCGGGATAACTGCTTTATGTTTTACTATCGTCTTCATATTACCTCTATCGGCAACCAGAAGACTGAAACTTTATTTATTTACAAGTCCTAAGAGACTTTTGGGACAGACATCAAGGCGCGAAGTCGCCTTTGAAGAATTGGTATAACACGACCAGCAAGGCCAATTGGCAGCGTTTTGCTGATGTTCGCAGGACATTTAACAGTGCCGACACTTATACCGTGGAGGACAGAAGGTACATTATTTTCAACGTCGGCGGTAATAAGTTTCGGGTTGTGGTATCTGCGAACTACGAGACTCAAATCCTGTATATTGCAACAGTGCTGACTCACGCCGAATACGACAGGGAAAAATGGAAAGACAAATTATGACTACAAAAACCATTCCCAGTAACTGGAAAGACTTGGTAAAGAAGCTCTATCTGTTGCGGCCTATTCGCAGCAAAGGTGATTACAATCGTGCCGTCGAAATCGCAGGGGCATTGACCGCCAAGAGAAAGCTTAATAAGGACCAGAGAGATTATCTTGAAAGTCTTGCAACGCTTATCGAGGCTTACGAGAATAAACACTTCCCTATTGACACGCAAGATCCTATAGAGACGCTCGAGTTCCTCTTAGAGTCTAACGCTCTCAATGGCTCTGACTTGGGACGCATTCTTGGGCAAAGACAATTAGGTTCGAAGATCCTCAAAGGCGAACGGCATCTAAGTAAATCGCATATTAAGAGGCTTGCCGAATACTTTTCTGTTGAGCCTGGTTTGTTCCTATAACGGTCCTATCCCACTACCGGCCCAACGTTTCTTGCTTCGGAAATACTTGAAAACTCTCGCGCACGTTCTACTTCCGCCACAGGCGGGAATGTCACTGCCGTTGGCTCAATTCGGCGTGGGCTTTGTGCGCCGAGCCAGGGCCAGAAGCAGACAGATCATAGCCAGTACCGCCAGGGTAAGACTCCATAACGGCGCAAGTCCCATAGCGCTGGGAAGATATGCGCAGAGCAGGGCGAGGGCGGCGACGAAGAGGCTGTAGGGCAACTGCGTGCGGACGTGTTTCATCAGGTCGCAGGAGCTGGCGATGGAACTCATAATCGTCGTATCGGAGATGGGCGAGCAGTGGTCCCCGAAGATCGCCCCGTCCAGAACCGCGCCGATAGTTATCATCGTGGTCAGGCCATAACTGTTCCCATCGAGCGCAAAGGCGATTGGGACGGCTGTCGGGATCAGGATGGCCATTGTCCCGTAGCTTGTCCCCGTGGCGAATGACGTCAGCGAGGCAACGAGGAAAACCGCAGGAGCAAACCAATGCACAGAGATCTTATCCGCCAGAATCGCCGTCAGGAACTGGCCCGTATTTAAGGCATCGCAGCAGTTCTTCAGCGACCACGCTAAAATCAGTATGACGAACGGAATCATCGCACGCTTAATGCCCCGCCTAAAGCAACTCTTCATAACAGGCATCCGCATCGGCCCATAGAGTTGCGAGCAAACAAGCGCCAGGGCCAGCCCGAACAACGCAGCGCAATCGAGAATCAGGTGCGTATTCTTGGCGGCGCTGATAACATCACGCCAATAGAGAAGGCTGAGCATCGAACCGCCTGCCCTGAGTTTTGCCGGCCCCCCGCCGTCGAACCAAAGCCCGCTGATATGAAACAGAATCAGTCCGCCCAACGGGACAAGGGCCTTGATTGCACGGGCCGACCGCTCCGGCACAGCGGCATAGGTCGAATCGGCGAGGTCTTTGGGCGCATCGGCCCGGCTGTCTTCGCCGTCGCTTGCTCTTGCCGAGTCTTCGGCTGTCTTCATCGGCCCGAAATCCCTGCCGAGAATTACGTGCAGAAACACAAAGCCAATCATCAACAGGCAGTAAAACCGAAAGCTCAGGGCATCGAAGAACAGTGAATATCCGCTCCTATCGAGGGCCAGCTCCTCCGATATTTGTGTCAAAAGTCCGACTTCGTAGGCGATCCACGTACTGACGACCGCAAGGCCCGCAATCGGCGCACTGGTCGCATCGACGATGAAGGCGAGCTTCTCGCGACTGATGCGAAAGCGGTCGGTGATCGGCTGCATCATCGAGCCGACGATTATCGCATTGGCGTAGTCGTCGATAAAGCACAGCAGACCCATAAGAGCCGTGGCAATCTGAGCCGACTTTCTCCCCTTGACCCGCCTGAGCAGCCAGAGCACAATCCCCTTAAAACCGCCCGATGCGACGATAACCTCGATCGTCACGAATACAGGCGGCAGGAACGCCAGCGAAATCGCAAGCACGGGAGGAACAATACTGTACCACGCCGAACCTCCGCTCTGATCGCCCAGAGGCGCGAAATAAGCCGCCAGGGCGCATAGACCGCCGAAGATAACAACGGCCCCGGCATATCTATTCAAGGTTCTCGACTTCAATAGGCTATCTGTCTGAAGCAATGCGACCGGATTCTACAAATTATAACATAACACAAGGAAATACATGCCCCACACCCATAAATCAAGCAGGAAAACGACCAATTTCCCGGCGAAATTGCAGGGAACTTACTTGACAACCCTTCACATTTGCCCTTTAATGTGCCCCCTGAATACGTTTGCGAAGCACCGTATGCGTATTCAAAGGGTCGGTGCCCGAGTGGCTAAAGGGGATGGGCTGTAAACCCATTAGCGTAAGCTTACGCTGGTTCGAATCCAGCCCGGCCCATTTGTTTTTTGAGGGAGTGTCAACTGGTGACTTCTCGTTACAATCTGCGCCTAAACTCACTATTGACAGGGTGTTATCGTCGTCGCTGTTTTGCCCAACATGATTCGCCTGCTTGTCTCCTGGTATGCCAACTGAGGACAGGCCGTTCCTATCAGAGTAAGCGTTTTTTGCAAATTCTTTGTACACAGGTGTGTACACAGTTTTGCGTCCCTCTACCGGCAAATCATCTGTGCCCGTCTTGAGGGCAACCGCCCTGCTCTCTCTGCTGAGGAATTGGCTGTTGTCTATATCAGGCAATTCGGGCAACTTCTCGAGCGCCGCTCTTTCGCTATATAGCTTCGGATGCGTGTATGTGTCGAGCGTCAGCGATACGGAGCTATGCCTTGCAAGAGACTGAGCAACCTTAACGGATATGTCGGGATGGTCCAGGTTGCTTATGAACGTATGCCTCAGCGCGTGAAAGTCTGCGTATTTGCCCGCCTGGTCTTGATACGGGATGTTGGCCGCTTCCAAGTCCATTTTGAGCATATCCGCTCCCTTACGCTCGTTGAAGGTCGGGAAAACTTTCGCATCCGATGATTCGCCCCGCTCGATTCGCCATGATTTGAATTGCTCAGCCAAGTCCGGTCTCAGCGGCAACGTATCTTCCCTTCGGTGCTTACTAAACGCTGCAAGAACCGTCAAAGTGGGGGCAGGGCTGTCCAGATCGAGCAATTGCCACGTCAAAGATGCTGCCTCACCTGCTCTTAAACCCGTATGGGCAACAAGCAAATAGAGCAATGCCCGCTCCCGGCCCGTCATTTTATGGTGACGCTTATCCTTGGCGGTCGCTTCGATCAACCGCGCAAGCTCCTCTGTACTCAAAGCTCTCCTGTCGTGTCGCCGGTCGGTCTTTACGTTCAGCCCGCTTAGATAGGCAAGCGGGTTATCCGCCATCCGCCGATCCGCCTGCAACCAGCGGGAAAACTGCTTTGCTGCTTGGAGATAATCGTTGCTGCTCTTTATGCTCAGCCCGTTGCGCCTACGCTCAGCCAGATACTGCAAAGTCTTGGATGCGGATATATCGGCCATGAAGGCAAACTTGCAAGCGTCCAGGATCGCCTTTGTCCGATTGTGGGTGATCTCGGCGTGCTGAGCGGTCGTTCCCTTGCTCAACAGACTCGCCTTGAAGTCGGCAAGATGTTCGCTGAGAGGCCGACTGCGATGCTCTGCATATTTGTCCACAATACCAGCCTGAGCCAATTCAGCTTCCCGCTCCAGCTTCGCAGCCAATTGAGCAGTTGCGGCCTTGTCCTTGAAGGCCCTGATTCGCTTTCTCGTACCGTCAGCAGCTTTGTAGTCGATATACCAATAGGGGCTCTGCTTGGTAACGACTCTGCCCGCCTTATCCTTGGCTTTGTATTTTCGTCTGATTAGACTCGCCATAATAATATCACCTTGCCTTTCTCTTACCCTTCTTGGCAATCGTCAGCCCAAAGTATTTCAGCAGTTTATCAGCCGTTTCTACTTTGCAGCTACCCCCCTGCATAATACGGCAAAGCGCCGCTTCGTCGATCCCGGTTTCCTGGCTGATTCGATACCGGCTTTTCTTGCTTCTTTCGATTTGTTTTCGTATTCTCTCGATTATCATACATTCCATTGTAACGGCCCCTTGATGCTCGTCAAGCATAATCTTTGTAGAATTTCAAATTTTCTCAAATTTCTTGTGCCTGGGCTCAGATATTTCG
>JAUVXL010000185.1 GCA_030603595.1 Sedimentisphaerales bacterium | reverse complement strand
TTGCCACGTCGCTGCGCTCCTCGCAATGACCGTTCTTTAGATTCATTTTCTTTTGCATGTCTCCTTAGAATGCGGTGAGGTGCTCGCAATGACAGGCTGTGGGGTTATTGAGGAGGGTGGCGACGGTGTTTTTTTACGATGTATTCGACGATATAGGATGGGGTCATTTCGTCAATTCTATTTTAGAGTTGAACATTTTGGCCGATTGGGCGATATTATACTTTTGGGCCCTTTTCATTGGGGCTATGGTTGTTTACGGGACAGGCAGATTCTATGGGATTGTACGACAGAGACTATACACAGTCGGATTATGATGGCAGGCGCGGATACGGGCCGCAGATGCGGATTCGGCTGCCCAGGCCGTCAACAGTCGTCGGCTGGCTCATGGCGATCAATTTTGCGGTCTTTCTAATTGGGGCATTCTTCTTCCAGGCCACCAGGGATGTGGGGGGGATGAGGTTGACGTTTCTCGAACAATGGTTCTGTATCTATCCCTATTCGGTCGGGTCTGCTCTTCAGATATGGAGGCTCATAACGTACCAGTTTCTTCACGGGAACTTTTTCCACATCCTTATCAACATGCTCTGGCTGTACTTCCTGGGCCCGACGCTCGAACGCCATTGGGGCGGCAAGAAGTTCCTGCAATTCTATTTTATCTGCGGCGCTGCAGGCGGGATATTCTACACGGTTCTGGTGGCCGTTGGGATATTGGGAGCCGGTCCGATGGTGGGGGCATCGGGCGCGATTCTTGGTCTGTTTGCCGCCTGTGCCATTCTTTTTCCGCGATTCAACGTATTTCTTATCCCATTCCCTGTAGCGATACCCATTAGGGTCGCCGCCATCGGCGGGATTGTAATATACCTTTGGTTCGTGGTAACACGGGCAGACAACGCCGGCGGGCACGCCGCCCACTTGGCCGGGATGGTTGCCGGGGCGGTTTATGTGTTTTCAGAGTCTTGGCGCTCGCGCTTCCAGTCCGGGATTAAGCATCGTTTCGGCGAGAAGAAGAAGATATCCCGGCACAGCCTCCAGGTCGATCTCGACGACATACTCGACAAGGTCCACAGAAACGGCGTCCACAGCCTGACTCGGAGAGAGAAAAGGGTCCTAAGGCAAGCCACCGAGCTTGAACGCAAACGCAACAAGCTGTAATGGCGGGGGCGTTTTGATGAACAGAGACGCATACGCAAGAAACTCGGAATCCGAAACAATATAGAATTTGCTTTTCTTCGGTGGGGGTGGTATTCTATTGGCTATGAGGCTTGGCGGCGGCTATCGGCGCCGCTGAGCGGGTATTGGTGGTGAATCTTAACTGATACCGCTCAATACCGTGTTATGCTTGTGAGAAACGCAGCGAAATGAAATTCACAGACCTTGACCTCAAGCCTGAAGTCCTCGCCGGCTTGAGGAGGATGCAGTACGTCGATCTGACGCCGATCCAGGAGGAGACCTTCGGACACATCATGGGGGGCAGGGACATCATCGCCCGCGCCGAGACCGGATCGGGAAAAACGGCTGCGTGCGGCGTGCCGCTTCTTCAGATGGTCGATACCTCGCTGAAGAAGGTCCAGGCCCTGATCCTCGTGCCCACGCGCGAGTTGGCTCTGCAGTACGTTCGAGAGATCTCCGAAATCGGTAAGCGAACCGACGCTAAGCCCTTTGCGGTCTATGGCGGGTTTTCGATGCAAATCCAGGTCGCCAAACTCAACCACGGGATCGATATCCTCGTGGCCACGCCGGGCAGGCTCATCGATATGCTGCGCAATACCTCGCTGAGTCTGTCGAATGTCAAAACGCTTGTGCTCGACGAGGCCGACGAGATGCTGAATATGGGGTTTATCTCCGACGTCGAACTAATCATCTCCTGCGTCATACACGAACACCAAACGTTGCTCTTTTCCGCGACTATGCCCAAAGAGGTCGAGAAGCTGGCCAGGAAGTACCTCAAAGACCCCCTGACGATCTACTTGGGCAAGGGGCAGACGGCGCCTCAGAGCCTTCAGCACCACTTCCTGCAGATCGGCAGCAGAAATCGGCTCGAGGCTTTGCTGAAATACCTGGACAAGGCCAGGCCCAAACAGGCCATCATCTTCTGCAATTCAAGGCGCAATGCCGAGAAGCTCCAGGGCCATCTGAAGAAGAAGCTGCCCTCGACCGAGATTATCCACGGCGGGCTCGACCAGTCGAGGCGAACGTCGCTGTTCCGCCGATTTTGCAGGATGGATATCAAGGTCATGGTCGCCACGGACCTTGCCAGCCGGGGCCTGGACTTCGCACATACCAGCCACGTTATCAACTACGACTTTCCCGCCGACACCAAGGGCTATACGCACCGCACGGGTAGAACGGCAAGAATGGGCCGAAAAGGAATCGCCCTGACGCTATTCACAAAAGGAGACCTCCGCAACCTGAAAGCCGTTATCAATATCAATCGGATCCAGCCGATCTGGGAGGGCGAGGAACCCGACCTCAATCGTCAGCCCCGCAAACACAAATCCGGCAAACGCTCCTCGCGCACCTTCCGCCGACAGGGAAGAAAGCCCAACAGACGAAAGTAGGACCCTCCGATTGCCCCGCCGCGATGATCCGGCCCCGACACAAAGGCCGGCGACCCAACGAAGGGGTGGTAGTAATTACTACCAGAGCATCTTATAAACAAGAGGCAGAGGGGCCGTTGAAAAACCCATAGCAATGACCGGCCAATGGCACAAAAGGCGATTTTAGGTGTCTGGACACGGCCAAACAAGTTTGGCCGTGCCACCCTTCGTGGTGAATTTGAACTTTTTGAACAGCCCCGCAGACGCTGACAGCGCTGCAGGCTCAGGCGCTGCGGCGATGGCGGAGACGGTCGAGGGCTACGGCTACGATTATTATCACGCCCATAATGATTTCCTGGACCCAGTTGGGCAGGCCCATCTGGCCGCATCCCGTGTCGATGACCGTCATTATCAAGGCGCCGACGACCGTGCCAAGGATCGAACCTTCGCCGCCCGAGAGACTGCCGCCGCCTATAACGACGGCCGCTATCACATTCAATTCCAGGCCCGTTGCCCCGGTTGGGTCGCCGACGGAAAGATATGAAAACTGCATCACGCCGGCTAAGCCGGCGAAGGCTGCGCACAACGCGAAGACTGCAACCTTAACCCGGTCAACGGCGACCCCGCAAAGGCGGGCCGTCTCTTCGTTGGAGCCGACGGCGAAGATGTGGCGTCCCAAACGAGTGTATCGCAGCATCAATGCGACTGTCACCGCCATTACGATCAGAATCCAGACGCCCAGCGGCACGAGCATCCAGCTTCGGTCTTTGGGGACCGAAGCCAGCAAGTCATCAAGCCATACGAGTCGATCCATATCCACATCTATCTTCTGCTCACGTGCGATACCTTTAGCGGCGCCGCGAACGATCAGCAGCATACCTAAGGTGACAATGAATGGCACTACGCGCAGCCAGGTTATTAATAACCCGCTGACCATGCCGCAGAATGCAGCAGCAGCGATGCCTCCGAGGACAGCGGTCCATGGTCCTGCGCCGGCGTATTGAAGCAGCCAGGCAATAGCTACGCTGCTCAACGCTATTATCGAGCCGACGGAAAGGTCGATACCGCCTGCAATAATCACGAGAGTCATACCGAGCGCCGCTATTCCGACAATTGTGGTATGTCGAGCGATCATTTCGAGGTTGGGGCGTCCGAGGAATCGCACTGAGGCCCAGTAACCTTCCGACCACGCATCGAGGAGGCTTGGATCTTTTTGGGCCTCGGCGGGCGAGACGCCCTCGGCTTGAAGTCTTGAGAGGACCTGACGATTGGAGGAGTGGATATTGAGGGCCTCGTGCGCTCCGACGGCAACCACAAAGAACAAGAAGATCGCGACCAAAGCAAGCGCCAGCTTGAAGCTGGGCTGTCTATATATCGCCCGCAAGAGTGACATCATGGTCCCTGCGCCTTTTGTTGTGGGCTGTTGAGTGCTGCTCAAGATTTCACCTCCCCGGCAGGGTCCCTAATGGTCTGTCCGGTTGCTTCGAGCATCAGTTTGTGCTCGTCGATATCTTCGATATTGCGTGTTGGTCCGAGTCTTCCTCGGCACATTACTGCGACGCGATCGCAGACGCCGAGCAGTTCCGGCAGATAACTGCTGACCATCAGAATGGCCTTTGGCGGGTGGCCGCAGGCCAATTCGTCTATCAGCTTGTAAATAAGCGCCTTGGCCGCAACGTCGATGCCGCGGGTCGGCTCGTCGAGAAGGAGCACATCGACGTCGTGCTGGAGGAGGCGCGCCAGGGCGACTCGTTGCTGATTTCCGCCGGAGAGGGACTGCACGGGCTGCCTCGGGCTGAGGCATCGGATGCCGAGCTTGTGAATCCATCGCCTGGCGGCCCTGTCCTGCCTGCCCGGCAGTACGAGTCCGAGCGGGCCGAAGCCTCGCAGTTTCGAGAGGGTAACGTTGTCCGATATGCTAAGCGCCAGGGCCAGGCCCTCTTCCTTGCGATCTTCGCTGATTATGCCCGCTCCCTGGGCCCATCGCCTGACGGGCGAGGCGGGCCCGGCGTACAAGCCCAGCTTGATTTGACCGCTGCGAACCGGGTCCAGGCCGAACAGGCTGCGGAGCAGTTCGGTGCGGCCTGCGCCTATAAGCCCGGCAATGCCCAGCACCTCGCCTCGACGCAATTGCAAACTTGCAGAGCGTGGCTTTTCGACTCCTGACAAGTCTTTGACATCAAGAATGACTTCGCCGGGGTGGCGGGCGGACCTGGGATAGAGGTCTTCGACTTTCCGGCCCACCATCTGCGCTATTATCTCGTCGGTGCTGATTGAGGCGACGATGCTATTGCCGACGACGCGGCCGTCTCGCAAGACAGTCACTTCGTCCGCGACGCGCTTGACCTCTTCGATGAAGTGGGAGATATAGACGATGGCTTTGCCCTGTTCTTTGAGCCGCCCGATGATCTCGAACAATCGCTCGACGTCGCCGCGAGTGAGGCTGCTGGTGGGTTCGTCGAGGACGAGAACGCGGCAACCTATCGCCAGGGCGCGGGCGATCTCGACTAACTGCTGTGAGCCGACCGAGAGCTTGCTAACGCGGGCATCAGGCGTCAATTCGGGATTGTCAAACTCCTTGATTGCCTCGATTGAACGGCGTCGAACCTCTTTCCAGCGAACGACTCCGAGGATGGCCGGCTCCATGCCGAGCATGATGTTTTCCTCGACGCTAAGGTGCGGAGTCAGGGAGAATTCCTGGTATATCATTGCCACGCCCACCCGGCGGGCTTCGAGGGGGTTGCCCGGGCGGTAGCTCTGCCCGTCGAGCCTCATTTCGCCGGCGTCGGGCTTGATGGCGCCGGAGAGCACCTTCATCAGCGTGCTCTTGCCCGCGCCGTTTTCGCCGACCAGGGCGAGCACGCGGCCGGGAGCAACTTCGACGCCGACATCGTCAAGGGCGACGGTCGCGCCGAAACGCTTGCACACTCCCCTCATCTGAAGCCGCAAGTCCGATTTGCCGGGATCTATTCGTTCAACCATTTCTTGAAATCCGGCTCCAACAGATTCTTTATTCTTGGCTCGTTCATATTCTCGGGCGTAGCCACCTCAGAGCCGGTATCGATTTGCTTCTCGACTTTCTTTCCCTGGAGGTGTTGGACTAAGGTTTTGACGCCGAGATAGCCCATATTGATTGGATCCTGGAGAACGAGGCCCTGGATGTGTCCGCTCTGCAGTCCTTTGACCAGGCGTTCCGAGCTGTCGAACCCGACGTATTTGACCTTGCCGGCCAAGCCGCTATCGACCAGGGCCCCGAGCATCGAGAAGGCGGTCGATTCGTTGGGGCAGAAGATTCCGTCAATCTTCATTCCGCCGTCCGGCGACCGAAACTGCGAGAGCAGAATGTCGCTTGCCTGGCGGGCGCTTTCAGTCGTTGCCCCGCCGTACTGGTTCGCACTGACAACCTCTATGTCGGGGTACTCATCTTTGAGGCAGTCGAGGAAGCCCTGCTCGCGGTTCATCGTGCTGGCTGAGCCCTCCTGGTATCGCAGCATGATTACTTTGCCTTTTCCGCCGAGTATCTTGGCCAGATGCCTGCCTCCCTTTTGGCCGCCGGTGTAGTTGTGAGTGGCCACGAAGCTGGTATAATCGTCGCTTTTCAGGCCGCTATCGATTATCACAACGGGAATTCCGCTGTTGACGGCGTCCTTGACCGGCCTGCGCAGGGCCACGTCGTCCAAAGGCGCAAGGACTATTCCCGATACGCCGCGTGTTGTGAAATTCTCCACGACCTTGATCTGGGAGGCCCTGTCGTCTTCCTTAAGCGGGCCTTTCCATATTACTTCGACATCCACTCCGGCGGCTTTGAACTCCTCCCGGGCCTTGATTGCGCCGGCGTGAATCGACTTCCAGAACACATGAGTCGTCCCCTTGGGAATCACGGCAATGCGATACTTCGCAGTTTTGGCGTCATTGGGATCGCCGCTGGATTTTTGCTTGCATCCGATCACAGTAACAACGACGGCCGCTACGAGCAGGATGGTGATGGTTTTTAATGCCTTTTTCATAAGTCACACTCCCTTTGACGAATCTAATACTACTGCGCAACTCAATGCTGAAAACTGCCTTTTTCGCCCGAAAATCCGAATCACGAAGCACGAAATCCGAAACAATAACGAATGTTCAAAATACGAATTCTCAAAAGAAAAACACCTTAACGCATGAGATGCTGTTTTGAACTTTGGCAATTCGGGTTTTGAATTTTGATACCTATCCCGATGCTGTCTATCGGGGTTCGAATTTCGAGCTTCATAATAATCGCAGTTAGAGTATAATCCCCCCGCCCCTGCCTTACAAGCCGCCACTTCAAAAAAAATCCCGTTCATCCGCTGCCCCTTGTCATCCGGCCCGGCCCTCTTGTCATGCTGAGCCGAAGGCGAAGCATCTGGCCAGGAAGCGAACGGACCATTCGACTATGATGCATCCGCCCGTCGCACAAACCAGATTCTTCGCTCACGCTCAGAATGACAGTTCTTAGCTTGCGGCGGGCTCAGAATGACAGTTTGTAGCCCCGAGCGCCCTCGGAGCGTCCTCGTGTCACCCCTGGCTTGACCAGGGGTCCAGGAGGCTTCGTGTGCAGCTTGCTTGCGCAGGTTCTGGATTCCGGCTCAAGGCCGGAATGACGAACACAAGGCCGGAATGACGAACAGAGCAGACAACCCAGGCCAGTGTATTATTCCTGTCCCTCTCGCCGGCCCCGCCGCCTCCTGACCGGGGCCAGGCCGCCGATGCCAAGCAACATTAAGGTCCCCGGTTCAGGGACGGTTGTTCCGACCGCAGCATAGCGGAGCGTGTCGCCCGAATAGCCTGAATCTGTCGTTGAATAAAAGTAGTACTTCGGCAAGGTGTCATAGACAGACGCCGCCAATATCCGCAACGTCCTCGATTACAGTCAAAGGCGAGTCATAATCCCAGAGTATTGCCGCGTTCCCCGATGATGCCCAGCACACAACCACGGTCAATAAGAGTTGCATTTTGAAGAGTTTCATACCCGCTTCTCCATTTTTCTCACACCTTGATTCATCTTCGCGGCCAGCATCCGGCTGAGTTGCGAACGGGCCATTCGACTATGAGGTATTCACCCGGCCGATAAGCCAGATTCTTCGGCTCTGCCTCAGAATGACAAAGGGCAAGCCGGATTCTGCGGGTTCGCCTCTGCGAGGGAGTCCTTGCGGACAGAATGACAATCCGGATCGGCAAGCGGGGTGGGTTTTATTGTTGCGCAGCCTTCGGCGGCAGGGATCGCAGTCTGGCGTATTGAGACTGGTCCTGGTCGGCCATTCTTGTGTAATCGAGCAGCCAGCGTTTGTTGGTGTAGGGGCAAATGTAGGTGGTTCGCCAGCCGCCGTCGGTTTCGACGGCCTTGAGGTGCTCTTTGGCGTAGCGTTGGGCCTGCTTGCCGTCCAGGCGCTCGATCTGCGCACAGCGGCACAGCGCTTCGTCGGACTCGGGCTGCTCGGCTTTCAAAGCCCCTGCGACCACTACCCAAGTCTTCCTGGTTTCCGGGCATTTTCTTTTTGTTCTCGAATGAAGTTGAAGAGCCTGCTAATGAAGAAGACGCCTGTGAATATCAATAACGGCTTGAAGGGGAAATCGACGGTCTCGATCTGCACGTGGGCAGTTGTCCGGCCGACTCTCCCGAACATGGGTATGACGAAGATGCTGAGGATGAAGTATCGAATGTACACAAAATGAAACAGGCCGTAGTGAACTGCAAAAAAGCCGGCCGCCTGGGCCCTTTGGATGGGGTTGAGTACAGAATACTCGTCGAAGCCGTCGTCGTCGCTGCTTTTGTAGATTCTGCCGTAGGTGAGGATAGTGAGGAACCAGAAGAAACCTATGATTATGCTCTGAGCACAGTAAACACACATTACAAAGGCTAAGGACTTGTAAATAAATAAAGTTTCAGTCTTCTGGTTGCCGATAGAGGTAATATGAAGACGATAGTAAAACATAAAGCAGTTATCCCGCAAGGGAAGCAGTTGGCAAAATCGATTCAAAGCAAATCGTGGCGAAAAA
>JAUVXL010000102.1 GCA_030603595.1 Sedimentisphaerales bacterium | reverse complement strand
GTTTGAGATTTTGGTCATTTGAATTTCGTATTTGTTTCGTATTTCGATATTCGGATTTCGAGTTTACATATTTAGCATAACCGCTTACGTAACAAGGTGTTACCCCTTTTTCTTCAGGGCTAAGTTGCGCTGTCGTATTAGATTATAGCTTTTTGCCTGATGCAAGTCAATTCTAATTTATTCCCTGATCGGGGCTTAGGGCCTCGATTTGTCCGGCGTCACGGCTTAGCAGCCGGTCTATGGCCTCGATAAGCTCGTTTGCCTGTTTTCGCACGGTTTCGTTGGTCGTCACGGTGAGGACCTTTTCAGCGGCGTCCTTCAACGCACCGACTACAATTGCCACGGCGTCGGGTCCGGCGACGTTGGCCAGGCCCTGAATTGCCGCACTGCGGGTAAAGGGCGTTTTCGATGTATTTTCGCTGCTCTTGGTCGCCCTGTGACTGCCTGATCAGCAGCCCCCAAACCAACACCGAGAGCAACACGCCGGAAAGGGGTGTACGACAAAAAGATAGCACTTCGGGCCGAGCCACTCTGTTAGTCCGGGCCATCCCCAAGCCCTTCGGCCTTGAGGCTGCCACCCTCGAATCTGCGGCAGAGTCGCCACAATCCTGTCGGGCGCCCCCGGAAAGTCCCTTTGCAGGTATTGGCATTCTATGATTCATTTGACCATCAATGGATTAGTATCTGCAGCGCAAAGTGAAAACAATGGATTCCTGCTCCCCGATCGGGGTCGAGGACAAGCTTCGCAGGAATGACAACCTTTCGCAGGAATGACAACTGCTATTTCCGTAGCGCGGACTATTTGGACTTTAGCTTGTTCTCGAAGAGTACCGGTCCGCCCCACTTGCCTGTCACCACGATGTCGAGGTCTCCGTCGCCGTCCATATCTGCGACGGGTATATCCAGGGCCGAGCCGATTCCTTCGTCATAAGAAATAGCGTGGCGGGTCCACTGGGCGCCTTGCCATTGTTCCAACTCATACCAGTACACGCCGAGCGGTTCTTCGGCCCCGGGGTCGCTGCCGTTATGTGCGTAGAACCGCTTTCCCGCAATTAGATCGAGGTCGCCGTCTTCATCGAGGTCGGCGAGGGTCAGACTGTGGGCCTGTGACCAGGATTTGTCTATGAGGTTCTGCTCGAAAGAGATGTTGGATTCTTCCTTGACCTGTCGATACCAGAAGATTCCGTATCTATGGGCCGAACTGGTAACCAGATCGTTCAGGCCGTCGTCGTCAACGTCATAGACCAATATCTGCGGCGTATGCTCCGATTTGCCCTCTTCGATGCTTCCGATGGCGAGTGGATGTTCGATCCATTTTCCTTTTCGCGGGTCGGCCGGGGCCTCGTACCATGCGTCCGGGCGGATAATATCGGGACGATTGTCGCCGTTAATATCGCCGACTCCGCCGCCGAAGTTCAATTCACGGGATGAGACGGCGTGCACAATCAGATTCCTATCGCCGATTTCATACCACCTCGTATCTTTGCAGTGGGGGAGAATCTCAAGCTGTTTGCCGTCGCCGTCTATATCGCAGAGGTCGGCGGATTCGAAGTTGACGCCTTCATCGCTTATCATCATAGGCCACATCACGCTTGTGGAGCCGGAATTGCGATACCAGTCAACCCGCTTGCTGAACCACGAGCAGGTCACAACATCGATCAGGCCGTTGCGATCTACATCCAGCGGTATGTTCGTAAAGTCGTCATGGTAGCCCTTGCCATTGCCATCGACCGTGTGAGTCTTGCCCTGCGGGTCGAGCTTGCCCTCCAAGAAGCGAAACTTGTGCGGCTTCCAGTTGGGGGCCTCGTACCAGAAGGGACCGGCTATTATATCGAGCTTGTCGTCGTTGTTGAAATCGGCCACCGCGCAGGCCTCGCCGCGAAAGCGCCCGATGCGATGGGCCTCAAATTCAAGCTTGGCGGCCCAAGTCGGCATTGAGACCGCCAATGCCACAAGAACAATCACACCAATTGTATGATTTCGATAACTCTTGCCGCCTGTATTCATCTTATTTCTCCTTTACATAACCACCCGTGCCCGAGGACAAGAGACTTGCTTTGTGAAATCTCTGCCATAGTCTTGGCCCAATCAAGTGCAATAGTCGCATCGGCGCAGCGGGCCTGCCGCCGGCAGACAATGGGATACTACCAGGGATTGGACGCCTTATCAAGCGTCTTGATTTCTGTTAGCTCGGCTGAGATTTTGGGAGTCGAAACCTGCGGTAAAACCGCAGGCTAAATGCGGACTGCTATTGCTTTGTGGCGTTTGGGTCGGCGGCTTTGTCGCCGTCGGGGGCAACTGGTTTGGGGGCAGCGGCTTTAACCGGTTCAGGAGCAATGGCTTGGAGGGCCTTTATTGCAGCCTCCTTTGCGGGCGTTGGCGCGGCGGCCTCGGGGGCGTTGGGGTCTTTGGGCTTTTCGACGTCTTCGAGTAAATCGGGAAGTTTCTTGGTCAGGTTCTTTGCCTTCCAGTCGGGTATTTCGTAGATCCAGCCCTTGTGTCTGGCGGTAAAGACGGCTGCATTGTCGAAGGCAAGGAGTAATGCCTCCTTCTTTTTCAGTTCTTCGGCCGACTCATCTTTTTTCACTCCCTTGGGCCTTTGGCCTGTAAACTCGGCCTTGCAAACAGCATAAGTCTTATCATCTTTCTGGGCTATGCTCAGCGTATAGACAGTTAAATCATTCAGTCTGCAAGCATACTGCTCATTAAACGCCAGGCCGCCTATGCTCTTTGAAACGTCGTCGAACCTGAGGTCGGCGAGGGCCGTCAGGACGCTCTTGGCGTCGGTGTTTTTGAGCTTCTTGCCGGGCGGGAGATTCTCGAGCGAAACGGCGTCGCCGGCGCCCGCCTTGAGTGTGTAGGCCTCGCCGCCGGGGCTGATCGTTACGGAGTTGATGTCCTCGCGTTTAACAGTGATAAGCTCCTGGTCGATATAGTCGGTTGCCTGGTCCTTGATCCAGGGCGATTCGGTCGTGACGAAAACGCTGTCCTTCGGCAGCAGCCTCACATAAGCGCCCTGCCCCGCCTCGATATTCTTGCCCACAGCGACACCGGTGATAAGCTTGGAATTGGGATCTGGCGTGAAGAACTTAACGACGCTTTTGGCGTTGTCTTCGGCCACTTCGAGGTCTTTGTGATTGGCGGGATTGCTCGTATGGGCAGAGCCGACGGTTTTGATATCCGCACAGTTTTGTATCAACTCGTTGATTTGCTTCATATCGGCCGGGTAGTTGGCCTTCTCGGCGACTGTGAAGGCCTTGCCTCTGCGTGTCAGTGTCACCACATCATCGCCCGAGCCGATAACGATTTTCCCAATGCTGCCCGAATCAAGGCCCTGGATAAGATAAGCAGGCCCGGTTGAGCCTCGCCGAGGCCCGTCCGATACTCCCGACAGGACCATCGCCAATATAACCATAACCGCCGCGACAATTCCCAATATCGCCAGACTCTTATTACTCATTCCACAACTCCCGTCTAATTGTTCAAATCCGAAATCCGAATGTCGAAATCCGAAACAAATTTCAAATTCAAATGTCTCAATGTTCAAAACACATCGTTTGGCTCATTTGTATTTCTGTCATTTTAATTTGTTTCGAGTTTAGGATTTAGTGTTTCGTGCTTCATATCAGGCATCGCTCGCGTGACTTATGTAGTGCCTCCTTCGTGCGTTTCGACGGATGCCGAGCACTACCGCAATTATCAGAATTGCGGCGGGCACCATCAGGGTGTTTCGTCGTTGGAGCTTTCTTCCTAATCCGTCGATCCCCTCGCGGCGCTCCATCCGAATCACTCGTTTCTGGCGTTCGGCATCGTAAATATTTTGCTCCAGGGCTTTACGCTGCTGCAATATGGCATTTCCCAGAACCTCCTCCTCGCCCTCCTTGGCTGAAGCAACCATTTTCTGAAGCTCGGCATTAAAGCCGAGAATCGCCGCCTCGATTCCTTTCATCTTCTCGGCGCTTCTTTCCTTGGCCTCGTTCTCGATGGCATCGACAACGGTAAAGGGCCTGCGGAAGTTGCCGCGGGATCTGATGGAAACCAGATCGCTCGATCCGCTCAAGTCATCGATTGCATTGAGCAGCAATGCGCTGTTGTCTCCGACGACCATCTTGCTTCCGAAGAAGGAATCGCGATATGCGACCCTGTCGCTGAGGAAATCAACATCGCTGAAGACAACGACGGCGCAATCCTCGACGGCCTCGGTCAGTTCGGGCTTTATCAGTTCTGTAATCGTTTTGTCTTCATCGTCGTCGTCGTTCTGTGCCTTGGGGGCCGGGACCTCGATTGCCACGCCGTTGGGGAAGGCTGTTTTGAATTTCCCGGTAAGCAGATAAGCCATCGTGACGGGCTGGACGCCGGGACGGAACTTCTTTCTCAGAATGCCCGGATCCATGAACATTAACTCGTAGGGACTATCCACCCTTACTACATTGCCTTCGTTGGTCGTGGTAACCAGTGTCGTCCGCTTGACATCCAGAGAAAGGACGTTCGGGTCCATTGATTCTCCGACCTCGACGAGCGCTCCGGCGAATAGCATAGTAACCTGATTCAATTCCGCGGTTACAACACTATCCTTATTGAAACAACCTGGCTCCGGTCGCAGGCCGAGGAAGCCGACGACGCCGTCCTCGCCCATCCTCGCGGCTAATGCGAGATTAAGGTCGCCGGCGATGGTGTTATCCGGCATCGTAACGCCCCAGTTGCGCATAAGCCTGTTGAGGTCGGACTTTTGCGACTGCTGCTGCTGCATCATGGGATTTCGCGGCTGCGCGGGCTGATCCGAGAGACAATGTGGGTCAACGCAGACAATGGTCCTGCCGCCCTTCAAGACAAATTGGTCTATCGCAAAGAGGGTGCGCTCAGGCAGCTCTTTGGGATGTATGACGAGCAGGATATCGACGTCATTGATATCGTTAACATCGGTCGGCACACGATTGACTTCATATTGATTTCGCAACTGCTCGACAATAGTCCACGGGCCCTTGGGCTGCTGACCCTGCATACGCATCATCTGAGCCATATACCCGCTCATATCATCACCCATCACGGGTAGTGAACTGAGTACGCCTATCTTAGTCTTTTGGCGGGTGATGGCGGTATCTATGAGGTAGCTGATGTCGTACTCGACGAAATTCTGACGGTCGGGCGAGAAGAACTTGATAACTTTCTCGACCCCGAACTCGGTCTGGACAACCAGGCCGAAGAAGAAGTTCTCCTCCTGCGTTATGGGGAACTTCTGCAGTCCGTAGCGCATGGCCTCCGCCTCGTCTTCGCTAAACGGCCTCGGATCGATAACATCGAGCTTGAACATTCCCTTCGACGCGGCGACATACTCCTCCAACAGCGCCTTGACGAACTGATAGTAGTTGTTGAAAAATCGAATCTGGTCGGGCCCCTTCAACGCCGCGGTCTTGGCATAGAAGAGCTTGGCGGTAATCGGCTGATTGAGCTTGCCAAGGATCGCCTTGGTGCCGTCGCTCAGCGTGTAAAGACGCTGGTCGGTAATATCGACCTTCATGCCCTTTCCGATGTTCTGGCAGATGCTTATCGCAGCCAAGGTAATCACCAGAACGAGCACGGCAGCGATAATAGCTCTCAACGTTCTGCTCATTAGCTTGCCTTCCTTTCATCTAAAACAATAGTGCATGCCGCGATCCAGCCAACAATTATCAAAACAAAGTATGCAAGGTCCTTGAATTCGAGTACGCCTTTCTGGATCGACTCGAAGTGGCCCTGGAAGCTCATTCCCCCAATCGCCGAGACGAGGCCTGCGGGCATAAACGTCGAAAGATAGTTCATCGTCGTGGGCATACCGGCATAAACGAGAACCGCACAGGCTACGACCGAAAGAACGAAGCTGATGACCTGGTTCTTGCTGACGGCCGAGAAGAAACAGCCTATGGCCAGGAATCCTCCGGCCATCAGGATGCTGCCGATATAGCCGGTGACTATGAGTCCGCCGTCGGGATCGCCGAGGTAGCAGACGGTTATCACCATCGGGAATGTCAGTGCCAGAGCTATTGCGAGGAAAAGCCAGGCTGCGAAGAACTTGCCGAGGACCGCCTGCCTGATAGTTATGGGCAGGGTGAAGAGCAGTTCGATGGAGCCGACCTTTCGCTCCTCGGCCCACAGCCGCATTGCAACGGAAGGGACCATAAAGACAAAGAGCAGTGGCAGGTTCATAAAAAACGTCCGCATGTCCGCCTGGCGCATCTCGTAGAAGCCCTGCTTGAAAGTCAGGTAGCCCGAGAAAAACAGGAAGATGACGAGAAACACGTAAGCAAGAGGGGTTGCGAAGTAACTCTTCAGTTCCCTCTTAAATACAGCCTTAAAACTATTCATGTCTGTGCACCTCTGAAAAATACACGCAACTTTCGCGGCGCCGGCCGCGTCTCTACCCCTTCTTCTGGCCCTTCGAATCGTTGGCCTTTGTGATTCTTCGGAAGACGGCGTCGAGATTGCACTGGTGCTCTTCTTTGAGCTTGGCCGGGGTCGAATCGACGAGAATCTTACCCTTGGCGATAATTATCGTCCGAGAACAAATCGCCTCGACCTCTTCCAGGATGTGCGTCGAGATAATAATGCACTTGTCCTTGGCCATCTTGCCGATGAGCTTTCGGACCTCGAATTTCTGGTTCGGGTCGAGTCCGTCGGTCGGCTCATCAAGAATTAGGACGTCGGGGTCGTGAATCAGGGCCTGTGCCAGGCCTACGCGGCGTTTGTAACCCTTCGAGAGCGTCTCGATCGTCTGATGATAGACAGATTCAATCGAGCAGGTCGGCACTATGCGGTCCAGCGTGCTTTTGCGGGCCTTGCCCTTAATCTCCCGGACATCGCAAACAAAGTCGAGAAATCCGCCAACCGTCATTTCCGGGTAGGCAGGCGAGTTCTCAGCGAGGTAGCCCAGTGACCGGCGGACCTCAATCGGGTTTTGCAGTATATCGTACCCGCAAACCGAAGCTGTGCCGCTGTCCGGCCTGATAAAGCACGCCAACATGCGCATCGCAGTTGTCTTGCCGGCACCGTTGGGCCCGAGCAGCCCGAGGACTTGCCCCTTCTCAACGTCGAATGATATGCCGTCAACAGCAACGACGGGCCCGAAGCTGCGCCGAAGTCCTTTGACCTCTATCATATCCATACTCCAATAGACCAACCAAAATCAGCCCCCTATACAATACCCCACTCCGATGGGGACCGTATAACTATAACCATTTCTTCTTGGCCGTCAAGGCCGTTCCATGCTTTTTTTATAGCGCCTGCAGGCGGCCCTGAGCCTTGCCACCCAGAATTGAACCATGCCAAAAGGGTTAATACTCCCTTGACAGGATTTTGTTCACTGTGTTTACCGTGTAATTCCCCGCGCAAGGTCCTCTTGGCTCCTGGTGATCGCCGAATTACATCAGTGTAAGCATGCATCTAAGCGAAGTATATACAAGCATTTATGAACGCCGTCGCCAAAGTTAAGTTCACCACCTACGAAACAAGCATCGCCGGCGCACTGGATTGTATAGGCGCGGGGTCGAGACTGCCTCGGGACGGCCTGATTATCATAAAGCCCAACCTGACAAAGTCCTCACTGCCGCCTGTAACCACGCCCGTCGGAGTTGTAGAAGTCGTCTTTCAGTACTGTAAAGCCCGATCAAATGCCAGAATTGCCATCGGCGAAGGCGCCGGTCAGGGGCGGACGGGCGATGTCTTCCTGGCCCTGGGATATACAGATTTGGCGAAAAAGCACGGTATTGAACTGAACGATTTCAACGAGGCCGAATCTACGAAATCAATGAAGCAAAAGAATGATCACAAAGACCAATCGCCTCATTATCATCGCAATGATTTCCATTACGTTTCTCGCCGTCGCTACGCAAGCGGAGGTTGCTCTTCCCATGATAATTCGGCGTCCCGAAGGCAGCACAGCGGCGGCGTGCCGGGACGCGCAATGACGGTTAGTATTTGATTGACTGCAATTCTGTGGGTTGGGACCTGCGGTAAAACCGCAGGCTAAATACCCGATTTTTTTGACGACAAATGAGATACGTAATTCGTTCGTGGCAATTCGTGCGAACCTGTGGTTAATATCTCTTTGTGCCTCGGGGCCTTCGTGGCGGATCATTTCGATTTCTTTTCGGCGTCGGCGGATTCTTTCTTTGGCGGCTCGAACTTGAAGTTCTTTTTCTTTGCCTGCTCCCGTAGAAACTAGACCCAGCCACCTATTTTTGTGTTGACAAGCGTGGCTTTTTTGTCTAATTTTGGTTTATGCCGAGATTAGCAAGGACAGTTGTGGCTGGCGATGAGGTACGTCGAGATCAATCCGGTTCGCGCCAAGCTCTGCCGCAAGCCGTGGCGGTATGAGTGGTCGAGTGCAGGCGCGCACGTGCACGGCAAATCGCGATCGGAATTGCTGGACTTGCGAAGATGGTATGATATGATCTCGGATGAACAGTGGCGAAAGGAACTAAATGCAGGCATCGATGAGACTGAGCTTGGCTGGCTTCGCAGAAACGGAGCCGGGATGAAGATATGGTAATATGGGAGGCGAATCATGCCACTTGAGCTTGGTATATGGCGCATAGACAATCGTTTGGAGAAACTGGATGTTAAATCCTTAGACCTTGAGGACAGACTCGAACAGTACTTAGATACTGATATTTCTATCGCTTCTCCGAATTGGATGGTTGTCGGCAGACAAGTCTACACAGATTATGGAAAGTATGTCGATCTGCTGGCGATTGATCGTGATGGCAACCTTGTTGTGCTTGAGTTGAAGAGGAATAAGACTCCACGGGATGTCGTGGCTCAGTTGTTGGATTATGCATCGTGGGTTAAGGATCTGGCAGATGATAAGATCGTGTCAATCTTCGACGCATACTTGAAGAAGTTCCATAAGGACAAAGAAGGACTATCGCTGGATCAGGCATTTCGTGATCATTTCAGGGTCTCTGTGATGCCGGATGAGATTAACGAAACTCATCAATTGGTAGTCGTAGCCTCTCAGTTGGATGATAGCACGGAAAGAATCGTCAATTACTTGTCCGATGAACACAATGTTCCTATCAATGCTCTATTCTTCAGAATCTTCAAAGACGATGACAGAGAATACCTTAGCAGTATGTGGTTCATTGATCCTTCTCTGCCCAGCCCTACTATAGTCGGTGAGGGAAAAGAACCGTGGAATGGTGAATTCTATGTTTCCTTTGGCCATGACGAGAATGGTCGTCGTTGGGAAGATGCCAAGAAATATGGATTCGTCTCTGGGGGTGGAGGAACATGGTATAGTAAAACTCTAAACCTTTTGGAGCCTGGGAAAAGGATATGGGTGAATATTCCCGGTAAGGGCTATGTTGGGGTAGGTGAAGTGGTGGATCCGATGGTTCGAGTAGACCAGTTCATGATTAGCGATGAGGGCAATCAGAGAGCACTTACCCCAGAGGATCTTATTGGAAGTAATGTATTCAAGAATGCTGACAATGAAGAGAAGTCCGAATACCTCGTTAGAGTGAAATGGCTCAAGGCATTGGATTTGAATGATGCCATTAAGGAGAAGGGATTCTTTGGTAATCAGAACACGGTATGCAAGCCTGTAGCTAAGAAGTGGCGACACACCGTGGAACGCCTAATGATTAGGCTTGAAGTGCGGTAACATAGAGATATTGTCAAATGTTGTGGATGAGATTTTTTTCCGGCTCAATAGCGAAGCCGCTTGGCGGGGTGTTTCTATCTAATAGATGCCTCGGCTGCGCTCGGCATGACAAAGAGGGGGGCTTTCCATTGATGCCGCCTTGGCGGATTTGCGATTTCGACTGTGGGGTTGTCGGTCGTTGATTGGATTTGCTGGTTCACACTTCTCATTTGCTTGGGTTATCGGTTATAATGCTTGGCAAGGCTTTGGCCCGGACCATTTTATTGGTGGATTCCCGCTTTCGCGGGAATGACAGGATGTGAGTTTTTTAAGTACAGTGTTAATCTGCGTGTCCCGGCACGCCGGGACGTCAAAAAGAAAGAACGAAAATGGAGAAAAGACAATGAAGAATCAAGCAAAAATACTGATGTGCATCGTAGTGGTGCTGGTGTCGGTGGACTGTTTGGCGAAAGACGTCGAAGTTCCGGCGTTTCGGGATTTGTTTAACGGTAAGGACCTTGCCGGGTGGGTCAATGTCAATACGGCTGAGGATACGTGGGGCGTTAAGGACAAGACGCTTCTTTGCACGGGCAAGCCTATCGGGGTTATGCGGACGAATCGGCAATATGAGAATTTTATCCTGGAGGTCGAATGGAAGCATCTGACGGCCGGGGGTAATTCCGGCGTGTTTGTCTGGAGCGACGGCGTCCCGCCGAAGGGCCGGCGTCTGCCCAAAGGAGTCGAGGTTCAGATACTCGAGCTGGATTGGGCAGTCCAGCACAAGCAGACCGACGCCTACGTCCACGGCGAAATCTTCGGAACGGGCGGACTGAAGACCGTGCCGGACAATCCCAGAGGGAGCAGAAGCAAATCCTTCGAGAAGCGATGCAAGGGCAAAGGCATCTGGAATAAATACACAATCGTCTGTGTCGATGGCGTTATCAAGCTGGCGGTCAACGGCAAGTTCGTCAACGGCATCAGCAAGGCCTCCGTCAAGAAAGGATACATCTGCCTCGAATCCGAAGGGGCCGAGATCCACTTCCGCAATATCCGAATTATGGAATTGCCGCCGGGAATCACAACGCCTGAGAATACGGCGCCGGTGGCTAAAGATAAGTAGGAGGCTTGGATATGATATATTGTGATCGCATTAACAGGTCCGGTGACGGTGTTTTGCGAAGCGTGCGATCGCTGGTTGCAGCGGTTGGCTTAATCATATTGGCCCAAACAGCAATTTCCATTGCGGCCGGGGTGTTTAATGTTAGCGACTACGGCGCCGCGGGCGACGGCAAGACACTCGATACGGCTGCTATCCAGAAGGCGATAGATGCGTGCGCGAAGGCAGACGGAGGCCAGGTCTTGATGCCGCCCGGCAAGTATCTATCGGGAACGGTGCATCTGAAAAGCAACGTCACGCTCTTTCTCGAAGCGGGCGCGAGGCTGATCGGGACGGCGAATCTCGATAAATATCAGTATCCGATACCGCCGGCGTCGATGCCGGAAGCGAAGTGGGGCAAGTGGCATCGGGCGATGATACTCGGCGACGGGGTCGAGAATATCGCCATCGCCGGGCAAGGCGTGATTGACGGCAACAAGGTCTTCGATGCAACGGGTGAGGAGAAGATGCGCGGGCCGCATACGTTTGTGTTTGTCAATTGCAGGGACGTCACGGTGCGCGATATATCGTTTGTCGATTCGGCCAACTATGCGATCTTCTTTATGGTCAGCGACGAGGTGAGTATTCGCAACGTCAAGTTCACGGGCGGCTGGGACGGGGTCCATTTCAGAGGCTCGCCCGACCGCGACTGCCGAAATGTCAGCATCGTCGGCTGCGAGTTCTACACCGGCGACGACTGCATCGCGGGCAGGTATTGGGAGAATACGCTAATCTCCGATTGCATCGTCAACTCCTCATGCAATGGCATCCGTCTGATCGGCCCGGCCAAGCACCTGATTATTCACGACTGCCTGTTCTACGGCCCCGGCATCCATCCGCACCGCACGTCGAACCGCCATAACATGCTGGCGGGGATTACCCTGCAGCCCGGCGCCTGGGACGCGACCAAGGGCGAGCTTGACGACGTGCTGATAAGCGATGTCACTATGCACAACGTGGCGACGCCGTTCCACTTTTCGCTCAAGCCGGGCAATACCGCGGGCGCCATCGTCGTAGATCGAGTCACGGCGACCGGCGTATATCGCGCAGCCGCCTCGGTCGAAAGCTGGGCCGAGGAGCCGTTCGAGAACGTGGTCTTTCGAGACGTGACAATATCGTACAAAGGCGGCGGCAAACGCAACAAGGCCAAAGAAGAAGTCAAAGCACCGGGCGTCGATGCGCGATCGCTGCCGGCCTGGGGATTTTTCGCGAGAAATGTCGAAGAGCTACAGTTCGACAATGTCCGCCTGCGATATGAAAAGGAAGACTTCCGACCCGTAATGATCTGCAATCGAATAGATCGGCTGGTGCTGCAGGATTTCAGCTTTCCGCAGCCGGCGGAAGTGGAAGAATCAATCGTCCTGAGCAACGTCGGCAGCGTACAGCGAGGGAATATGAAAAAAGGAACAGAGGAATGACTCCCATGCAGAAAAAAACAAAGATATTGACCCGGCGTGATTTTCTCAGCGCAACGGCCGGGATGCTCGCGGCCCCGCACCTCTTGCTCAGCACAGCCAATGCACGCGAAATCGGCCCCGACGAGCGGAAGAAGATCGCCGCCGCCATACCTAAAAAGGCATTCGCCAAGCCTCGCAAGAAGCGCAGGCTGCTCATCTTCACGCTCAATGTCGGGTACGGCGGCCACGGCTCGATCCCGACGGCCAACTATGCCTTCAAGATGATGGGGGAGAAGACCGGCGCATTCGAGACGGTCGTTAGCAAGGACCCGGCTGTCTTCAAGCCCGAGAGCCTGAAGCGCTTCGACGCGGTCTTTTTCAACAACACGGTCGGCAACCTCTTTACCGACCCGGCCTTGAGGCAAAGCCTGATCGAATTCGTTTACGGCGGCGGAGGACTGATGGGCGTCCACGGCACGACCGTCGCCTTCACCCGCTGGCCCGGCGCGATCGAGGACTGGCCCGAATTCGGCAGGATGCTCGGCGCAAGAGGAGCGAACCATCGCGACCCCGACGAGCATGTCTTTATCAAGCTCGACGACCCGACCCACCCGGTCAATCAAGTCTTCGCAGGTAAGGGATTCGATTACCGCGACGAGTTCTTCCGCTACCATCAGGTCTATTCGAGAAATCGCGTCCGCGTCCTGCTGAGCATCGATACGGAAAAGACCAAATTCGAGGGCCAGCCCCGCGGTAATGTCTCGCGCGCCGACAACGACTACGCCCTGGCCTGGGTCCGCAGGTACGGACGAGGACGGGTCTTTCATTCGACCATCGCGCACAACCCTTACGTCTTCTGGGACCCGAAGATGCTGCAATTCTACCTCGCCGCCGCCCAGTTCGCACTCGGCGACCTACCCGCGCCGACAATCCCCAGCGGCAGATTGACGCCCGCTATCGCCGCACAGGAAAGAATCGGCTGGCGGCTCGGCATCGAGGCATACACCTTCCATAAACACACGCTTTTCGAGGCGATAGACAAGACAGCCGAGCTCGGCCTGGCCTATATGGGCGGACTCAGCTTTCAGAAGGTGAGCAAGGAAATCCCGAAGAACTTCGAGCCTGGCTTGACCGACGAGGAGCTAAAGCAAATCCGTCTGAAATTGGATTCGGCCGGCGTAACGATGCTGACGTACTTCTACCAAAACATCCCCGGCGACGAGGCGGGCTGCCGCAGAATCTTCGACTTCGCCCGGAAGATCGGAATCGAGACGTTTATGTCCGAGCCGGCGCCCGAATCGCTCGATACAATCGAGAAATTCTGCGACGAATACGAAATCAACGTAGCCCTGCACAACCACGACAAGAAGGCATCGCCCCAATACTGGAACCCCGAAGGCATCCTCAAGGCCTGCCGGGGCCGAAGCAGACGGATCGGGGCCTGTGCGGATATGGGCTACTGGATGCGCGACGGCATCGACCCTATCGACGGCCTCAAGAAATTAAGGGACCGCCTGATAACCGTCCAAATGCATGATCTCAACGAGCTAAGGACTTGTAAATAAATAAAGTTTCAGTCTTCTGGTTGCCGATAGAGGTAATATGAAGACGATAGTAAAACATAAAGCAGTTATCCCGCAAGGGAAGCAGTTGGCAAAATCGATTCAAAGCAAATCGTGGCGAAAAA
>JAUVXL010000009.1 GCA_030603595.1 Sedimentisphaerales bacterium | reverse complement strand
TTTTTCGCCACGATTTGCTTTGAATCGATTTTGCCAACTGCTTCCCTTGCGGGATAACTGCTTTATGTTTTACTATCGTCTTCATATTACCTCTATCGGCAACCAGAAGACTGAAACTTTATTTATTTACAAGTCCTTAGGGCTGTTAGTCCTCCTATTGCCCCGAGGTTCATTGTATCGAGGGCGGAGCTTGGGACTATTACCATCGAGCCTTTTGCTTTCAGCCCTTCGAATAGCATATTCATGCCCCGAAGGTGCATTGCTCCGGGGTTTGACTCGTATTGCTTTGCGGCCTGGGCGAATTTTTCTGCGATTTCGGTCTCTGCGGTTCCGAGTATTATTCGAGCGTGGCGTTCGCGTTCGGCCTGGGTCTCCTTGGACATTGCATCTTCGAGATCCTTGGTGAGGGTCGATTCCGAACTGAAATCGGTCGCGTGTATGCGCATGTCCACACTATGCGCGACCGTGTCGATGATGGGGATAACGAAGAACGGCCCCGGCCCTTTGAGGCAGAGGAATCGTTCGAGCCGCAGGACCACGGCACGTTCCCACTGGTTGGCGATCTTGATGCCGAAGAAGCATATCGCTGCGGTCAACACAGCCGGCACGGCAATGTACGAATTGATTTCGCTCCAATCGCCCATAATGAGCCGGTTTGCTACGCCGCCGATTAGCACGACGACGACACCCGCCAGGGCGGCGACCAAATTAAGCGACGCCGCCTCGGCCTCGAACTGAACGGTTGCCTTGTACTGGTGGGTCAGGCTGGGTTGGGGGGTTTTAGTCTTGGCTGCCATCTTTTAATCTCCTATTCAAGTGACTGACAATTTCTTTGAGAGTAAAGCCGTATTGGTTGCCGCGTGCGACAAGTTCGTCGCATATCTGCTTGAGCATTTGTGCCTTCTCGGCCTTGTCGATTTCCACTTGCCGGTTGCCGACAAAAGTCCCCGTCCCCTGCTGGGTGTTCAGTATCCCTAAAATTTCCAACTCAGAGTACGCCTTGCGTACGGTATTCGGGTTTATCTGAAGATGCACGGCCACGTCAAGCCAAAAACCCTTTTTTTCTTAGTGCGCTTGAAATATTATCTCATCAGAGGCTCTCGGCGGACGGCAATCTTCCGCCGGAGGCGGACTCGAAAGCCGGAGATTGCCACGGCCCCAAGGGGGCCTCCTAAGAAAATGAACAGTTCTCATAGTGCGAGGGGTAGGAGATTGCCACGTCGCTGCGCTCCTCGCAATGACAATTCGTTGAGATTCATTTTCTTTTGCGTGCCTCCTGAGAATTCGGTGAGGTGCTCGCAATGACGATAGCGGCTGTGTTGTGCCTTATGATCGAGTATTGACGAATACCCCAATCACCTGCCAGGAAATCTGGCCACACCCGAATCGGAAGAATACAACCTTTTATGCTTGACGCTGAGAGTGAGAACGGGTAGTATGGCGAAAATAGATATGTGTACAGAGTCTGGCTTCTGAGAACTTGGGTGATGAATAGTGGTCAGAGCGCGTTTGACGGCTTCGTAGGGAGGCAGAGAGTGAGAAGGACGCTGCTGTGATACTGATCAGAATACCAGTAGCTCTTCTTTAAGGAGTTGCGTGTGTGTAAACTCACAAGCTATATGGCGGTAAAAGCACGTCACCGGGATTGGCGGGGCGTAGGCGGGAAAACGTGGGTTTAAGGGGTGTTAGAGGGGGATTTTGAGGGGGATAGCGGAACCATATTAGGAATTTGCTATATGGCAGTAAACACGATTTCGGACGTTTTATTTACATTCTATATGGCAGTAGATTTTTTTGGGGGGCGAAACCTTAAACATCTTTAATCGGGGCTATAACGGGCTTGTAATAGGCTTCGATCCTTTAATAAATGTTAGATATTTAGATAATTTAGTTTCGCAAAGCGCGGAACCCCAGAACCTGGGCGCGGAACTAAACTTCGCAATAAGTTAAGTGAATTATGAATTTTATGGTGTTTTGCGTCGTGAAAATGGATAGACTATGACCAGAATAGGGGGGATTTTTGTCGAAAGATTTTTTGCCGGTGGGCGTAAGTATATGTGTGGCCGAGGGTTAGCGTAGGAATTTTTTTTGGTCCCAGCCACTTAATTGCTCTAAGAAGTTCTTTTGCTCCGTTCTGAGGTCTTCCCACCGCCAGAAACGTGTTCGTTCCTCAGATTCGGTATAGTCTTCAATGTACGGCTTACCTTTGCCGGTCAATGCCCAACTGATATTTAGTCCAAATACACGCATGAGCTTGATCCAAAAGTCCAATGGTGGTTCAGTCTGTTCGGTCTCGTAACGGGCGATTTGACCGCGTGTATAGCCCCGTACGAGCCGTCCGAAGGCAGTTTGGTCCATACACACCAAGTCTCGTAAATGCCGAATAACAAAGCCCCAGCTTTCCCATTCATAGGGTTCGGCGTTTGGGTCCGTATTGCCGAAGCACACATTCGCGGGGATCGTACAGGAATCGACCTTACTGGTAGCTGATTTTTTTTTGCTTTTTGCCATATTTTGTTCTTGCGTATGCCCCCAAATTAGGCATACTGGAGAATAAAGCCTAAGCACATATACGCCCAAAAGCCGATAAGATTGCTATGAACGCTTCAAAGAAAACAACAGTTATTTTATCTCAGCAATTGCACGCCAAGGTTCTGTCCCACGCCAAAAGAATCGGCTGTTGTAGCTTCAGCGAGGGTCTGAGAGACCTAATTCGCAAGGCGTTCGATTTGATTGATGTTACAAGCATAATACCGAAAAGTCAAGGAGATTCTCATGGCGAAAAAGAAGCGTAAAGACAACACAGTGGGCAAAAAGCCGGGGGGCGTGCCGGGAGCGCCCGTGGAAATCGACGGGCTGGTGGAATCTATGCGAGCAGAGGTCGAAGAAATACGGGCGTTGCGGAGGGAATATAAGCGACTCTATGACGAAGTTCGCGTGCGGGTGAACGGCTTCCAGCACCTTGCAGAGTCGCTTGAGGCGGCGATTGGTATTATGGATTCGGCGATCAAAGTGCATAAAAAAACTGGTAGTGAGGGGGAGACAGACGACAAGGAGGCACCACAAAATGGCAGAGAAAACAAGCCAAACGAATGATGGAATACGGCGGCGGATCGGCGAATTTGCGTTGCTGCATTTTTCGCAGGTATGCGATCATGCGGCGGATATGGGACATAGCTTGATTGAAGACGAGACGAGTGTTGCGTTGCTGCCATACGACGTCGAACATCGACGCGGGCTGCTGTTCGATAAGATCGTCGCCAGGCTGGACTACTGTTCGGCGGGGTTAGCGGATTTGCGGGCTGCCGGGCTGCTGCCGGGGCAGGAAAATGGGGGGGCTTCTGATACCGGGCCGGGAGGAAATCGGGCGGCAGGCGTGGGTGTTGAGGCTATGTTGGCCGGGCACGCAGCCGCAATAGAGCAGTTGGGCGACATGGGCGACGGAGAGGCTGTTGGCTGAGGAAAAAAATGTTTGCAATTTCTCATAATACGGCGATTTTTAGCTTGACAACCAAGGTGGTTGTAAACGATAATACAAGTGTGAAATCTACAGGATCAACAATCCGCTCGAATAGGATTCTGCCCGGCACGCGGGCAGAGTTGCGTGACCGCGAGGTCCGCAAGGCTCCTGTAGAGCCTCACAACTCTGCCCCTGTACCGGGCTGCTTCTTTGCGCACACGGCGCGGAAAGTAGGTGTATTGTGAAATCTACAGAAATAGAAACAGAAACTGAACCGAAGATAGTTGACTTTGAGACAGAATGGATTCTGGAGAAAATTGTCGCGGGGTCTCGTGTGCGGTCGATGGGAATACTGCTTGGGCTTCTGGATGAATTGAAGCGGCAGGTTTTAGCGGGGGAGGAGGGAGGTACGGTATGAGTCGCAGGAAAACCACAATTACAAAAGAAGTGACAATGGCGGATATTATCAAGACGTGGGGCGGGCCCGATAAGCTCATACAGGCTGGTTTGGTTGCGTTGATTCGGGAAGGGCAGCGCCGCCGGGACTATGAACAACTCTCGCCTGGCGAGCAGGCTATGGTGGATATGGTCGAGGAGATTGCGGACCGCCTGTGTAGGCATTCCCCCGGCTATGTAAGTGGGATACTTGAGGGACTCAGGAAAATGCAGGATCGCGAAAAGTTATATAGTGGGCATGTGGCTGAAATCACCGCCGATGTTCTTGACGGTATAAAAGACCGGGCTGTGGGGAAAGTTGGGAGCGTCACAGACCAACAACCACAGTTAGTATGATAGGGGTAGTGACAATGGATGGCATGGATGTCGATTTGAAATTGTTAGTGCAACAAGGAAGTACTCAGTCGCGGGCTGTGGAAGACAGCCAGCCAGACGGTGGGCGGGCAGGTATGGACCTGCCCGCCTTGCTCATTAAGAGCGTCGATGTGGATGGCAGGCGGATCCGCGTCTTAGTTTCGAGCGCGTCGCTGGACCGACATGGTGAAAGAATATTGCCGGAAGCGTTCTGGGACTCTATCGGAATATTTATGAGCAATCCCGTGGTCTGCGCGGCGCACGCCGCCAGGCTCGATAACGGCGAACCGCCTGTCATCGGGTCGGTCGTTAAGCTCTGGATCGACAAGGCCGGGCTGTGGGCTATTATAAGATTTGCAGAGACCGATCTCGCAGAGAAATACTGGCAGCTTTATAAGAACGGCCATATGAAAGCAATTTCAGTTGGATTTTTACCAATGGAATGGGAGGATGTGGTGGAGGCGGATGGTTCGCGCGTGCGGACCTATACCAGGGTGGAGTTATTAGAAATCAGTTGTGTCGCTGTCCCGTCGAATAGGGATGCGCTCGTCAAGTCGAACGACGATAAGGGTGATAGTTTTGTGAGTCGCAAGCGGCGCGAGCGGATTGAGAGGCGGGAGAGCGAATTGGCCGCCCAAGTGGAAGTTGACTTCCCGGACGAAGCGTGTCGGGAATTTGCGGAGGCCCTTTTGTGTGGTGAATATGAAGTGGGAAAAAGTAGTGGAGAGGCGGGTGTCAAAGAAAACGAATTTGTGGGTTTAATTAGCGGCGAGCCGGGTTGCGAGTTCGCCGAATTGGTGAGGGGATGAATGTTTCTATCTCTTACGATGTTGAAGACGTATCCAGTCGGGCAGTCGCCGGGAATCCTCGTTCTGCGATTGCGTTGCGGGTGCGTTCGTCGAGGACGCGAAGTGATGTTCCAGTGTTTGGTGTGGGGGGCGGGGTCAGACTGTCCCCCGCACCTATGATTAGCGTCTGATTAAACGATTGAAACGAGGATTTATTATGCCACTTACGAATGTAGAAAAAGATGAGATTACGGGCGGATTCAAGGCCGCCGGCGAGAGAATGAATGGTATTGAAAAGATGAACCAGGAATCGCGGGATGCTCTCGACGAATTAGAGCGGACAACGAAGCTATTTCAGAGGGCGAAGCTTACCGGCCTGACTGAAACCGGCGAGACGTACAGGCGGTTCTGGCCCGATGGCGCCCAAGCGAAGGCTTTCGGCGAAATGTTCCTGGTCGCCGCCGGGAAGAAGGCCGCCGGCGAGAGTGTAAATGTCGAGGGCGGCTACTTAGTGTCGGAGGAGCTATCCGCTAACATTATCCAGAAGCTCGGCCAGTATGGCAAGTTTCGGCGTGACGCCCTCGTTGTCCCGATGGGTTCAGACAGGCTGATTGTTCCTAAAGTCGGGGCCGATTTGACCATTTATGCACCCGGCGAGGGGAATGAGATCACCGACAGCGATATGAGTTTCGGCCAGGTCGGGCTGACCACACGCAAACTTTGTTGCCTGGCCAAAGTGTCAAGCGAACTCGAAGAGGATTCTGTTATCGCCCTGGGCGAGATTCTCGGCATATCCTTTACGCGCAGCTTAGCGAAAAAGGAAGATGAAATCGGGTTCCTCGGCGATGGGACTGAAGCCTATTTCGCTATGACCGGGGTCGTCGGCGCTCTGCGTGGCGTCGACGCGACGATTGGGAATGTCAAGGGATTGCAAGTTGCGTCCGGGAACGCCTACTCCGAAATCGCGTTGGTGGACTTCGAGGGCTGCGTCGCCCGTTTGGCCGATGAAGCCGACGACGAGGCGAAATGGTTTGTCAATCGCAAGTTTTACTTTAGTGTCATGTATGCCCTTGCGCGGGCAGCCGGCGTGGCCAATATCTTTGAGATTTTGACTGACCGGAGGGAGCGATTCTTTATGAGTTATCCCGTCGAGTTCGTTTCCGCCATGCCCTCGACCGAAGCTAATAGCCAGATATGTGCGATCCTGGGCGATCTACAACTCGGAGCATTTTTAGGCGAGCGCCGGGCGATTACGATTGCGCGTTCCACGGACGTCTTTTTCAGTAATGATCAAGTTGCTTTCCGAGGGACTGAACGGATTGACATCAACGCCTACGGCGTCGGGGACACTACCGAGTCCGGGGCGATTGTCGGTCTGATCACCGCCGCGTCCTAACAAGTGAAAAGTATCTCGAGGCGGGGCGGATGTTTCGGAAACGCCCCGCTTCGAGCATTATTTCGGAGGTCGATAGAATGGCCAAAGACGTCAATATACACCTAAAGACTACAGGGTCCGAGCGGACCAAGCAGGACCTCGGCCAGGTTGCCGCCGGCACGCGAAAAATAGGCACTACGGCGGGCCAGGCCGGGGAGAAAGCAAAGACAGGTCTCGGCAGGTTTATGGGGGCGATTAAGGGGCTGGTCGGGGCTGCGGGTATTGCGGCGGTTGTCGCTATTGTCGGTCGGTTATCGAAGAAAGTGGCCGAGTTTTTTGATGGTGTTTCGACGAAGGCCGATGAGGCGGTTCGCCATATTCAGGGCCTTCGCGACGAGTATGAGTCACTATTCGAGGCGCTCGGCGCTTATGATGAGAAGAGTCGGACCTCCGCAACCGAACGGGTCAACATACTCCTACAAGAAACCAGTGTCACTAAGAAAACCGGCCTGCCGATTATAGATGCTTACACCAGGCAATTCCGATCGTTGGTGGGGACCGGGCAGCTTACTCAGGAGGAATACGACCGGGGCCTAAAAGGTATGCTCAGATATGGTCAGATTCACGGCGGCGAGGCCACGCCCGATCTGATTTCGATGATGAGTGGTTGGGGTCAAACAAAACCTGAGGAGCAGGGGAAGTTGAGACGTCAAATAGCAGAGGCGGCGGGGGCGGTCGGCTTAACCGATGCCCAGGTTATCGGCGCGCTGAGTAGAGGTATGCCCGCGATCAAGGCGATGCGTTGGTCGCCGGCTTACGCCGTCGAGGCAATCTCCACAATCGCCGCCGGCGAGGCGGGGCGGAAACGTATGTCACTGCCGGGGACGACGCTTTCTGCGATTATGGCTCCGCAAGAGGAGAAATTTGCCGAGTACGGTCTCGATCCGAGACTTGCCGAGCAACCGCAGGAGTTGCTCTCACAATTGCAGAAAATGGCGGATGCGGGCAAGGCCAGGCGGCTGAAAGCCGGGCTGAAAAAAGGCGCGCCGCCGGAGTATGAAGATGTCGAGATTCTAACATTGCTCAAGGACATTTACGGGATCGAGGCTTCCGCCGGCGTACATAAATTATTGACGGCTCGCAACGAGCAATTAGCCGAGGTACTACAAGTTGCCGCCAGCGCCGAGGGGGCCGAGGCGGAGCGGACTCAGTGGGGGCAGTACGCGACGACGCTGGAAGCTCGTGACGCCAGGACTAAAGCCCAGAAGCGCCGGATCGAATTAGAAGTAACTCAAAAAGAAAAAACTATGGAGGACGTCCGCGAAATAGGTGCGGAAGCGCAAAAGTTATATCGGCGGCGAGAGCCGGTAACGCAGTGGCTGCGGGAGTTTTTTACGTGGGGCGGCGAGAAAGAAAAGGAAGAAGCCGCTCGCATTTATTGGGAACGGCAACTAAGTGAAGAAGAACAACGCGATATTATAAACGAATTTAGACAGACTCCTATCGGTTATTATGGAAGGGGGATGGAGGAATATTCTCCTTCGCAACGGAAATGGCGGACGATGTCGCCGCAACAAAAATGGGAAGCATTAACGACTGTAAATCCGCCACCGCCTGCCGAGGCGATCCCCCTACAGCCGCAGCCGGAAGCGGCTGGCCTTGCGCCTTCGCCGCCGCAGTCTAATGGGCCGCCCGTTACGCAAAATTTCGATCATCGCGTTATCAATCAAACTATTTTCAATCCCTTCGTCGGAATGAATAAACAGGATTTGAGAATCGAGCCGCCTTACCTTGGATAATCGTGGCTTAAAGGTTGGTTAAATGGTAGTTGATGTTACAACACAAACGGTTCAAGACCCGCCCGCACAACAATTGTTGAGGTGTTACAAGTGCGGGAAGTTGAAGTCGCCCGACGAATTCTATCGTAGGGCCGCGTCGAAAACCGGACGGATGAGTTATTGTAAGATATGTTGGACGGTATATTTAGCGGCCAGAAATGCTCATCTGGAACGGATAGCGAATAAGAGGTTGCCTGGTACAATACCCCGAAAGCAAACGCAGGTAAAACAGCAGGAAAAGGATAGAAATACGAAACAGTGCATCCGGTGTGGTAAGTGGAAGACTCTAACGGATTACGCACCGGATGTGGCCAGCGAGGATGGTCGTCAGGATGTGTGTTCTGATTGCAGTGTACTTTATACTCGTTATTCCGAACGGGAACCGGAGGCCGAGGAGGAAGTTGAGGGGAAAGTTCGGTTGATAGGCAGGCATGCGGGAGGGCAGATTATGAGTATTATTCGTGAAATGGCCACGATACAGTACGCGATCAACGAGGAGCGGAGCGAGTCCAAAAAGAGGATCGCTGAGGAGCGGGAGCAGAGTGAATCAATTGTGGGCAAGACGGTGCGGCGACAGGTGACGTTGGAGCGGTTGTTGAGGGCGGTATGCGTGAAGAAGATGCCCAAGGGGCGGGATAACGTATTAGCCTGTGAATATGGGGATGTGCAATATGCCGATGAGCGCCTGCGAGTGACGTTGAACCCGGATGTGGCATGGAAGCAAAGGGGTAAGCCGTGAAATGGAATTATCTGAAAACCTATTTGCAGTTGCTGGTTGCTTTGGTGTTGTGGGTCATCGTCGTCATCGAGCATGGTTTGACTCGCTGCCTGACCCGGTTAGGGAATCCTATGTTGGGCAGGCAGGCGATGAGTGTTTTAGGGAAGGTTATTGACAAGCGGGAATCGCAAGCAGACGTCCGTTCCGATCTCGGTGTGTGCTGGGACTGGTTGAAAAATCAGGATGCGGCGTTCATTGCAGAGCGACGATGTGAGATCGAGGCATTCTGTGGTGTCCCAATATCGGCGCGGCGGAATGATCCCCACTTGTACGCCTTGAGGTTCCCGACGAAGCAGGAAAACCTGCGCCGCATTGCTTATGTCTTTCAAGCGCTTCCATCGTGGCAGTTGCGCGAGTGGGTAGTTGAAGTGGCGGATGCTCTAAGGTGAATTATGAGTTACGTAGAGGAATATATCGAGGTGGTCGAGGCGGCCCAATTGACGCGGTTGGACGGTTGTGAGATAATGTGGATGTTCAACAATGGTAAGTTCCCAGGCGCAAGACAGCACAGGGGTAAGCTCTTGTTGCCGTTAATCGACGTAGCGCCGTATTTTCTCGTGCCGCCAACGCAGAGGGATATACCCACGCTGGCAGGATTCTCAGACCACAAACGATCTGCGGCGATTGAGAAGCTAAAGACGTTGCACGCTTACGGCGTGCTGGTAGATAAATACCGCTCTGTTATTCAGTCTATGCGAGAGACACGCGTGAGGGCAAGCCAGGCGTTAAATGTGCCCCTTCGCACTATGGAGCGCTGGCAGTCGCGTTACAAGCGTTCCGGGCTGCGCGGGCTGATTGACACAAGGGGCGGCGATATGCGCCGCAATAAGGCAGTACGCCGCCAATAAACAGTGCGATCACCGTCCACGCTTGAGTCGGATCGTGCGGTTTGCAGGCTCAGAGCTTGCGGCTTATTTTAGAAAAGTCGCATAGATTTGCCCGCTTATTGTTTGCGCTTGTCCCCAAAAAACGTCCGATAATTCACCGCCATATACCTTGAATTTTTGCCAAATACAATGTGAAACTACACAAACTACAAACTTACAACTCTCCAACCAGCAAGTGGGATTCGGACTGAAAATCAACGGGGATGTTCACAAATATCAACGTTCGGTGCAACTATTTCTTCGCAAGGGCGTTATGTCCGTTTGCAGGCTGCAGAGAGGGCGTGACTGTTGATTTCTCGCAACATGCCGGCCTTAATCGGCAAAATACTCGTTGTTCGGCAAGAGTTACGTCAGGCCCAAATGTGTGCGCAAAGTGACTCACCGGCGTATCTTATAGGGCCAAGCCCCCAAATCAGACCGCGAACATATTCTTTGCCATTTGGGTACGCGCTTTGCTCTATCTGGGTATGACCGGCTTCGGGAATGCTCTAATCCGGGTGATTTGAAAATAGAGATGCCTGTGTCAGGAGTGGGATGTGATGGACGAGACAAATCTGGAAGACAAACTCAACGAATTAGTCAAGGAATTTGGAGAAGCGGTTGATCCACAGCATAGAAAGCTGGCCAGCCTCGCCAGAGAGGCCCAGGTCAACCGCCAGAAGCTGGAGAAGAGCATAAACACACTGCAGGAATCGCTCGATTACCTGCGGGTGTGCATAAAATACCAGCTTTTCGATCTTGAGGCGACGCGCCGTGAGAACGCATACCTCAGGAAGCTGCTTGAAAGCGACAACGGTTAAAAGGAAGACGCTCGGCTACGGAGAGCCAACAGTACAACATCAAGGGTAAGCGGCGACGGGCTTTTGCGCGCATGTACCCTCATCTCGGCTTTAACCTGTATTGGTCCGGCTATCGCCGCTGCAATTCTCAATCGTTGACACAGTTTCGCCGGTCCCCTAAAATCCTAAAAGCCGCTTTCGGTGAGCGCATCAATTAAGTTGAAAGGGGACGTGTATGGGCTGGGCAAGACGGACGTCAAAACTCGCGTTTTTCTTCGGCGTTTGTTGTATCATATTGAGTTTAATATGCACTCAAGATGTGGCTCGCGGCTCGGGCGAAGCTGCTGTATCGCCGGGGCCCCATGTGCTGCAAGCCGATTCGTTCAAGCATTATATCGACCGATTCGCCGAAAACGACGAGGAGTTGTACGTCCAGTACATCCCCAACGACAAGGCATGGGCGTTCCTGCGGAGAAACGTTCCTCTCTTTGAGTGCCCCGATAAGGATTTCGAGCGGACGTACTACTTCCGCTGGTGGGCTTATCGCAAGCATATCAAAAAGACGGCGGACGGCTTTGTGATAACCGAATTCCTGCCCAAAGTGCCCTGGTCGGGCAAGCACAACACAATCAACTGCCCCGCCGGCCATCATTTCTATGAGGGCAGATGGATCCACGACCCCCAATTCCTCGATGATTACGCCGTATTCTGGTTTCGCAAGGGCGGCGCGCCGCGCCGCTACAGCTTCTGGGCTGCCGATGCACTCCGGGCCCGCTACCTGGTTCGGCCGAACGAGGAATTGATCACCGATCTGCTCGCCGACCTGATTAGGAACTACGAAGAATGGGAGAAATCAAGGCTGGAGCCGGACGGCCTGTTCTGGCAAATCGACGACCGCGACGGGATGGAAGTCTCTATCGGCGGCAGCGGTAAGCGCGCGACGATCAACTCTTATATGTACGGCGACGCCGGAGCCATCGCCAAAATCGCGATTCTGGCCGGCAAAAAAGATGTCGCCGAGAGGTTTGCCGACAAGGCTAAGAAGCTCAAAGAACTGGTTATGGAGAAGCTCTGGGACGAGAAGGCCAAGTTCTTCAAGACCCTTCCGCGAGATAAGCAAACGCTCGTCGATGTCCGCGAACAGCATGGTTACACGCCATGGTACTTCAACCTCCCCGATACCGGCGCCAGCTACGAGGTCGCCTGGAAGCAGTTGACAGATCCGAATGGCTTCTACGCGCCGTTCGGCCCGACCACCGCAGAGCAGCGCCATCCGCGATTCGCAGTTTCCTATAAAGGCCACGAATGCCAATGGAACGGCCCAAGCTGGCCGCTCTCGACCTCGATAACCTTAACGGCCCTGGCCAACGTCCTAAATAACCATCAGCAGGATGCAATCACCAAGGTCGATTACTTTGAGACGCTGAGAATCTACACGAAATCTCACCGCCTCAAACGCGAAGACGGCCGAGTCGTCCCGTGGATCGACGAGAACCTCAACCCCTTCACAGGAGACTGGCTCTCCCGCACACGCCTCAAGAACTGGAAGAATAACACCTGGGACGCCGGCAAAGGCGGCAAAGAGCGGGGCAAAGACTACAACCATTCATCCTATTGCGACCTTATCATCACCGGGCTTGTCGGGCTGCGTCCCAGGGCCGACGACGTTATCGAGGTCAACCCGCTCGTTCCAACAGGCATCTGGGAGTGGTTCTGTCTCGATAACATTCTATATCACGGCCGGATAATTACAGTTGTCTGGGACAAAACCGGCAGGAAGTACGACAAGGGTAAGGGCCTTAGTGTTTTTGCAGACGGCGAGAAAATAGCCTCAGCGGATTCGCTTGGCCGAATCACAGGCAAGCTGCCTCAAAAAAAAGCTGCCGAGCAATCCCATATTCACCGCCGATCCCGATAAAGAATGGGAGCAGCACAAGGTAACGGCCTGCCAGGTAATCCCTGAGAAAAACGGGTATCTGATGTTCTATATCGGGTTTCGCGATGAGCATCGCGCCCAGATAGGCCTGGCGCGCTCGAAAGATGGCATAGCCAACTGGCGCCGCCATCCCGCCAACCCGATCATCTTCCCCGGCGAGGAAACCTGGGACGCCGATTCCTGCTACAAACCATTCGCGATCTACGAGAAGGCGAACGACCGCTGGCTGGTCTGGTACAACGGACGCAGGCAAAATATCGAGCAAATAGGCATGGCAATCCACAAGGGCAAGAATCTTGGCCTCTGAAAACCGCAGCCGCGGATTACCCCTGTGCCAGGTTTATATCCCGGTTCGTCAGACATGGTCTTCTTTGCTTCTCCCCAGTCAACGGCCGCAGCAGCGTTTGTATTTCCTGCCGCTGCCACAAGGGCATGGATCGTTTCTACCGACACGAGTTTCTCTGCGCAGAGGTGAAGTGGCCGGCTCAATTCCCACATCTTCATATTCAATATGGTCGGAAGAATCCCTCGCCAAGCATATTCGAATAATCGTAGCAGTCAAATCGGCCTTCTGTTGCATGTCAACGGTTATGTATTTGCCGTCCTCGCTGCCATACTGTTGATATGCAAAGTGGAGGATTGCCGAAAGCGTTACTGCGTCCACCGGAAGGGGTGCTCCGGAAGTCATGGCGAAATCTTCAAAGGGCAGAATCCTTGCGGCGATTACAACGCCCTTTATTGCCGTCTTGCTGAATCCCATGTCGATGATGAGGAACTGTTTGTTCCCCAACAAATCGTTGACCCGCACCCCGACTCCCGGCAGGACATCCTCGACCTGCACGAGTGTGTGAAAGGATTGCGACATTGCTTTGACCACGGCATATTCGTCGGAATCGGCCTCCGGCTGGAAATCAGTCATGTACCGCGAGATTGCGTTGATCCCCTCTTCCCTGTGGTCGTAGATGCAGTAATCCATTAGAACGGAAGTCTGGTCCATGTTCGCAAAAACGAATGTATTGTTCCGCAGCATACCGAGCTTTTCGCCGCAGATGTTGTAAGTCTTTTTCGACAAATACTCCGGCAAGATGGAATTGTGTAATTTGCGCGTAATTTTACGAAGCTGTTTGTAGCGACTAACCAGTTGGGAGTATTCTGCTTTTGTAGCGTTTATGGTCATCAGTAACGGCGTCCAATATATCTTTTGTGTACAGACCACTTTACTATCGCCAGACAACCCTGTCAACAGCCGACGCAATCCAACAAAGATTGATCTGTCTCATCTCTTGAGCCAAAGCACCCAACACTTTTTATCAGGCGCTTCAAAAGAGGTCCGGCCGCCGCCAGAAATTTTCTCCCCGCCGGCCGGGCTCAGAGTCCCCTTTCGAGGATCGAACCACTTGGCGGCAAATGGTATCTTCGGAGCTTGCGACAGGTCCAGGTCGATGCGTCCTCCCTTGAGCGCGAATACAAGATAGCCGTCCTCTCCGGCAAGACACCAGTTGTTATCTTTGTTTGTCGCGACAATATCTTTGGGTTGCATTTTCTGGAGCGATTTCGACAGGTTTGCATTGATAAAGTTGTAAGTCGGCAGGATGGTTTCAGCCTCTGCCGGTGCGATATAGCTATCGGGCGGATCCCAGGGAGCTTTCGGCGGCTTACTGTCGGGATACTGCATCCTGGCAATGATCATGGAGCCGCCGCCCATCAGAAACGCCCATGCCTTCTCGATTTCGACCGGGTGATGTTGGATGATTGCCTTATCGGGATATCGCGATCGATACTCTCTGATCTGCCGGTATAGGGACTGGGGGGTTGTTTGCCCGGCGATGTTGCCGGTGTAGCGGGCGGGGATCTGGTTGCCTCCGGCCGGGGCATATAGCCTTCCGTCCCTATCGTACCACCAATAGCTCAGACAAAGGGTGGAAACCCTTGGTCCTCTTGCGGGGTCTTCAAGGATGGCGTCGGTTACGTCTTTGGTCGCGCCAAGGGCGATCTTGACCATCGTAGCGTTCTCGCGCTCCCACTGCATAACAGTATCCATCCAGAACCGCATAAAAGAAAGGCCGCCCGTGTATTCCTCGCTGATCAGATGAATCACATTGCTATATGCTCCCAGTTCGTCCAGGCACTTGCGAATATATTTGCGATGAAGCCGGCGGCGAGTGCTGTTGCCGACATCATAGAACGAATTCGCCGCCGGCATCGTATCAGGCATATCCGTGTTCTGGATGCAGTTGGCGCCTCGCCACGGAAAATCGACGTAATGAGCGGGATTCTCCAGCAGTGCGTGCTGCATGTAGAAATTGTGGAAGAGGACCGTCCCCTTGGCATCGCAGTATTTGGCGAACTCTTTGAGCCGGTCGAAGTACCAGGCATTGAATTTGGTCAAATCATACTTTGACAATCCATCCCAGGCCCTCCCTTCGCCGCTTCTCGCCCAGGGCTGCTCTAAGAAAGGCGGCTCTACATCCCCGTCTGTGCGCTTGTTGACATCATGATTGTCGCGTCGGCGATCGTACCACAGCCCGTAATTATGCTCGAATCCGGGATAGCCGTACCGAAGCATGGCGTCGGTCAGCTTGTCAAGATCTTCCGTAAAGCTCGGCCCGACTCGACCCGGTGCGTTGCGACAGATGGCCGTGCGAACCTTATATTGATGAATCCACCCCGTGTTCTTACGATACCCTCCCCACCATCCGTTGTGTTGCGCGCATCCCCATAGCGTTTTGCCATTATGGACGAACCACCCAGTCTCAATAGTTAAGCCCGCCTCTGCTCCAGATGCTTCCCCGACGAACATAAATAAGCAAAGAAATAGCACCGGCACCTTACTTGTCCTGAGATTCCAGCGGCGGTATTGCCACGCTCTACGCAAGGCGGCAATGCTGTGCCGAGTATTCCCGCCCGTTCGGTTGTCGCAGAACCGCAAATCCATCATAGTTGTCAAGCCGAGTGCGCCACCTTCGCGCCGGGCCGGTAAGAGCGCATTGCCGGCCACCTCTGCCGCAAAGTTCTAATCGGCGCTGATGCTGAACAGGTCTTTGTTGAGGTCCTCGCCGCCTTCTTTGCCGTCGGCACCGTAGCTTATGATTGTGAATTTCTTCCCTGCCGAATCCAACTCATAGACGAAATCCTTGTTCCAGGCATCTTTGGGCATGTAGGGAGTTGTGAGATATCCGCCTTCCTCCCACCCGGTGATGCCGGCAGGCTTTTCGACCAGGGCCATCAGTCCTTCTTCCTCGGTCGGGTATCGCCCCGTGTCCATCTTGAACTGGAGGACCGCCGAATGAAGGGTCTTAAGGCTGGCTATTGTCCTGAAAACGCTTCCCTGTTTCAGCATTTGCTGCTGGAGCATCATAAACGCCGTGACCAATTCGCTCAAATGCTGCTTCGGAACGGCGATATCGATAACCAGATTGCCATTGCCGATTTTGCCGGCGATATTTATGTTGCTCTTGCTCGGAACGTTAATTTCCGGCATCGTCATACCTGTATCGCCCAGGCCCATTCCCGCCATCATCCCTCCGGCCATCTTCAGCAGGCGGATGTAGTTGTATGTGACGAAGATATCGGCCTTGGCCGCATCGGGGAGCATTTTCAGGGCGTCCTGGACCTCGCTGCAGATTTCCTCCGGCCCGCCCGCCTTGACCAGGTTGATCAACTCGTGGACACCCGAATCCACGTCTCCGCCGATAGCGATTGTGCAGAGCCCGTCAACTATGCCCCATCGGTAGTCGAATCCCTCGCCGTACATCGTGTCTATCATCTTACCCATCGGCGAGTTTGGTTCGGTCGATTTCATAACGAGCTTGGCGGAATCGATAGAAATGCCCTTATAGGTCTCGGTGCCTCGCTTCATCGTATAGTCCATCTCGATTCCCAGGCTCTTGTAGAGATCAAGGATACCCGTCGTCTCGAACATCTCAAAGGAGTCGTCGATCATCTTATTGAACTTGGCTTCGTCTTTGACGGCGACAATATAGTCCATATCAAAGAGCGATTCGCCTTCTGTATCCACTGCAAATGTTCCGGCCAGCGACCCTCCTATCGCGTCCATGGAATCGGCCATTAGTTTCTTCATTTTCGCGATGTCGTCATCGGAGACAGTTTGCCCTGCCATTGTGCCCAGAAGGTCCATGCCCTTAACAGAGACCTTTTCCCAGAAGGGCTTGTTCATCTTCGCAGCGAAATTCATCGCTGCTCCGTTCTTGAGGTATCCGAGCAGCTCGTTCTCCTTACTGTCTGCGGTGTCGGCGACGAGCATTTGAGCGATTTCCGTTCCCGGTACGGCCGAGACGGTCTCCTTGATGAAGAGGACATCGGGGCTGGGCTTGATCGCGAGCGTGAATGACCGAACCTCTTTCATAATCGTCTCCAGCAGCTTGCCGTACATATTCATCACGCCGCCCATCATCTTCTGGTCCACCATCATCCCCGATCCGGGTCCCTGACCGGCTGCGCCCATCTGTTCGAACATACCCTTGAATTTATTGAACTTCTGGGTGACAAGCGGTCCGAAGGCCTTCGACGCGGTTTGAACATCCCCGTAAATCGAGATCGGATAGTCACTCTCGGCCACAACGGTCGCATATCGCGCAGCCCCGGTGGCTTTCGAAGCCGCAACCAGCTTCTTATACCGCACTACCTTGTCGTATTGGCCTTTGGAGCTAATCAATGCGTAGCCGTCATCGAGTTTGCTAATCAGCATAGCCGGACCCGAAGGCGCCGCATTGGGGTCTGTCGGCATACCCGGCATACCGAGGCTGACGGTAAGCTCGGAAATGCCGTTCGCGTCGGGCTTGCTGAATTTCGAATTGGCGCCCACGAGCTTGTCGTAATCGGTCACCGGCAACAAACCTGCGATCAGCATCCGGGCCAACGACTCGGCTTGGCCGGAATCGTCCGGAAGAAGCACACCGATCGCCATGAACTTGCCGCCCATGTTCAAGCCCGCCAACTCCGGGCTGCCCAAGATGCCCGCCAACTGCATCCGCACTATCATCTGCAGACCCATCGGAATAGGGGAAACGCCTGCGAGATACTGGTCCATCTGGCTCAGCGTGAATTCAAAATTGTCCACGTGGATTGCAAACAGAGTTTCAACGGATTCCGGTGGTGTGGAAGGTTTCTTGCTGCACGATGCTGCGATTACGATGCCAATAACCAGCACACCTGCGACGATTGCCTTGATTATGCGTTTTGAGTCCGACATTGTCTGCGCCTCCCGAAATTTAGTGTAAGTAAATTAGTTTCTCATTGGTTTTATACTCTATAGGACGCACAACGGCCAAGAAATTCACAAATAACATCGAAAAAATGCAACCCCGTTTACTGGCCCAAAATACGCGAAGTTGCTTCTGTTGAGAAGCTGCCGTGCGCCCCGGCCCATACTCTGGGAAGGCCAAATGTGCCCATTCTGCGCCCAAACTGCATATTTTTGTACAAGGACGGGAAAAGTTTATGCTGCTTTCTGTCGATAAAATCCATCGAACAGGACAAAAAGCTGGGTCCGGTAACTGAACACCGGCCTTGTCTGCAGCATATAAATAGGCGTGGACTATTTTAGTCCATCTGCTGCTTGATACCGTTTGGCTTGATTGACACAACGATGCAGCGTGATATAATATGGCACGGCTGGTTGATTTCGAAAAACCGGCAGGCATGAAGATATGGAAGATATGTAATAGATGGCGACCGCAATCGGGGCCAAGCGGGGCCTGAGATGCTTCGAGGCGACCCTATCTGGGAGTGTACTGAGGTGACAGATGTTTGAACGTTTTACAGATCGAGCACGCAAAGTAATGGCGCTGGCCAATCAGGAGGCCCAGCGATTCAATCACGAATACATAGGCACAGAGCATATTCTGTTGGGGCTGGTGAAGGAGGGCAGCGGAGTCGGGGCCACAGTTCTAAAGAATCTGGATGTCGATATTAAGAAGCTGCGCCTCGAGGTCGAGAAGCTCGTCAAGAGCGGGCCGGACATGGTCACTATGGGCAAGCTGCCCCAGACCCCGAGAGCCAAGAAGGTCATCGAATACGCCATCGAAGAGGCCAGGGCGCTCAACCATAACTACGTCGGAACCGAGCATATTCTGCTCGGGTTGCTGCGCGAGAGCGAAGGCATCGCGGCGCAAGTTCTGATGAACCTGGGACTCAAGCTCGAGGACGTGCGTCAGGAGGTTCTGAATCTGCTTGGCGCCGGAGTGGACGATGGTCCCGCCGCCCTTGGAATGAAGATGAGCCCGACCATCGGACGAAAGACCAAGAGCAAAACTCCCGCCCTCGATAGTTTCGGCAGGGATCTTACCGAATTGGCGGCAAACGACGAGCTTGATCCGGTCATCGGCAGAAAGAACGAAATCGAACGGTTGATACAGATCCTGTGCAGGCGGACGAAAAACAATCCCGTTCTGTTAGGCGAGGCCGGCGTAGGAAAGACGGCCATCGTAGAAGGCCTAAGTCAGCAGATAATCAACAAGCAAATCCCCGAGATTCTAAAGGACAAACGAATTGTCGTCCTCGATCTTGCGATGATGGTGGCCGGGACGAAGTATCGCGGGCAGTTCGAGGAACGAATCAAAGCGGTCATTAACGAAGTAAGAAGGGCCAAGAACGTAATCCTGTTCATCGATGAGCTTCATACACTCGTCGGCGCCGGCGGCGCAGAGGGCGCCATAGATGCTTCAAATGTCCTCAAGCCGGCTCTTGCCCGTGGTGAAGTCCAGTGCATAGGCGCAACTACGCTGGACGAATACAGAAAACACATCGAGAAAGACGGCGCCCTTGAAAGGCGCTTCCAGACGATAATTGTCGAGCCTCCCTCCAAAGACGAGACCCTGGATATACTCAGAGGACTCCAGGACCGTTACGAGGCGCACCACAAGGTGCGTTTCACCGACGAGGCGCTCTTCCAGGCGGTGGAGATGTCAACGAGGTATATCACAGGCAGGTGTCTGCCGGACAAGGCCATAGACGTAGTCGATGAGTCCGGCGCGCGGGTTCGGCTCAAGAATATGACTCCTCCTCCCGATTTGACCAGGATTGAAGGAGATATCGAAAAGCTGCAAAAGGAAAAGGACGAGGCCGTCAAAAACGCCGACTATGAGCGTGCCGCGTCGTTGCGGGACGAGGCCCAGCAGCTCGTCGACGAAAAGACAAAAATGCACAAAGAATGGTATGAGGAAAACAAAGAGGCCACCGGCGTAGTGGACAACGAGATTATTGCCGAGGTTGTCAGCAATATGACCGGCGTGCCCTTGACCAGACTCGAAAAGAAGGAGACACAGAGGCTCCTGGAACTGGAGAGTGAGCTGCACAAGATCGTCGTCTCGCAGGATGAGGCGATCACCACGGTGGCCAAGGCCGTCAGACGCAGCCGAAGCGGCTTGAAGGACCCGAATCGGCCCATGGGATGCTTCATATTCCTCGGGCCCAGCGGTGTCGGAAAAACGCTGCTGGCGCAGGCACTGGCGGAGTTCATGTTCAGCGACAGGAATTCACTCATCCGCCTCGATATGAGCGAGTTTATGGAGAAGCACAACGTCAGCAGACTGGTCGGCGCCCCTCCCGGATACGTCGGCTACGAAGAGGGCGGGCAACTGACCGAAAGGATAAGGCGGCGCCCGTATTCTGTGCTGCTGCTCGACGAGATCGAGAAGGCGCATCCGGATGTCTATAATATGCTCCTTCAGATCATGGACGAGGGGCGCCTCACCGACAGCTTCGGAAGACGCATCGATTTCAAGAACGTTATCCTCATTATGACCAGTAACATCGGCGCCGAATTGATTAAGAATCAATCCGGGTTCGGCTTCGGCAAAAAGACCCCCGAATCGAATTACGAGAAGATGAAGGATGTTCTTCAAAAAGAGGTCGAGCGCCATTTCAGGCCCGAGTTCCTCAATCGTCTTGACGATACGATAGTTTTCAAGGCGCTATCGAGGGAGAACCTCCAGACGATAGTCGAATTCGAGTTGGCGAAGGTCTTCAAACGGCTGATAGAACACGGTCTCAAACTCGAACTGACCGAGCAGGCAAAGGAATTCCTCATCGACAAGGGCTTCAACCCGGAATTCGGGGCAAGGCCGCTAAGAAGGGCCATCGAGCACTATATCGAAGACCCGCTGTCCGAAGGCGTCCTGGGCGGCAAATTCAAGGGAAAGAACGTCATAAAGGTCGAAGTCCAGAACGAAGAGCACTTAAAGCTGAAGGGCTTCAAGATCAAAGAGCCCGATGAGGCCGAATCCTCAGAGGTCAGCGCAGCCCAGCCACAGCAATAGCCGGGGACGAAAAACCACGCCGTCAAATGAGACTTGATCGCGTCTGCTTATTTGCAGCCTTCGAGTCCAACTGCCAACGGCTTTCTATGGGCCGGTCATTTCGATTTCAACTTCGCTTTGCTGCTGCGCCAGCAACTCCCCAAACTCCGCCTTACCCATCCACACAGCATTTGCATCGAACCAAAGCACAACGTATCCGTCGTCAAGCAGTGAGGAAGGGTAATTCTTCTCGGCATAAGCGAGGATGTCATTCGGTTCAGCCTCGAAATCGATCCACAGGCCCCTGTAAACCAGGTCGGTCAAGCGCACCGACCCTTTTACATCGTTTCTCTCGCGGAGAAACACGGATTCAGAAGGCACTCTACCGTGCTGCTGCCGATATTCCAGAACAATCTTACCAAGCTGCTGCATCGCACTGATGGCCTCTGAACGGTTGATATAGTCCTTGAAGTTGATCATTGCCACCACTGCAATCAGCGTAATGAGAAGTACGGTCGCAACCTCAACCAATGTGGCTTTTTGCCGTTTGTTCACCGTTTTGGCAACCTTCCTTTACCCGCCCCGTTTCAACGCCCTTGCCGACGGGCCGAGTAAACCTTCTTTGGCGGCTTCCATTTCGCAGCGCCAAAGACGGCGCGTATCAGGTATTTTACGATCTAATTTTAACCTTGCAGCCTTCGACGAACAACTTGTCATCGGCGAACAGCCTTATGGCTTGCGGATACGCGATGCACTCCTGCTCGAAGACCCTGGCCGCTAACGTAGCGGGGCTGTCGGTATCCTTGACTTCGCAGGCTCGCTGTACGATAATCGGTCCTTTGTCATACTCATTCGTGCAGAAATGCACCGTGCATCCACTCACTTTACAGCCCGCTTCGAGCACGGCCTCGTGGACCTGACGACCCCACATGCCCTGACCGCCAAAACTCGGCAGAAGGGCGGGGTGGATATTCATCACGCGATTCTCATACCGATCAGGTATCTTCCACAAACAAAGCCACCCTCCCTGAACAACGAGGTCAACCTCGGCGCAAGTAAGTTCTTTTTCGATGCCTTTGCTGAATTCATCGGCATTGCTGTAATCTTTTTTGCGGACGATTTTTACATCGAGTCCTGCGTTTTTCGCCCTGTCAACACCGGCCACTGTCGAGCGGCTGCTAATCACAACCGCCACCTTAGCGTTCAACTCGCCCCGCTTAACACAGTCCAATATGTTTATCAGCGTTGTGCCCCCGCCGCTGATCAAGACGCCCAGCCGAATCGCCTTCTTGTTCGCTCTTGCCGATGCAGGCCGACCTTCGACGTCAGCCCTTCTATCCAGCGCCTGGTTCACCAGCCCGTCGGCCTGGCTGTTCTCCGCCCTCATAATGTGTCGAACCTTCCAACTCTTAATTTGACTGAGCAAATCGACCGCCTGTTCATAAAGCGGCTTGATATTCTCGCTCTTGACCCTGTACTCGCCGTTGATTTGCCGCACGAGCAGTTCGCTGTCGCTGAAAACCGTTAACTCTTCGGCTCCGATTTGCAGTGCGGCTTCGATTGCTCTTATGACAGCCGTGTATTCGGCCACGTTGTTCGTAGCCTTCCCAAGGAAGAAGGCCTTGCTTTGCAGTGGCGCGCCGCCGGCTTCACTCAAGATAAAACCCGCAGCGGCAGGGCCCGGGTTACCTCTGCTCCCGCCGTCCGTGTAAGCGATAACTTTCTCAGGCAAGGTATTTACTCCTTCGGATGTCGTAGCTCGTTTTCGACTTCCAACTTTAGCTCGCTTTAGCCCTAAGCGTAAGCGCCGGGATAAACCGGCTCCCTTACTTCTCGGGGCTTGTTAGCTCACTTTAGTTCACTTTTGGCAAGCACGAGTATTCTTGTGCAGTTGGGGCAGCGGATGATCTCGTCTTTGCTCATAAGCATATTGACCGATTCTGCGGTGATCCCCATAAAGCACCCGCCGCAGCTATACGCCCCCTTCTTGTCGCCCGGCTTTACAATCTCTGTAACCGCCTGACCGTCGTATGTCTCGGCGACACGCCTGAATATCTCCAACTGCTCGGCGGGTATGTCCTTCGCCGCCTCGTCCCACTCTTCCTGGATTTCCTTGATTTTCGCCTCGTATTTGCCGGCCAGCGTCCCCGATTCCACTCGCGTCTTCTCCAACTGCTGTTTCTGCTCGGCTATTTGTTCCTGGATTTCGTTGCACTCGGCCTCGTCCGCTTCGATATCTTTGAGCAAGTCCAGGATATGAGTCTCGTTTTTCGAATTGTCGGCCTTAGTTGTGTTAAGTTGAGTTAGAACAGCAGCATATTCTTTGTTGGTCTTGGCGGTATTGAGAGAGGCGCGCAACTTTGCAATATCCGCGTCCCGCGATTTGAGTTCCAGTTCCAGCCGGTCATACTGAACTTTCGTTAGCTGAATTTCCTCTTTCTTGGCTTCGAGGGCGCTTTGAAGGTTCCTAACCTGGTTCTCCTGTATTACGACGTTTCTTCTGCATCTTGTCAGTTTCGCCTTGGCGGCACGCAAACGATTCTCTACGCTTTGCAGTTTTGTCAGCCCGTTCAATACAGGTCCCATTTGTGCTCCTTAGCCGGAATCGTAAAACCATCAAACCCTGTATTATCCCCGTTATTGTTCCATCCTGCAACCAAAATCTTTCCCGATTCTGCGGCTAATTTGAAGAATTTTCAGATGCGCTCTGCTTTTACCCTTTCGTGCTCAGAAATCCACCCAGTCTCGCCGTAATTTGCAGGCAACCCCCTTTCTTTTGTCGAAGCCGGCTGTATAATTGCCCTGCTATGATTGATTTCCTCAGCAGACTTGTGCAAGCCGAGACCACCCCGCGAACCGGCGAACTGGCCGCCGCCCAGGCGATCTCAGATGAGCTTGCCCTGTCCGCCATAGAGGCCCGAATAGACACTTGGGACCAGACCAGGGCCAATATTGGGGCCCGGGTCAAATCAGCCGGCCGCAAACCGGCACTATTATTTGCCTGCCATCTCGACGTTGTAGGCCCCGGTGAGATGCCGTGGAAGCACCCACCTTTCAGCGGCCTCCAAAGCGACGGCAAAATCTACGGCAGGGGCGCGACGGATATGAAGGGCGGGATCGCCGCCGTCGTCGCCGCTGTCAGGCAAATCGTCGATTCCGGCGCCTCGCTGGTTGGCGACATCGTATTTGCGGCCACCGCCGGCGAAGAGACAGATAGCTCCGGGGCAAATAGATTCCTTGCTCGGCGCTGCGATCTTCCCGAATTCGCCGGCGTGGTCATCCCCGAGCCGACCGATTTCGACATAATTACCACTCATCGCGGGATGTTCTGGATCGAGGTCGCCACCAAAGGCAAGTCCGCCCACGGTTCGACCCCTCAGTTCGGCGTAAATGCCATAAGCTCTATGAACGCACTTCTCGATGAACTGGAAAGCTATAAAGCTAACGTCGAGCCGCATGAGTTGCTGGGCGGCTGCTCGATGAGCATCAACACGATCACCGGCGGCAAAGCGCTCAACGTCGTCCCCGACAAGTGCACTATCGGAATAGACTTCCGCACTCTCCCGGGCCAGGACTGCGCCGATATTCTCCGCGATCTACAGAATATCTTCGCCAAGCTAACCTCCGCCGACCCGCATTTTGATGCGGAAATCTCGATTGTGCGCGAGGTCGAGCCGTTGGAAACCGATTCCAGCAGTGGTTTTGTCCGCGATTTTTGCTCAACCGTGGGGATCGCCGCGACCAAAGCCGTAGGCTTCACCACCGACGGCCCGCATTTCGCCAAACTTGGCGCCCCCGTGCTTATCTTCGGACCCGGAAAGCCGGAACTCTGCCACAAGCCGGATGAATACATCGAAATCAGCGACGTCGAAAAGGCCGTTGAATACTATAAAGAAATCATCCTGAACTTCCTCACCTGATTCGCCCGCCAAACGCCGAAAACCGCCCCTGGTGCGATTAGCGAGAGGTCGCCTGCCTCTGCCGGAGTGCTTCCTGGCTCTATAGTTGAATTGCTGTAACCTCTTGTCATTGAATTACTTACCTAAAGACACTTGCGAAAGCCCGATAATGTTTCAAGTAAATCCTTGACTTGTGCAGTTGTGTATGGTAAACTTTTGTCAAAACTCAGCCGGGAGTCAAAGGCTGGCAGCTTAGTATTACTGTGTGGGAGTACGATAATTAAGCTAATCAGGTTTGGGTGAAATTTCGATAATATACAGTAGCTGGACCGAGGTTCGTAATGAATAGTGCTTTTGCGAACATATTGAATGTGATTGTAGGTACGCGAAATGAAAAGGAGAAACATTATGACCAGGCGAATCCTCTGTAAAATACTGTTAGTCGTTGTTGCGGTTCTGGGGCTCTTCGTTCTTTCGAGCGTGTCGGCCCAGGGCAACAGAGATACGGCCTTCGAGCGCGTCAAAGCCGTCCAGGCAGCGCACACAAACCGCCTTATGGCAATTAAGGGCGTGGTGGGTACGGCCATCGGGCACGACCAGGGTAACGCCCCGGTAATTACGGTCCTCGTGGAGAAAGCCAACCTTGCCGGGATTCCCAGGAAGCTCGACGGAGTCCCAGTGCAGCCTGTGGTCACAGGCAAGATATACGCACTGAAAAAACCCGACAAACCGGGGAAACCCCCAAAACCTGATCCAGATCCCGAACCTCCGGTCGATCCTACTGCCCGCTTCGACCGCCCGGTCCCCATAGGGGTCTCGACCGGCCACCCGGATATCACCGCAGGGACCATCGGATGCAGGGTCACAGACGGGACAAATGTTTACGCCTTAAGCAACAACCATGTGTTCGCCAACGAGAACGACGCTTCCACCGGCGATGACGTTCTGCAGCCTGGTACTTACGATGGCGGCACGGATCCAGCCGATGCTATCGGAACGCTGGCCGATTTCGAGCCGATTGTCTTCTATGACTATGCCAATCCGCCGGTCCCCATTCCGACCAATACAATCGATGCGGCCATTGCCCTTAGTTTGACGGCAAATCTCGGCAATGCCACACCGTCCGACGGGTATGGGGTGCCTAAGTCAACAATCGTAGCGCCTTCTTTGCGCCTGAAGCTCCAGAAATATGGTCGGACGACCGGCCTGACGAGCGGGAAAATCACCGCCGTCAACGCCACGGTCGATGTTGGCTATGACTCCGGCGTCGCGCGTTTTATTAACCAAATCATAATCATACCAAGTGGTTTCAGTGCGGGCGGCGACTCCGGCTCGTTAGTGGTGACACAGAAAGGCAAGAATCCTGTCGGATTGTTGTTTGCCGGCAGCGCAAGAGTAACGATAGCCAATCCTATTGACGCGGTGCTTGAGCGTTTTGGCGTTACCGTTGACGGCGAATAGCGATACCTGAGCAGTTTCGACCGGTCCGTTCGTCTCGGCGAGCTTGGGAAAGGAAGCCGTGTGAGCGAAAAGACGATTGAGCAAGTTCTCGAAGAAAGAACCGACCAATGGATGGCCGTTCCCGGTGTGGAGGGAACGGCCATAGGCATCTTTGAAGATCGGCCCTGTATTATGATTCTCTCGTCGGCGGCCCCAGAGCAACTGCGCAGCAAAATCCCCGAAACTCTCAACGGCTACAACATCGTAATTAAAGAGACCGGAACATTCCGGGCGATGAAAGAGCAATAGTCCAAACGCACCAAACCACCCAATGCACTATGACACAAAACCGGTGGCCGAGATTTAGACGTGCCAACAACCGCGATTGTCCCAGAATCGCCGAATTGGTTTTCACCGTCCTGCGGGAATACAACCTCGAGCCCGACCCCGATTCCACCGATGCCGACCTTACAGACATCGAGCGGTCTTATTTCGACAGGGGCGGGGCGTTCTACGTCCTCGAAGACAAGCCCGGTTCGATAATCGGAGCTTACGGGCTGTACAGAATTGACCAGACGACCTGTGAACTTCGCAAGATGTATCTGAGCAAGTCGTTCCGAGGCGGGGGGCTGGGCAAGCTCCTATTGGAGGATGCCCTGGCTCAGGCAAGGCGGATGGGATTCGAGAAAGTGGCGCTCGAAACCGCTTCGGTCCTCACCGAAGCGATCGGTCTGTACAGGAGCTACGGCTTTGTCGAATACCAGCCGGACCATTTATCCAGCCGATGCGACCAGGCATTCGTCCTCCAATTGAAATAGAGTTCCCATCTCCGCGTTCTCGGCGGGAAAGAATTCAACTTAAAACTCGAATTGGTCTTTGAGGACGGTCTGGAAGTCGAAAACGTCGTTGAAATCGTCGATTGAATCAGTCGGCTGGGCGCTCATCCATTTGTGCCTTATCATCAGATACACAATCTCTCCGAAATCGCGAGTCGCCTCGATGCCCCACGTCTTTAGCACGAGCAGGGCGAGCCTGCCCCACTTTTCCGCAGCCAGCTTCATCATCCCTTCGCAGAGCGTCTGGCCGGTGACGTGCCTCGGCTCATCGGCGATTTTCTTGGCCGTGAAGCCGAGCCCTTCATAGACAAAGCGAATAGCCGCAGGGCTGAACCGCCCGTCTTCCCTGGCAATAGTCTCAAGATTCTTCTTCTGCTTTTCCATGCGTCAAACCACCATCACACGCAACACATTGTCATTCCGACCAAAGCCACGACCATGTCGCGGCGACGCGGAGGAATCTCCTTCAAACAGCCTCGCCAAAGACGAATCAACAGTTTTGAATTTTGATATTTGATCTTTGAATTATCTAACTCACCTGTTGTCCCGGTTGAGCCCCGGCGTCGGCGGTTAGCATAAAGATATCCTTGCCTCCCGGCCCGGCCGCGAGGATCATACCTTCCGACGTGCCGAACTTCATCTTTCTCGGCTTCAGATTCGCAAAGAACACCACGGTCTTACCGGTAAGCTCCTCGGGCGTATATGCCTTCGCTATACCCGCTAGGACCGATCTGCTCACCCCGCCGACATCCAATTGCAGCGAGACCAGCCTGTCGGCGCCTTCCACCGGCTCGGCCTTGGCCACCTTGGCGATTCGCAGGTCGATCTTCGCAAAATCATCTATCGTGCACTCCGGCTTGAACGGCGAGCTTGCTTCTTCCTCGGCTGCCTCAGCGGCCTCCGGCACGTCCGCCCCCAAGGGGGCCGTATCCTTACTTTCTTCTATCATCGTATCCACCTGTTTCCTGTCAATTCTCTCGAACAAACGCTCGAACTTGTTTATCTCGTGATCCTCAAGCACCGTCTCGGTATCGGCGAAGCTCAATTCGCCGACATTTAGAAACGCCTCGACCTTCCCGGCGTACACAGGCAGTATGGGCTTGAGGTAAATAGTCAATATCCGCACGGCGTTTATCACCGCCGTCAACACCTCTCGCGTCTTCTCCGGCTCGGCTTTTATCGTCGCCCACGGCTGATTTCGCTCGACGTACCGGTTCGCCTCATCCGCCAGCGCGCTGATTGTCCGAACGGCAGAGCCATACTTGAGGTCCTCGTAGTCGCGCATAATCTGGTCCTTGGCCGCCGCCAGTTTTTTGACAAGCTCGGCGCCCTGCTCGTCCAATCGCCCGATTCGCCCGTCCAGCTTCTTTGCCAGCATCGGCCCGCTGCGCGATGCAAGGTTCGCGTAGTTGCCCACTAAATCCGAGTTCGTCTTGCCGACGAAGTCCTCTATCCCCAAGTCGATATCGCCGATGCCGTCGGTCAGTTTGCTCGCGTAATAATACCGCAAGTATTCGGGATTAAGGTGTTTTGCATAAGTGCTCGCCTTGATGAAGGTCCCGCGCGACTTGCTCATCTTCTCTCCGTTCACCGTCAAGAAGCCGTGGACGAAGAGCTTCTTGGCCGGGCGAAAGCCCGATCCCATCAGCATCGCCGGGAAGAACAGCGAATGGAAGTACATTATGTCCTTGCCGATAAAGTGATACAGTTCGTAGTCTTCGCCGTTCCAGAGGTCCTCGAAATCGAGGCCGTTGTTATCGCAGTAGTTTTTCGCCGAGGCCATATACCCGATAGGCGCATCCAGCCAGACGTAGAAAAACTTATTCTCCTCGCCCGGTATCTTAAAGCCGAAGTAAGGCCCGTCCCGCGATATATCCCAGTCCTTCAGGCCCGCCGTGAACCATTCATTGAGCTTGTTAGCGACCGATTTTTGGGTGTAGCCTTCCGCGATGAGTTTTGCGAGTCTATCTTCGTAGTCGGCCAGTTTGAAAAAGTAGTGCTTGGAAGTTTGCGAACTCGGCGCCGCGCCGCACGTTGCACAGCGTGGATTGATAAGCTCGGTAGGCTGATAAGTTGCGCTGCAAACTTCGCACGAATCTCCGTACTGATCTTCGGCCTTGCACCGCGGGCACGTCCCGCGAACATACCGGTCCGGCAGAGCCATCTGACAATTCTCGCAGTAAGTCTGCTCCACATCGCGCGTCGCAATCGAGCCCGCCTCCTTCAGCCGGGTGAAGATTAACTCGCTGAAAGACTTATTCTCCGGCGAATGCGTCGAATAGTAATTATCGAATTCGACGCCGAAACTATCGAAATCAGCCTTGTGCTCGGCGTGGATCCGCCCGATCAATTCTTCCGGCTCGATACCAGCCTTGCGGGCGCTTATCATTACCGGGGTGCCGTGAGTGTCGTCGGCGCAGAAATACAGGCAGTGATTGCCGCACATTTTCTGGAAGCGAACCCAGATATCCGTCTGCAGGTACTCGACCAGATGACCTATATGTATAGGCCCGTTTGCATAAGGCAGTGCCGAGGTTACAACGATTTTACGAGGCATATATCTTCCCTGACGATTACTGTTCTTCGTCGGCCTTGTCCCGCCTGTTCTCTTGTCCGTTGTGCTTCTTTTCATTCTTGCGCGCGTTCCTGTCTCTGCCGGGCCGTTTGTTCCCGCCTCTCCTTCCGCCCTTGCCCGCTCTTGCCTCTTTTGGCTCTTTCTTGTCCTCGCCCGCTTTCTTGTCCTTGCTCGAATCGTCCTCCTTCTTCGGGCTGGGCGGGCGAGTCTGCGCGATTATCTCGATCTCATCGACGGGCACAGCGGTCCTCGCCCCGCCGTCGAATTCGACAACGACCAACTGGGTCAATATCTGCGTACCGACAACGCGTCCGTCCCCGTTCTTCGTCTTGACCCACGAGTTCCTTCGCGGCAGTTGTTTCTTAAGCTCGGTATAGGTCTTGTCCTCGTATCGCAGGCAGCACTTCAAACGCCCGCAGTAGCCCGATATTTTCGCCGGGTCCAGCGTCGCTTTTTGCATCTTCGCCATCCGCATATTGACCGGCTTTAGCAGCCGCAAGAATCGCTTGCAGCAGCATTCCTGGCCGCAGCTTTCTATATCGCCCAAAAGCTTAGCCTCGTCGCGAGCGCCGATCTGGCGCATCTCGATTCGCGTTTGGTACTCGTGTGCGAGTTGCTTGACCAGTTCGCGAAAATCAACCCGCCCGTCCGACATAAAAAAGAAAACCACACGCTCGCCGCCGAGTATATGCTCGGCATCGACTATCTTCATCGGCAGATTCAATTCATTAACAAGACCCCTGCAGCACTCGACCTCGTTCCTCGCTATCTTTTGCAGGTGTTCCTGCTCGCTCGTATCGGCATGCGTTGCATACCGTACGAACTTGCCGCCCTTACTGCAGGGCAGATCGATTTGGCTCTCGCCGAAGTAGTCTTTTACGTCGTCCTCGCTTAATTTGAATTGTCCGGCCTTGTAAGAACACAACGGCCCCACGAGATGTCCCAACTCAAGGCCTTTGTCGGTTTTAACAACGACACCCGTGGCAACCTTCGGGATATTGCTCTCGTGATGCTCGAAGAACCCGAGAAGATTCATCCGCCCGTAGCGAACCAGCATATACTTCTTATTCTTAACTTGTTTAGGCTTACTTTCCGGAGTTTTTGACATTAATGCTTCCCGGTTCAATATCATTACTGCGCCGTATCGATCAGGCTCTCATTCTATCAGAGTCGGCCAGATTAAACAACAACTGCTCGAAAACAAGCTTCTCATTCACTCCGGACTCGATCCACCGCAGTATTTCGTAGCAGTCGGAGACTCCTCTGGCAAGCTCCTCCGCCGCAAACCGGCCCGCCAACTCTTCTATCCGCTTTTTCTGGTCGAAATTGATAGTCCCATTTTCCGCCTTGGTATCCAGCTTCATCGCATCGTACAGAACCGATATTACCATCCCGACGACGCTCTTGGCCGCTATCCTGCCGATGTCCTTCTTGCTCGTGCCCTTCTCAACCTCGGCCCAGGCCGTTGCTATCGCCTTGCTCTTGTCCACAAAGCTCGCCGCAAGCTCCGGAATCTCCGCGTACTCGAGGGCGACGACCGAATCGACAACATCCCTCTTGATCGCGTAAAGCCCCGCCTGGGCTGATTCAAGCTCACCCCACCGGCAGGCCAGGCCAAGACTGCCCTGCGACAAACGGGCGAAATACAACCCCTGGTCTCGACCAATACCGGCCTCCAGCAGCTTGTTGAGAATTATATCTTCGTCGATCGGTCCGAACCGGACTATCTGGCACCGCGACCGTGTCGTCGCCAACAGCCTCTCCAGCCGCGTGCAAAGCAGGATAATGCAGCAGTACCCCGGCGGCTCCTCCAGAACCTTCAGCAGGCAGTTCTGTGACGAGGCGTTGAGCTTCTCAGCCTCGCTGACGATGAAGACCCTGCGCTGCGACAGCGCCGGTCTTGCCGAGACCTTCTCAACAAGAAACTCCCGAATCACATCGATCGGCAAATCGACCGGCGTCTTTCTGCCTTTCGGCTCCCGGACGAATTTGACTAATTCCTTATAAACTACGTTGAAGTCCGGGTGCGAGTTGGCTTCGACAGCCCGGCACGATTCGCATGTCCCGCAGCTATCGACCCACTCGCCGCCGGCTTCCTCGCCGGCCGGATTTCCGCAGAGCAAGAGCTTGCCCCATTCGCTCGCCGTCTTGAACTTGCCGACCCCTTCAAGGCCCGAAAAAATGTAGGCGCCGCCGACCCTGTCCGCACCAAAAGCCCGCTGCAAAAGCGATACTGCTCTGTCCTGGCAAAAAACGTCCTTTAGTGACATCAGTCGGTCGATTCTCCGGATGAAAAAAATGCTTTTACTGCTTCTGTTACTCTGGCATGCACCGCCTCGATCCCGCCGGCTGCATCGACTGCCAGAAAGCCATCGTGCTCGTCGGCCAATTGCAGAAAACCCTCGCGCACTTTTTGGTGATATTCCGCCGGTTTGGCCTCCATCCTGTCGCGCTTGGACGGCATGCGGCTCGCGCACGTCTCCAGGTCAACGTCGAGCACTACGGTCAAATCCGCCCAGACTCGCGCCAGAGAATCCGTCGCAAGCGTGATAGCATTGCTCATTCCGAACCCCCCGGCATGACCCTGATACGCGCACGTGCTCGATACCCATCGGTCCAGCACTACGCATTCTTTTTCACGCAGCGCAGGGACTATTCGCTCCTCCCAGAGCTGCGCCCTCGCGGCCAGATAGAGCAAAATCTCCGTTCTGGCCGTCATCGCCATGTGTTCGGGGCTAAGAAGAATATCTCTTATACGCTCGCCGATCGTCGTATCGCCCGGATCCCGAAAATTGCTCGTCGGCACATCTTCTCCCTGCAGCCATCGCGTCAAGAGCCTGGCCTGCGTCGTCTTGCCGCAACCGTCAGGCCCGTCAAGCACAATAAGCTTGCCCGAGACATTCTGCTTCCAGTCGTCCTTAGTCAACCTGCGCCCCCCCTCCGATTCTTCCATTCTTTCCGCCTGTCTTGAGCAGGTTCTCAAGCGAATCTCCCACGCTCAGCGTTCCGGCCCACTTCTCCAGATAATCCAGGTCAAGATCGTCGCCTCGCACCTCTATAACGTCAAGGGCATCGTGCACCTGTTGGCCCGATCCGCTGTTCTTGGCCCACTCTAATTTACTCAAAATGACGTCTTCCGGAGAAGCTATGAAGACCTCCAGCCCCATCAGTCTGACTTTGCGCCTTCGCTGGAATTCCTCCCTGCTGAAGGCTCTTTCCTTTCGAACAACCAGATCCGCTTTCCACCCGGTCACATTATCGACTATGTTGAACATAGATTTGTGGTTGAATGCATCTTTTGCAGCGCGCGCGCTGATGTAGTAATCTTCGCCAAGGGACTCCACGAGGCTGTCCAACTGCTCTTCGCTGGGTGAAATGACGATGCCGATGTCGTTCGTCGCTCGTGGATGGTCGTGGAAACTGCTGCCAATTGAGCCGGCGACCATATACGCGATCCCAACTCCGTCCAGCGCCGCAGTAACTCTTTTCAGGAGGTCTGCCTGATTGCTCACTTCGACTCCTCAGTGTCTCCAAAGGTCTCGTTGAATAGGCGCTCGCCCAACGTAAGACGTATTACCCTGAGCCGAACTGCCTGCTCGTCCCAATCCGGATGGCGATCCCTGACCCCATCGGCGACAATCCGCCGAAGGTTATCGCTCAATTCGAACGTCATCGCCGCCCGCCCGGCTATCCCGATCCTGCGGAGGACCTCATTTTGTCTGCAAGCCGCTTCAAACGTGGTGTCAGCCCGTATCCCACTCATCCGATTCTCAAAACCCCCTCACTCATTCAACCACTCTTGCCCTTCCGGGACGAAATACAAGCTGAATCTCGCCTCTGAAAACTTAACGCCGAAGAGGGCCTCGAACTGCTGCTCACTGTCGATCCCTGAAACCGAAAAGGAAAACTTCTCGCCCTGTTCTATGGATTGCGTTTTCAAGACTCTTTTTCTTCTCTCCTCGACAAGAAACGCCATCCCCTTCTCTGTCGCCGTCCAGTCAATCTCGAACCCTGCCCCCACGAGGTTTTCCTCCGGGAACAACCTGCCGCCACCGCTGGGCGCACAGCCGCCTATCGCCAATATAACAAGCAGCAATGTCGCCCCGCCAGCCAGATTCCTGATTCCAAGATCACTTCCACTCATCTTTCTGCCCGTCCTTTCTCATTTTTGCACTACTTACAACCCCTCAAAGACAAAAACGCCTCTGAATCAGCAGGCCGCTTCGCCTCGATTTGTCATTGTACCGCCGCATTGCTCTTTTTCAAGAACAGTTTTTCCGCCGCCTCAATAGGGCGAAAGTGCGTTTTTCACCTGTTCGACAGTCTCGAACAGGATCGCAATCAGTCCCGCTTGTTCTGCGGCTTTTATGTATTTTGGGTCGTCGTCGATATAGACGGTTCGGGCGGGCGGGGAATTTAGTTTCTCGATGGCGATTTCGTAGATTCTCAGTTCCGGCTTTCTCGTGCCCTCGTTGCAGGAGAAGACCAGACAATCAAACATATCGTATCCCATGCGGGCAAAGTACTCCACCGCGGGCGCTTCGGTATTGGACAATACGGCCGTTTTGCAGCCCTTCTGCTGCAAGCCGGCAGCCAACGAGAACATCTCCGGTCTCGCCACATGGGCGGCGTCGAAGCCATCGCCCCACAATGACCGGCTTTTCGGCGTCGGCACGTTCAACTTGCTGCAGACCCGCTCCCAAAACGTATCTTCGGCGATAGCGCCTCTCTGGAATTCCGGCATAAACTCGGCAAGTATCTCAGCCAGGGTATCTTCGGGCACGCTCAGCACTTCGGCGCAGTACCGCAATCGGCGCGGCGCCGGGTCGTCTATCAGTACGCCTCCCCAATCGAATATAACGGATTCAATCTTTTCCATAGCCATAGTGAGCCCTTCAGCAAACACCCCTTCCTTCGTCCCCAAGACGATATACCGGCTGTGTCTGTATATCAAGGCTTAACCGGCATGTACCGGGCAATTGTCGTTGTTCGCCTTTGACGAACCGGGCGCGGACGGCTATAATTGCGATGGTTTCTTACTTCGACTTATGGAGACGAGATTATGGAATATGTGGTTGGTTTCGTTGTTGGTGCGGTATTTGCCGGGATATTCGTTTTCTGGTTCAGTCGCAGAAATGTGGGCGAGCTTGAATCGGCCATCGGGGGAAAGGATGAGCAAATCCGCCAGCTCCAGGCCGAGTGCACGGAGCTAAGGGTCGATCTGGCCAAGTTCGGCGAGCAGCAAAGGACCGCTGAGCAGAGACTGAAAGACTTCGGCGAAGCCGAGAAGAAACTCTCCGATGCGTTCAAAGCTTTGTCGGCCGAAGCCTTGCGAAATAACAACGCCCAATTCCTGCAACTGGCCAAGACGGACCTGGAGAAATTCCAAAGCGGCGCCAAAGCAGACCTCGAAAAACGGCAGGAGGCCATCAACCAACTCGTCAAGCCACTGAAGGAATCCCTTGCGAAGGTTGACGTGAAGATCGGCGAAATTGACAAGTCCCGGGCGGCGACGTTTGGAAGTTTGACCGAGCAGATAAAGTCGCTTCTTGACTCGGAGGCAAAGCTGAAAAAGGAAACGGACAATCTGGTCACTGCGTTGCGGAGGCCCCAGGTTCGCGGGCGATGGGGCGAAATGCAGTTGCGGCGGGTGGTTGAAATCGCGGGTATGGTCGATCATTGTGACTTCGACGAGCAGAAAACCGCCGTTGCCGAAGGCGTCAGAACCCGTCCGGACATGATAATCAATTTGCCGGGCGGCAGAAGCATCGTTGTGGATTCCAAAGCCCCCCTCGAGAGCTATCTGGACTCTATAGAAATGACGGATGAGGAGGCGCGAACGAGTAAACTCAAAGATCACGCCCGCCTTGTGCGCACGCACATATCGAATTTGGCGGCCAAAAGCTATTGGGAGCAGTTCCAGCCGGCCCCGGAATTTGTGGTTATGTTCCTGCCCGGCGAAATGTTCTTCAGCGCGGCACTCGAACAAAACCCGCGATTGATCGAACTGGCCGGGGACAAGCGGGTTATCCTGGCTACGCCCACTACTCTGATCGCGCTGCTGCTCGCGGTGGCATACGGATGGCGGCAGCAACAAGTTGCGCGAAATGCTCAGGTAATCAGCGAGCTTGGAAAGGACCTGTACGATAGGATTCGGGTTTTCGCCGGCCATTTGGGCGATGTGGGCAAGAACATAGACCGGGCCGCCGAGTCTTACAACAAGGCCGTCGGTTCGTTGGAGAGCAGGGTTCTCGTGAACGCTCGCAAGTTCCGCGAACTCGGCGCCGCATCGGGCGACGAGATCGAGACGCTCGAAACGATAGATAAAACAACAAGAACCATCCAGGCCGCAGACATAGAGCGTCACGATGGCAAAACTAATACCGAGAAAGAGACCCTGGGTGAAACCCAGGGCTAAATAGGGGGTGTATTGTGGGGCGGACATTGGGGTATATGCTTACTTGGACTACGTATGGGACCTGGCTGCAGGGGGATGATCGCGGGTTTGTGCGGGACGGGAAGATTCGGCGTGGAAACAAGGGCCTTATGCAGGCGAACAAGCTATCGCAGGTTCAAGTATCCGTCAAGCTGTCGAAGAAACAACGGCAATTGGTGCGAGAGGCTATCGTAGAGGAAGCGACGTTGCGGGGGCAGCGTGTTTACGCATTGTCAGTCAAGGCTACGCATATTCATATAATTGTGCAGAATACCGGGGAACCGATAGGCAATATGGTTGCATATTACAAGAAGGCAGGGCGATTGGCGATAAAGGCAACCGGCCATACCGGCAAACTCTGGACGAGGGGATATGATAAGAGATACTGCTTTGACGAGGTAAGTCTGGAGCAAAAGATAGGATACGTGAAAAGCCACGATACGTAGTATTTAGCCTGCGGTTTTACCGCAGGTTCTACCCACAAAATGTAAAGGCGCCCAAAAAACTGGCCAAACATATTTGACACGGTCGGTTTTTGGTCTTAGTATTGCGTCGATGGGTTTTGGTGTTTGGTTTTTTGGTAACCTTTTGTTGCAAGGAGCATGAACTATGGAAGGACGCACGGCTGTTGATCTTACGGATGATATTTATGACAGCGAGGTATTGGAGTCGGAGGCTCTTGTGCTGGTTGATTTTTGGGCTGAATGGTGCGGTCCTTGTCGCATGGCCGGTCCGGTGCTCGATAACATAGCCGCCGAATACGAAGGGAACGTAAAGGTTTGCAAGATGAACATCGACGACTATCGCGATTCCGCGGTCAAGGCCGGGGTTACGAGCATACCGACGCTGAATATCTACAAGGCGGGCCAGATTGTGGACCAGATCAAAGGCGTTACACCGAAATTCGAGGAGGATCTTCGCGAGAAGATTAGCACGCACTTATAACTATACAGGTGATTGAAATGGACGATGTGAAGTCTCTCAATCCGTTGAATACCGCCGAGTATCTCGACGAGTTGCTCGGCGAGGGATTCACCGTTAAAGGCCCGCGGGACGACGCCGAAAGAGATGCGAACCTGCTCAGAAAGCAACTCGAAAAGGGCAAGGAATTTACGCCGGAAGTGTGGTTTCCGGAGAATGGTTACAAATTCGTTGAGCCGAGCACTTTTACCCAGGGCTACCGGATTGCGTATAAGGTAATCGACGATTTCCCGGATGAAAGGTACAACTCGAAATACAGCCTGATCAAGGAAGGCCGGGAGATACCTCTCTATCTGAAAATGGAATCGCCCGGTCATCAGTAATAGACTTTCCGTGCCGAGAGGAGCCGGCAGGTCGGTATAATACTCTGGCAGTTATGATTTACGAAGACCTAAAAGGCAAGAAAGTCTTGGTAACGGGGGCCAGCAGCGGGATCGGCCTGGCGACGGCTGTCTCGTTCAGCAGGCAGGGCGGTTTTGTCGGCGTGCACTACTTCCGCACCGAAGACGGCGCTAAAAAGGCGCTTCGGCAGGTTAAAAAGAACAGCGACGGCGTGCTGCTTATGAGAATATAGTACGACGTTTCATAGATATTGGGACTGTGAGATTGCCACGTCGGCCTGCGGCCTCCTCGCGATGACAATATCTATAGAATCAAGTTTTATAGAGTAGTAGGTTTGGCCGACCGGCAGACGACTCCGGGGCAGTGAGCCAAGAAAGAAAGAATCAGAAAGGCGGTATGTGATGGCGGCGGTATTTCATCCTTCGATCAATAGAAGAGATTTTGTCAAAGGCGGCCTGGCTGCTATCGGCGCGGTGGTAACGCTTGGCGGCTGCGCTTCGCTCGGCGGTCGCCAGAGCCGAAAAGGGCCGGCCGCGACGCGATGGGCGCTGTTGAGCGATACGCACATCCCCGAGGACGTCGATAACAACTACCGCGGATTCTATCCTTATCGAAACCTTGAGAAAATCGTCCCCGAGGTCATCGCCAATGCGCCGGATGCGGCGGCGATTACCGGCGATCTGGCCCGGCTTGCGGGCAAGCCGGGCGATTACGCCAATCTAAAAAAGCTGCTCACGCCCCTGGCGGAGCAAACGCCCGTCTTTATGGCCCTGGGCAATCACGACGACCGGGGCAATTTCCAGAAGACCTTCGATAAACTGCCCGGCGAGAAACAGTCTGTTTCCGGCAAGTGCGTACTCGTCGCGAACGCGCCGCCGGTTCGCGTGATCGTGCTGGATTCCCTTTTCTACGTTAACAAAGTGCCCGGCCTTCTGGGCAGGGCGCAAAGGCGGTGGCTCGCGGGATACCTCAAGACCAGCGACAATACGCCGACGATACTGTGCTTCCATCACACATTAGGCGACGGTGACGGGGATTTGCTGGATTTGCCGCGTCTTTACGAGATCGTTGCGCCGGTCCGCAAGGTCAAGGCGATTGTATATGGCCATTCTCACGAGTACGGCTTCTCAAAATACAAGGGGATTCACCTGATCAACCTGCCGGCGACGGGATACAACTTCAACGATGCCGAGCCGGTCGGATGGGTCGAGGCCAAGCTCAGGGCCACAGGCGGTGATTTTATACTCCACGCAACAGCCGGCAATACAGAACAGAACGGGAGTGAAAAACACCTGACTTGGCGGGCGTAGCGGCGCCTCTGTGTGGGACGTTCAAAATTGTTTGGACGTTCGGATAGACACACGCCCAAACAAAGTTTGAGCGTGCCACCCTTATTTGCTCAAATCCGACGGGCGGCAGCTTCAAGATTGTTTGGAGGCGTTCATTGTCCGGCCAACGTCCCCATTTTCAGCAAACGCGGAAAAACTGTGGCGTAAAGCGCTCCTTCGATATAAACTCTGCGTTTTGGAACAGAGCAGCCTAAGCAGACAAAGGAGAATAAAAATGCGAAGCTCGAAGTGCATGTTGTTTGGATTCTGCGGGATAGCACTCATATTGTCGGCGGTGTTGGTTGTCGGCTGTTCGCGGTCTGAATCGGAAGCGGTTAGCGAGGCGCCTGATGTGGCGGTTAGCCGGTTGGGTGGCAGCCTCAAAGCCGAAGGCTTTGGGGATGGTCAATGCAAGACAAGCC
>JAUVXL010000117.1 GCA_030603595.1 Sedimentisphaerales bacterium | reverse complement strand
GGCGATAGCCGGGGTCGCGGGGCTTATCCGGTTTGGGTCGCGGAAAATCGGCGAGCGTCCTTTTTGAATTCATCGGAACAAGGAGTATGCCGTTGTCACAGGTTACTACGATCTCGCTCGTTTCTTGGGCCGGTTGGATTGGGGGGTTCGGTTTGGGGCCGCCGGCCTTGATTTCGGAGGCAGCGCTTCTTGGAGTGTCAGGGGCCTTTGCAGCGGTAACGCCGTTGGCATCATCGGCTATTGTAGTCTCGGACCACAGGATGTCGTTTATGCAGATTTCTTGACGAGCGAAGATCATTTCATCGGGCGTATCGACGACAACGTTCTCGCTGAGAATGCACTTATAGTATTCGGGTGGCTTAGTCTTGGCGGCATCCGAGGCTGGCGGTGCGGTAGTTTTTGTAGGGGCCTCGGCCGGGTGTTTCGGCGCGACGACTGGCCTATCCGGTTTCGGGCCGACGACTGGAGTATCCGGTTTCGGGACGCTTTGCTGCGAAGGTTCTGAATCGGACTTCGCCAGCAGAGCCTGAGCGGAACCCTTTATTCGCAATGCCTCCAAGTGCTGCAGCCGAAAGTATTCGACCTGCTCTGTCTGCTCGTTGTACACAAATTCCAGACCCCTGCCGTCCATGTTGATATCTTCTGAGACAAGCTTGACAGGTCCGGGCGTTGTGAATTGCGATTTGTCGCTTAGAAACATTAGATTGTCAAGGTGAATCGTGGCTTCCTTGTATCTTGTCTCGTCGAGTGGCAGGATACGTATTGTGACATTTCCCTGGAATGTAGCATCCTTTGGCGTTGAACGCTCGACGACGGTTTGGAGTTCGGTGGTGCCCTGATCGGCCCTGATATGAATCTCGAAATTTCGCTGATAGACCTTCATCCAGGGCTTATCCACCTCCCAAACGTCCCCGATAGTGCGAACAAGCTCGGCAAATCCGAACTCTCTCTCGATTTCACCGTTCGGCCTTCGGTCCCGGTAAACAGGATTCTTAAGGACAGGAATCTCCACGTTACCGATCTTGCCGCCCCGTCCGTCAACGGTCGGCATGTTGGTCTCGCCGACATCTGCATCGCTGCCAATTTTGATGGGCGGTGTTTTGCTTGATCGGTTGTACATAACGTATATGCCGACGATCAGCGTCAAAGAAATAAGGCCAACAAGTATTTTTCTCAGAAACGACATGGTAATCCCATTCACGCATCGGGCAGATACCTTTTCATAAGGTCCTGCCACTTTCCACAACTCTTTAGAATATGTTCTATCACTTCCCGCACAGCCCCTGCGCCTCCAGACCTGGCGGTAACGTAGTCGGCGTGTTTTTTTAGCTCGTCATCGGCATTTGCCACGGCTACGCCGAATCCGACATAGCGTATTACCGGTAGATCGGGCAGGTCGTCGCCGATGTAAGCAGCATTTTCAGGTGAAAGACCGAGTTTGTCAAGCAGGCTTTCCAACGCGGGGAGTTTATAATGACAGTCCTCGATGACGTGCTCGATGTCAAGTTGTTCGGCGCGTTGTTTTGTCGGTGCCGAGGCCCTGCCGCTGATGATGGCGGTCTTGAGCCCCGCCCTTTGCCAGAGTCGGATTCCGTGGCCGTCCAGGACACTGAAAAATTTGGTTTCGCTGCCGTCGGCGCTGACAATTATCGATCCGTCTGTGAGGACGCCATCGACATCCATCACGAGCAGCTTGATTTTGGCAAGACTGTCCATTTGGCCTCTTTACCCCACAACCTTAATCGTCAGAATATCCTGCACATCGATAAGCCCCACGGGTTTGTTGGCCGTATCGACCACGGGGAGTTCGTCGATTCTATACTTATGGAAGACAGCCGTCGCCTCGGCGGCCAAGGCATCGATTCTGATTCTTTTGCAATCCGGCGTCATCACTTCTCGGGCCTTGCGCCCCATGGCCTTTGCGCCGTGTTTTGTCAGGAGGCGGCGCAGGTCCGCATCAGTTACGATTCCGGCGAGGGCGCCTTTTTCATCTACGACCATCACGGCGCCGTGGCGTTTCACGTCGCAAGTTGCTGCGAGGAGCTGTTCGATAGTATCATCGACTCCGGCAATCGGCAGCTTCTCGCCGGGCCTGAACATCATGGATTGCTCGACCGTCATCAGCTTTGCGCCGAGGGAGCCTCCGGGATGGAATCGAACGTAATCCTCGACGCTGAAATTGCGAGCTTTCATAACGGTGAATGCGAGTGCGTCTCCCACGGCCAGCATGCACGTCGTCGAGACGCTGGGAGCAACACCGAGAGGACAGGCCTCCGTAATCGGGCCCATGCACAGAACGACGTCGCTGTATTTACTGAGTGTGGAATCGCTCATGCCGGTGATAGCAATCAACTTCACGCCTAATTTCTTTACGAGGCTTATCAGGCGGGTAACCTCATCCGTCTCTCCGCCGTAACTAAGGACCATGGCTACGTCGTCATTTCGCAGACGCCCGAGATCGCCGTGAACTGCTTCTGCGGGGTGGAGAAAGTGGCTCGGCGTGCCGGTCGAGGCCATAGTTGCGCTGATCTTTCGCCCGATGATGCCCGCCTTGCCGATGCCGCTGACAATGCACGAGCCCTTGCAGGCGTAGATTATAGCGACGGCCTTGGCGAATGATGCAACGACAATGTGCGCAACCGAAGCTATGGCATCCGCCTCGGCTTTGATTACGCTGCGTGCATAGTCAAGATCGAACTTCACCTATTTCTTTGCTCCTTAGTGCTCTTTGCGAATCTCATAAACCTCCGGTGCTCTCAGAGAACAGCAGGGGTTGGTCAAATTTTCTGGGGTAGTGGTCAAGAAACTTGCACATCGCTTCTTCTGCATTGAGTTCTTGCGCAAGGCGCAAGAGGTCCAAGCGTCGAAGAATATCGAGGGTTACAGGGCGCTTGTGGTCCCAGAAAATATATGCCGAAAAGAAATCACCGGCAATTTCGGAATTCAGAAGCTCGGCAAGAAATCCGGCTTCATCCTCTGTCCGGCATGCCACAAAATAACAGGTATCATCAAGTACGACGGGCTTGCCCGCATGAGGACCAACAACCCTGAACGCCAGATTCTTGTAGAATCCAGAGATAGCGACCTTCCAAGGGGCAAATGAGTAATCTCCTACGCCAAACACGGAGAAGTTCGGGCGATTGCGGTAAACGGAACTGGCGCGCTTGCTCAATAGATCGGCATGTTGCCGCAGATATTTCCATGTCTTGGGGGCCGAATGTCGAATTTGATCCGTGTTTTCGCCTATGACCTGCTGAGGGACAAGCATCCGGCGGGACGAAGGAGACTTGTGGGAATTGGCGATATCGGAACTCTTGAGCAACGGAAAGAGATAGCAGTCTTCCAAATCGACAAGTTCGCCAAAACCATTTCTATAACTCTCCTTCTCCTCGCAAAACTCCATCACCTTGGCGCAATCGTGTTTGATGCCGGACCTCCACTTGTAGCGTTCTTCGCCCTCAAGATGCTTCCACCGCTCAAAGTTGGGAATACTTGCGACCAAGCGTCCTTCCCGCAGTCCGAAAACCGCAGCTTCCTCGCGATGATCCTCGATGTTGTCATACACTGAGCAGTCAAAACTACGAATAGATGCCGAAGAACAAACAACGAGCAGGCACGCAGATACAGAAGCGCCAAAATACGTTGAGGCATCAACGGCATACATATCAGAGGACTCAATGTGCAGCCCCCTTTTCCAGGCGTAGTGGAGAACCTTTCTTGCAACAGACGTCTTGCAGAGCATTGCCAAGACGGTTTTTCGTCCGTCGGCCCACTCGAAAGCGCGATTGAGCAGCCACTCCGAGATGTCGAAGTTACCTTTTCCCGTGATAGCATCAATACCGCGACGGTCATGATAATTGGACTTGTCAGGCAGATTGGAACTCTGGAGGCTGCCAAGCTCTGCGTTAGTGACCCATGGCGGATTGCCTATTACAAGGATCGGTTGCGGGGCGGACTCCAGCAGAGACGTCCAGTCAAGGTGAAAAAAGTCGTCGTGTACAATATTTATGGAGGTTGTTCGCGGCGCCAAGCCGGTGACAGCCAAGCGTGCTGCCTCGACATAGTCCTCGTTGATGTCGATCCCAATTAAGTTTCGCACGTGCGGGAAAAACTCAAGGCAGGCGCGGAGAAAACTACCTTCCCCACAACTAGGCTCGAGAATGGTTGCCGGCCTGAATCCCCTTTGAGACAACAAGGAGCAAACCTTGCGAGCAAGTTCAATCGGCGTTTGAAAATCGCCAAACTCTGTTTTTTGCTTGTCCTTCACTCTAACTCTCACACAGCTAATTGAGCTTACGAATCCCATCAACTTTGCCGGCATCCTCAATCGCCCTCTTGTATTGAAGCCTCCACTGAAGAGCATTGGAAATAGTCAAGTACCCTATGTCCGGCGGACTTGCCAGAATCTCTTTGGCAATTTGAGCAGCTTGAATCTCTTCCACAGGTAGCAGGCGGTCTTGCATGAAAGCTACAATATCGTCCTCATTCCCGTTATTCTCTATGATGTTCAGAACTCCCGTCGTAGTCTGGTAGTCTGCTGTTCTTCGAGCTTCTATGAATACCGTGTGCAAAATGTTGAGCGTACCGGTGCGTGTCTTGTGGTCGTCAGACTTGTCGTACACAAAAACAAGAAGGGAGTATCCCAGGCCGAAAATTTTCTGCCTTGCATTCTTGAATGGACACGAAGACTGCGGCTGCCTGATGCTTGTCACCTTGATATCCACGCCAAGGTCTGGAAAGTCGATTCCCTTGGCGGAGCTTCCTTGCACATACTTGTACTTCTCGCGAAGATATCCCTGGAGCTTGTGCTCCAAATAGGTTCCGACCGCCTTTCCATCGGTGACGCCAAAGATTGCAGATTCTGCGTGGGCCGATTCAGCATCAGCAAAAAGCCCCGCCTCTCGGCAGAGCAGGTCGATAGTCAGTTTCTGCTTCATCAGTTCAATCTACAGCTTTCTTACGGTCGGGAGTTTTGTCATAATTTCACAACGGTTCCCCGGTCATTGTAACAGACCAGGTCGTGTTTTTCTCCCACGTAGTCCGCGACTGAGTGGATGTTAATTCGTTTCTCGCTGGCCTGTTCGATTTCCAGGACAACGGCCCTCTTTTGGTTCTGCAGGTAGTCGGCGACTTCCGGGGAAACGGACAGTTCGATTCGCTTTATTCGCTTGTTGGAGGCTGAGAGATTTAAGAGCCGAATAATTTCGATCGCGAGGGATTCATGGCTTTTTACAAAACCGGAGCCTGCGCAATTCGGGCAGGCAAGATAAGTGCTGGACTGCAGAGAAGGGCGCATTCGCTGCCGGGTCATCTCGACAACCCCGAACCGGCTTATACCCAATATCTTCGAGCGGGCCCGGTCGGTTTTCGTGGCCGCGCGAAAGGCTCTTTCGACGTCTTTTCGATGCCGAGCGTTTCGCATGTCGATAAAATCGCAAACTATCAGGCCCCCGAGGTCTCGCAGCTTGAGCTGTCTGGCGATTTCCTTTGTTGCCTCAATGTTGCTGTTGTACGCGGTCATTTCGGCACTCTTCTCTTTTTTCGACCTGCCGCTGTTCACGTCGATGGCGACCAGGGCCTCGGTCTGCTCGATGACAATTGAACCGCCGCATTTGAGATTAACTCTCCTGGCCTGAATCTTCGCGATCTCGTCCTCGATCTTGTACTTGTGAAAGAGGGGGATTGTATCGTCGTAATGCTGGACGCGGCGTTTCAAACGCGGCATGACTATCGAGAGAAAGTCCTTTATTTTGCGGGTGACAGCATCCGAATCACAGAGGACCTTGGTGATTTTGCTGTCGAAGACGTCCCGCAAAGCCCTTATGACAAGGTCCGATTCCTGGTAAAGGGATCCGAGCTTATTCTCAGAATCTATGCGTTTCTCGATCGCACGCCACAGCCTGCAGAGGTATCTCAGGTCGTTTTGAATGTCCCTCTTGGAGCATCCCTGTCCTGCGGTCCTGATGATAAAACCCTGGCCTTTGGGCGGGTCGCTATCGTTCAGTATCTGGCGGAGCCTTTTGCGCTCATCCTCATCTTCTATTTTGTGTGAGACGCCTTGCCTTTTCATCCAGGGCATCATAACCAGATATTTGCCAGGGAGAGCAAGATAGGTGCTCAGGGTGGGGCCCTTGGTATTAACGCCCTCTTTTGTGACCTGGACCACGATTTCTCGGCCTTTCCGCAGGCAACTCTGGATCGGAGGCCGCTCCCTGAGCGCCTTTCGTCTGCCGATGTTCTCCACTTTTTTATCGTCGGTGCCGGAGAAATATCTCGGATGCAAATCGCTGATGTGCAGAAAGCCATTTTTCCCTACGCCGAAGTCGATGAAGGCGGCCTGTATCCCGGCTTCGATATTGGCGACTTTCCCTTTGTAGATATTACCGACGTGCGTGCCTACGCTGGCCCTTTCGACATAGAGTTCTTCGAGCGAACCGTTCTCAACGACGGCCACCCTGCACTCCTCCGATTCGGCCACATTAACAAGCATCTCTCTTGCCATTTTGTCCTCGTCCCTAAATGTGTTGTTCGTTTATCACCCCCGTAAGGGGCCCTTGGGGCTTCGGATCTTGGATTCACTGCCGGCTCCACTGCACGGACGTGCGTTTGATAGGCCGGGCGAGTTTGGCTATGTCCAAACCCAGGATATCCAAAATCTCCTCCATACGGATCGAGCCGACCGAACTGATTTCGCACTCGACGGATACACATCCGTCGTCAAGCTCGATCGACCTTAGAAAGCCTCGGACATCCACATCCTTGAATCTCGAAGCCTTCTTATCGACCTGCCTTCGCAGCACTAATGTCTCGCTTGCGAGGAGGTCCTTGATTTTATTTTTCAATTGACGCCCGAGGTATTCGGGTCTGACCGGCAGCATATAACTCGCCGATGAGGGTAATGGGCTCTTGCCGCCTCGGACTGCGGCCGCTGAGATTAGCTCACAGCCTTGAGGCAACTGCTCTTCGAGGCGGGCTTGAATCTCCGAGGCCACCTCGGCCACCGTCGCTTCATCTCCTTCACAGGCGGCCACAAGCGCCAGCAACTCCTCGTCCGACTCGACTCCAACGCTTCGCGGCAAGGGCAACGACATCCGCGGGCGAGGATTGAAGCCTTGAGTGTGCACAACATCCACACCCGCTCTGACGCACGCCCGCTGAAAGACTTTCATCGTCTCGGCGTGCGAAAGAAACCGCACATTTCCCCAAATTCTGAACTTCAGCAGAACTAAAATAGTATCGTTCGTAGCTTTTATGAGCCTTTGTCCCTGTTTTTCAGCCCCGAGAACGCTGCTAACTGCCCCAGAAGGCCTCCTGAGCACATCCTGGCTCAGACTGTCAGAAAATCCATTATCCGCCCATTATCCCCGCCGCTGCCGCAAAGACAAGCTTTTTTTATGAAAGAGCAGCCGATTTCGCAGAGACGCGGGATACGTCAGTTGGTCCGCAGGGGGTGGGTCTGCGAATTCGACGAGGCTCAGGACAAGGCGCGCGGCCTAAACGGGATGTTGGGCCCTCAGCGTCCTGTCAGCCAGTTTGCGACGAGTTCTCGCCAATCATTAAAATCGACGTTGCCGTCGCCGGTGAGGTCGGCCCCGTCGCAGAGGCCGCACGCGGTGCGGCCCCAGTTCAGGGCGAAGGCGCAGAAGTCGGGCGCGCCGACGTCCCCTTGCCCGTCGAGGTCGCCGGGAATGAATTCATAGGCGCCGATGTCGGCAATTTGCCGATAGTCGGGCAGGTCCGGAAATCCTGTCTCGGCGGCGGGGAGATAATCAAGGAAACGAGGGTTGCCGTCAAAATCGAATGGAAAGTGCTCTATCGTGTCGCCGTCGCCGTCAAGATCGAACATATCGGCGGGGATGGCGTTGTTGTCGCCGGCGTCGATGCAGGGGGAGATGGCCAGGAGGCGAAAGTTGTCATCTTCGGTGCTGAGGTCGTTGTCCGGGCCGTCGGAATCCACAAATTGAGGGTCGGCGTCGATGTTGCCCGGCCCCCACGTCAATGTGGAGTTGGAGGAGACGGATGCGCCTGCCCGGCCGCCTTCGATGTTGCAGTTAATGACGGTCGCGTGGGAGCCGCGATCGCCTTCCCAGGGACTGTCGGTCAGCAGCAGCGATGTTGGGCAGTCTCGTATTATGCAGTTGACTATTGTCGCGCTGCCGCTGCCTGGGAATAGGCAATAGGGTGGGTCCCACCTGCCGGTGTGGTCGAAGAATCGGATGCCGCGCCCGCAGTCGAATATGGTGTTGTTGACCAGGAGGGCATCGCACTGGTTCTGCACAGCAATGCCGGCGCTGCTGCAGTTGTATATCAGGTTGTTGATGAGGACCGGGGCGCACTTGTCTCTCAGGACTATGCCGTGGTCGTCGCATCCTGCGATGATGTTGCCTATGAGGATCGCCGAGCACCGGGTTGGGTTTATCATGTCATCGTGGCCGGGGTTGATCATGACGTTATTGAGGATCAGCGGGGGCGGACTGCTCTCGCCATACAGGTCGACGTCGTCGTTGTCGCCGTGGTGGCCCGTGAAGTAGCATTTCTCAACGAGGACGTAGGAGAATCTGGTGTGTACGCCCTGACCGATTGATATGAAACGGCAGCCGATGATGTTGGCGGTAGCCTCGCCGGGATGGTCGGGATCGTCGGATATTATCGCTATCGCATCTCCTTCGGGGCTGGAGCTGTCATCGGGGAGGTTTTCAAAGAGGCAGTTCTCGATATCGAGATGTGAGGCGATAACAACAACGGCCTGGAAGTAGTCTCTCGAAGGCGGCGCCGTATTCGGATCGCAGTCGTTGTCATAATAATCCTTGTGGTCGCCTTCACAATCGGCATATTCAATAATGCAATGCGCAAGCCGGCTGTCCTCGGCCTCGATGAACATGAACCGTTCCCATGTCGTGCCGTCACCGTAGTGCGTGAAGCGGATCGGCTCGGATTCCGCACCATTGGCCAGAAGCTGCCCGTAGACGGTAATAGCCGCATCCTCGGTTATAAAGACCACCGTCCCGGGTTCGATGGTCAAGATGTTGCTATCCGGAACAACAACCGTCTCATCGACAATAACGGCGCCGGACCACGTTGTGTTCTGGGAAAGTTGGCCGGCGAAGACGTTCCGCGCCGGGACATATATGACTTCGGCCGTGCCGGAATCTACAACACCTGCGCCTGCATCGAGCGCCTCGACGGTTATAGTGTTCAGACCGGCCTCGAGGGAAACCTCGCCGGTCCACGTGCCGTCCACGGAATTGAAATCGGCACTCGCCCCATCAATCGTCACTGAGACTGCAGCGGGAGTGTCAGTATTGCTGTTGAGCGTAATCGTCTGCGTTCCCACAATCCACATCTCGTCGTTTCGGACGGTGTCCGGCGACGTTCGCAGGGCGGGTATGAGTGAGAAATCGGTACTGCCCTTTGATACGTTATGTCCCTCGATGGCCAGGACATTCTTGCCTTCCACCAGCACATCGCTCGCAAGGCCGAGGGAATATCTCTCCGGAGTCCCGGCCTCGTGCGAAGACGCTTGCGTCTCGAATGTGGCGACGCCGAGCGGCATGTGGTCTCTTTCCTCAGCACGATCATCGTTCAGATAGGCGATGAACCCGTCATCGAAGTCGATCTCCAGGACAACCTGCCCCGAAGCCGGGACCGTGTCCAGCGTGAATTCCTTGCGGATGTAAACTGCAAGGTAGTTGTCTTGCATGTCGTCGAGTTCCGTCTCATCGTCATCGTCCCCGTACCCAAAGCCGCTTTCGCCCGTTTCCCAGTCCGCATCGTTGAAGTCGATGTGATACCAGGCGTCCGGAGGCTCGCTCGGCGCCGCGGCGCCACGGAAGAATGTCCAGGTGTCGCCGGGTTCGATCAAATCGAGGCCCCCTGAGCCGAGTTCAATAGTCATCGACCAGGCGCCGCAGGAAAGGAACATCGGTGCTATCACGGCTGTCAATAAGCGTCTAAGACCAGCGAGCTTCATAACATATCCTCCTCGAAACTTGAGAAGCCAATTCGTACACGGGTTTCAGGGGAACACTTCTATTCACTTCAATCTTTTATTGTACCAGAAATGCCTGCCGCTTTCAATACTTTGGAGCAATATTCGTGCTCAGGATCGCGAATAACCCGCCGGACAACCTGCGCACGGTCCTTTTCTTAACATTATCTTGTCATTTGCCGCCTCCTGGAGGCGGCAAGACGTTATCGGGCATCGCGGGGAAGAAGATCGCCGGTGGACTTGTTCCACCGGACGGTTCGGCGGGGCAATCGATGTTTGCCGTGGCAGTCCGTGCACCCGACGTCCTTGGCGGCGTGGCTGACGACGAGTTTCTCTTCGGTGTAATTTGCGTGACAGACGAAGCAGGCCGGGTTCTCCGCCTCGGCCTTCGTGGCCGGGCGGGCGGAGGAACTCTCGTCTTCGGCGGGTTCGGCGAGGAGCAGGGGGGCATCGGTATTGACGACCAAGGGGGACAGATCGTCCTCGGCATCGTCACAGCCGCAGCCGATCAGCGCTACTCCGCCGGTAATGCCGGCAACGACCAATAACACGAAAACACATCGATTCATGCCTTAGCGCCCAACCTATTAGACGTATTCCCAATTCTTCAACCACTGATAGTTCTGGGGCAGATTCGCCCACGCTCGGTCCATTGCCTTGTCGAGCAGGGCCTTTTCCTTGACGTCCAACTGACGTCGTTCTTTGACCGCCAACGCGACGTTATCGACTTGTTGTTTTGTTATGAGTCCGGCCATAGGCGCGGTTATTGCCTCGTTGCAGAGGATGTAGCGAATGGCCAGGCGGGCAATTTTATTGTCCTCCTCGAAGTGTTCGCTGCCGGGTGTGCTGTCGCCTTTGAATACCGTATTGCTTGCGAACGGCTTGATTCCGAACCATCCGACGTTTTGCTTTTTGAGAGTCGCCCACAGGCCGGACTCGTCGGTGACGACTTTTGTCTTGGCGGTGTACGGCGTGAGGATGACCTCCATCTGATCGGGGTACTTTTCGATTATCTTCTTGATGTGGGGGCGGTCGTGCGAGGATATTCCGATGTAGCGGGCTCGTCCGGTCTTCTTGGCCCAATCGAGGGCTTTGACAGCTTCGGCGACCTCCGCCTCGGTGTGTCGGCTGCTTTGCGTCAGCAGGCTGATGCGCCAGACGTCCACATAGTCGAGCCCCGCCTCTTTCATGCCCTGGTCGAGACCTTCCTGAAGCTTCTTTGCAGGCCTCCACTCCTCGAATCGGCTTTCCCAAATATGCCACGAATAACCGAAGTACATCTTGTCGCGACGCCCTTTAAGGGCCTTGGCGTATGCGAGAATCTCTTCACGGCAGCACGCATCGACGTAGTTGATTCCGCGTTTGATGCACTGGGTCACGACGTCGTACCGGTTCTTCTGGAAATCTTTTCGGTCGATCTTCTCTGTCATCCAGCCCTCGGGCTCGTTTCCGCCGATGACATTGACGACGCGCTTCCAATGGCCGCCGAGGGTCACGGCCGAGACGACCATATCGGTTCGCCCGCAGCGGCGGTATTCCATCTCAGGATTGTAGCTGGGGATATTTTTAGTGTCGATTTTCTTCTTAGCGGCGTCGGCCGAGTCGGCTATGCTCAAGGCGGCGCCGGCGGCCGTTACGGCGATTGCACTGTCGTGGATGAATTTACGGCGTGTCAGTTTCTCAGCCATCTTTGTTACCTCCAGGTTCTAACCTGTTTGGATATTGGCATTCGACGCCCTGACAACGACCCGAGCGCCATTCTATCGCATCATAATATCAGAATCTCGCTTGTAGTGCAACAACCACTACGATAGGAAAAGCAGCTCATCTAATTCTCAAGCCAGTTGTCAGCTAAGACCGACACATCATTCCAGTCGACATAGCCGCTCCTGTTGATATCGGCTCTCTGGCAGTAATCCGGGGCAGCACAGCTATTGTTCCGCCATCTTTGTGCAAATATGCTCAGGTCTGTCATATCCACACTGTTGTTAAGATTGAGGTCGCCTGGTATTGCAGCATACCATAGCAAGTTCGGCTGATGGTGACAGACTCTTATAACTCTGCTATTGCCCACAAAACTAAATTCAAGGGCAAGTCTTGTTTGAACCAGCCCAGGTATAGTATCAGGCGGAACAGTGTAGGAAAGGGACAGGGTTACTGAGTTCCCATCAGCAGGATAAACCTGGGATATTGCAGGAAAGACTTCGTTCGAATCCCCCGGCAGGTTCGGGTCATTTGGCTCGTTGAAATACACCTGCTTCACAATAACTGTGAGGTTCTCAATAGTCTCGACAGTATTGCCGAGAATATCGGTAATGTTGGTTAGAGTAAAAGTCTGATTCACATCGGAATCAATGTGGAAAGCAGGGTAGTTTCCGTCGGCAAAGGCATAGTCTGAAAACTCAATTTCATAATCAATAGGCCAGTTGGATGCCACAAGATCGATAGACTCTAATGTTCTCGCCTTGCCTTTTCCTTTGAAAACAGGGTCTGGTATAAGAGGCATATCTAAAGCCGCGTGTTTTATGAGCTCAAACATGTAGCCAGGATCAAGCTCAAGGTTATTTTCTCTAGCATATTGAAGCACTAGGGCTGCAAGGCCGGTAACATGTGCAGAAGAATTAGACGTTCCATTGTAAAGCCAGGATGCATCACCTGTCATATCCATTGAAGGAACACGTCTTCCTGGTGCTATTAAGTCAGCACCACCGTTTGAGTATTCATATAGAGTCTGGTCTTCTGCATGGCCTCCAACCGCTATGACATTTTCGCATCTGGCAGGATATACCGGATCGACTATTGCGTCGTTTCCTGTGCTGGCTACTAATATTATGCCCGCCTGATAGACTGCGTTGCAGGCGTTTCTTAAGTTTGTTCCCATTGGCTCACCTAAGCTTGATACGCCAAGGCTCATATTGATAATATCAGGCTTAGGAGGCGCAAAATAATAACTTACCGATATTAACTTATTCCAGTCATCGGCTTGGAAGTATTTGGTAGTTCCAATCGCCATGAAACTTATTCCTTTTGATTCTGACATTGGACAACTGTGCATCGGTAACTTTCCG
>JAUVXL010000004.1 GCA_030603595.1 Sedimentisphaerales bacterium | reverse complement strand
CTTTTCGCCATAGCCATTAGTTCCGTCCTGCAGTTGCACCCAGAGCGGCTCGGTCGTCGCGTTGCCTGCCTGGCCTGCGAACGGGACGTAAAGGGCCTTCACGCCGCCGATTGTCCAGTCCGAACCTATGCCGGAGGGCAGAGTGGCTGTCTGAGCCTCAATCCGAGAGTACATCAGATGCCCGCTCTCCTGGGCCATAGAACAGGGGCTATAGACCGTACCGTCGTTGTCGAAGTCATACTTCATCGACTGGATGCCGCCGAGGACCGGGCTGGCATTCTCGGTCAATACCGAACCGGTATTGTTGCCGTTGAACGGTTCGCAGTTGCCGAAGCCGTCGCGCCAGGCTTCGAATATGTTGTCGCCGGCGACGGTCCAGGGAGTGTAGCTCTCCATATCGTCCAAAACAAGATAGTTGGACGTGGTGAATTGCCATGTCAGCCCTTCACCCATACCCGGCGACTCTACAACGCGCCAGTAGTACGTCGTGCCGAGAGCAAGAAGACCGGGATCATAGCTGCTCGGCCCCTGAGGCTGTGATGGTTGAAGAACCATATTGGCCGGGTCGTCGGCGCCCAAATAGACAGAGTGCGCCGTTGCGCCAACGCCGGGCGTCCAGGAAAGCGAAGTATTGCGGTCGATATCTGTCGCTCCGTCGTGCGGGTCGGGATTGCCGGCCCATGCAGGATTGATTAGAGTCGTGAAGGTCCAGACAGCGCCGGAATACGACACCGTACCGGAAGCGGCCAGTTCGCCGTCAACCCGCCAATAGACCTGCTCGTAGTAGTTCAGGCTCAAAGTACCGTACTCGTTCAAGCCGGTCGGAGCGCCCATATACTCCGGCGATGCGGTAGTGGCGGTGGCCACTGCGGCCGGGTCGCTGCCGACATAGACGTGCTGCGTGGTGTAAGGACTGCCCGTACCCTCATCGGTTCCTGCATCCCACTTAAGCGTTACAGTGAGAGGCGCATCGGCACTGTTGTCGGCCGGATCGGGATTCTTGGCAATTACCGGTACAAACGGCTTGAGATGCTTGCCGGGGATAACTTGCCGAAGCCCGCCCGTATCCGGGCCCTGCCACGCCGCAGAGACATGGTCGCCTTGCACGCCTTCCACCATCAGGCCGGAGATGTAGTACTGCCGACCGCCCTCAAGATGAATCGGATCCGAAGGGATAACATTAGGATTGTCAAACTCGCGAGCGCCAGACCAACTGGTGCACTGCGAAACCAGAACTGCGTTGGACGGACTAATATCCGTGCTGAGCCACAGTTCGGCGAGGTCGTCGGCCACGATCCAGAACGTATAGTCGCCCGTTTGTCCGACAACCAGCCAGCCGTGAAGACGAGCGCCGAAGTTTTCCTGCGCGTCGCCGAATGACGGCCCCTCAAACAAGGTCCGAAGCTCACTGGTATCGGGTCTGTCCGGATAGTTCGGTTCGTTCCTCAGAGCGTCGATATCACCGCCGCCGATATTCAGCCACGATTCGTAAAGAATGCTCCCCGTGCCTACAGGCGCCGTAGTAAAGCTCCAGACGTCACCTGGGGTAATAGCAGGGGTGAACGGAGGACGAGTTAAAGCCAGGCTCGTATCAACCCGCCAGAAATACTCTGTCTCAGGATCAAGATCGTTATAATCATAGACTTCCGTGTCAACATTGGCCACGTATTCCGGTGAATCGGTAGCGGCATTTTCCACGGCGGTCTGATCTGTTCCGAAGTAAACATCGTAGGTCAGTGTTAAGCCTGTCGGGTCGAGGTTGCCGAGGTTCCAGGTCATAGTCCCCGCTGTGAAAACCAAGCCTTCCCCGTCGTACGGGTCCGGCCCCCAGGCCTGTTGCGGCATAACCGTCCATCTCCAGACGTCGCCCGGATACGTTTCTGTGCCGTTAAACTCATCGATTGCCCAGTAGTAAGTCGTGCCCTGAACAAGCGGCGCCCTGGCATATTCGACAATCGCAGGATCGTCATAGCCCACTACAAACGCATGGTCGCTCACTGAAGGCCAAGGCGGAGTACTGCCCAACGAATGGGCTCCGTCACGATTGATCACATCCTGCTCAACGTCGCTGAAATAGCCCGTATGGGTGATTGCACCGTCTCCCGGCGTGTAATCAAGTATCATATAGACATTGTCTTCCCAGCCTTCCGGAGGAACACAACTACCGTTTGCAGGGATGGGCTTAGTAGCTTTCTTTTGGGGCTCGAAATCCGGCGGCACATAGTCGCCCTCGTACCATCTTACGGCATCTACCCAAAACTCACCGGCTTGAGCAGCTATGTGCCAAGTGAGCGACGACGGAGTCACATCCGCACTAAAAACAGAAGTTGTAACGCTATACTCGGCCCATTCTTCCGTGATGGTCATCATCTGCTCAGCATACGCCGTGTATGGATCTTGCCCCAGTTCCACCTTGAAATTAATCTGCAGCGGACCCGACTTCGATTTGAAAAAGGCAGAGAGAGTATAATGCTTGCCCGCTTCGAAAGTCTGCCCCTGCCACACTTGTATGCCGGCATCCCAGTGATTGGCGCCGGCCGTGGGAACTGTAACATACAGACAATAGTCTCCCTCCATCGGCCCTTCGGCAACCGCCGCGTCAACCAATTCCTGAACAACTGCTCGGGTATGGTCGCCATAACCACCCCAGCCAGCGTCGTTGCCGGTCTCAAACCCGCCGTTGGTCAGCAGATTATCGCCCGGCGCTGCGTGGCTTTCGCCGAATCCCAGGAGTCCTATAAACAAAACTGCTGCTAACCACATTGCTCGATTTCTCATGATACTTCCTCATTTCTATCAGTCGCTATACAGCTTAACTCTACTGACTTCCACTCGTCTATCGGCAGGCTTCAAGACCTGCCTTACTACTCAAAGCGTTTGTCGGCAAAGGGATTCATCAAAGCAGAATTGGGCTTCGAGAATGGCCTTGCGCCCGCTCTGCAAAAGCGTGATTAAAAAAGATGATGCTGCCAGAACATGAGCCGACCTCCTTCCTGCACAGTAACCCACGTTCACCATCACGAGCAAGGATGACTTTCCACCCGCCACCCCTTCTCAACCATCAATCATTCTCAGATCATGAACACCCACGTTCAGACCACAGGCACTGCTCCGGCAAGATCGTGGTGCTAAGCCCCAGAGCAGACCGACCACACCAAGTGTATTTTACCTTTTTAGCCTGCCTGTTGGCAAGGAAATTTTGGCCGATAACTGCGTAAATTCACCGCAGAAATGTGGGCGAGGGGGCAATTAGCCAATGGTTAGGAGGACGTTCAAGTGCGGAACCGACGGTAACTGCCTATTCTATAGGGCTTTGCGCTCGTCTGATGCGCCCCGGCCTCAAATCGCCTCTGAGGGCCCCGCGCAACAGTTACCTGCCAAAAACGCACAATTCGACGAAAACGTTGGGCGAATGGGAAATGACGGGCGGGACCCTCCATTTTCAGCGGGGCCGAGCAGTGGGCATCACGGTGTTGTCACTATTGAATTTGCTCAGGCCAAAGATGTCGGCGCTGACTACTATCTGTTTACAATCCTACTACTAATAACAGTTCCTGTGTTAATCGAATTGTACGTCTGCGAGGACGAATTGGACGTTGGTGTTGGCCTTGTATGTGTTGATTTGGGGCTGGTAGGCCACGTCGAAGAATTCACGTTCGAGGAGTTTCTTTTCTAATTTTCCCATTCTGAAGCCTATGCAGCGGACTGCGACGACTCCGTCGGTTATGGTAAGCTGGAGGTGGTCGCCGGCTGCGCCTACCCTTCTTGGCGGGCCGGCGAGGCGGACGCCTCTTGTGGCGAAGGCCGGTTCGGGGTTGCCCTGGCCGAACGGGCCGAGCATCTGCAACTCGCCGACCATCTCCATGTTGAATTCGCCGAGGGAGGCCTCAGCGTCGATGTGGAGCTTGGCGGCGACGTCGGCTTCATCGAGATTCTCTTTTGCATATTGCTCGAAGTCGGCGGCGAAGCGATCTATTTTCTCCGACTCGATCGTTATGCCGGCGGCCATTTCGTGGCCTCCGAAGGTGTTGAGATGGTCGGAGCAGGCCTCGATGGCGGTTAGCAGGCAAAAGCCCGGGATTGACCTTGCCGAGCCCTGGGCCAGGCCGTTGTCGGATGCGGCGTTGATCATAATCGTGGGCCGATAGAACTTGTCCACTATTCTCGAAGCGACGATGCCGATAACTCCGGTATGCCAATTCTCGTTGGCCAGTACGATGCTCTTGCGGTCGGGATGGTTGGCCCCCTGCTCGATTATCATTTTGCAGGCCTGCTTGAATATCTTTCGCTGGAGTTGCTGGCGTTGGTTGTTTTGCTCTTTTAGATACTCGGCTATCTGCATCGAGCGGATTGAGCTGTCGCTTGTGAGCAGCTCGACGGCCAATCTCGCATGTCCCATTCGGCCGGCGGCGTTGAGCATTGGGGCGAGCCGAAAACCGATGTCGAAGCTGTCGAGCCCTTTGCCGGTCAGCCCGGCCGACTCAATCAAGGCTTCGACGCCGGAGAGCTTGCATTGGGGCAGGGCCTTTAGTCCGTAGCTTGTCAGCACGCGGTTCTCGCCTCGCAGATCGACGATGTCGGCGATTGTGCCCATAGCTGCAAGGCTCGTTGCGTTGAGCATGAACTCTCGCAGTTCCGGGTCGAGCTTTTGGCCGGGACTTAGCTCCTTGGCGATAGCCCAGGCTAATTTGAAGGCGACCATAGCCCCGGCCGAGTCCTGGTTGGGATAGTCTTGCTCCAGGGCGGGATGCACGACGGCGACAGCCTTGGGCAGCGCGGGTTCGGCCTGAGAGGGCATCTGGTGATGATCGGTGATTATCAGGTCGAGGCCAAGCCGGGCGGCGAGTTCGGCTGATTTGAATGCTGTAACGCCGCAATCGACGGTTATCAGCAGTTCGCTGCCGGCTTTCGCCAGCGTAGTTATAGCGTCGGCGTTGAGGCCGTAGCCTTCGTCGATGCGGTGCGGAATGTAATAGTCAACATCGGCGCCCAGGAGCCGCAGGAGCTGCCAGAGAATCGAGACGCCCGTGATGCCGTCCACATCATAGTCGCCGTAAATCGTGATCTTCTGCTTGCTTTGTAGGGCCTGGGCGACTCTTTGCACCGCCAGCAGCACTCCGGGCATTTGCTCGGGATCGATTAGCTCGGTCAACTTGGGCCTGAGAAAGGCGCCGCCGGCGCGGGCATCGGTTATTCCGCGATTGATAAGGACCTGAGCCAGCAGGGATGAGGTATTTAGCGACTTTGCAAGCTGCGCGGCCCGTTCGTCCGCAGGCTTAACAGTCCATTGCTTAATCAGTGCGCCGGTCACAGACGTTGAAAGGGGCATTAGAGAGTCCTGTTCCTTATAAAAAGGCTTCTGCAAAAATAACGGAGAGGGGGGGATTCGAACCCCCGGTACCCGCAAAGGGCACACCGGTTTTCGAAACCGGCTCGATAAGCCACTCCGACACCTCTCCAGATGTCTATTTCACAGTATTTTCCAGAAGCATGACACATTCGAGCGAATTTTCGCTGACTTTACATGCTTTGAGCCGATGATGCAAGATGATTATAGGCAAGCTTCCGTGTAAGGCAAACGCCTCGTAAAAACGTTGACAAGCGTTATGGGAGAATGTTAGATTGGCACGGTCCACGCTAATCGCGCCCGTAGCTCAGCAGGATAGAGCATCGGTTTCCTAAACCGGGGGTCGCAGGTTCGAGTCCTGCCGGGCGTAATTCTTTAAGTGCCTGTGAGATAAGAAGTTGCGTAACATGGTTTTATGATTGATCGGGCTGCAATAATCGTGTCCTACCGCGAGGCAAGATAAATGGCGCACATAAAGAACAATAGAAAAGAACGACCCACGCTCGGATCAGTAAAGCTGTCGGCTCGGAGAAACAAGGTTTTTGCAGTAGTATTTAGCCTGGTGGTTTTGACGTCCGCATGTGTTTGGGCATACTCGCTAAGAAGCTTAAGTGCGGCAGGTGTGGCGCTTCTGTTATTCAGTATAGCAGGCGGGCTTTTCTATAGAATTCAGAAACGAGAGAACGAAAGTTTACAGAGAGAGGTTGCCGAGCACAAGAAGACTAAGGAGTCGCTCGAAGAAGCGCGTGCCGGGTTGGAGCAGCGCACTGCCGAGCTAAGGAGAGCAAATGAGGAGGTTCTGAGGATCAACGATACGGTCCAGGGCAACATTGGCAGGGATTTGCACGATGGTTTGCTACAGCAATTGACCGGCCTGACTTACTTCTCTGATACGCTGGCGGAGAACCTGGCTGAAGCTGCATCTCCTTGCGTGGATGGCGCACATGAGATTTCAGAACACCTCAGACGATTGACGAGTTGGATACGTGATTTGGCTAAAGGTCTTTATCCCACGGATTTGGACAATATCGGCCTTGCCCCGGCCTTGGAAAGGCTGGCATCCACTACAGCCCACCTATTCAGCACGTCGGTTGTTTTCGAGTGTAACGAGCCTGTTACCGTCTCTAACCGCCAGGTTGCATTGCATCTGTATCGCATTGCCCAAGAGGCGGTGAACAACGCCGTTAAACACAGCGGCGCCAAACACATACACATTGGCTTGAATCGTTCGGGAGATACGATTGTGTTAACGGTAAAGGATGACGGCTCCGGGTTCTCTCCTGAGAAGGCGGCTGCCGGGATGGGACTCCAGACTATTCATTTTCGCGGCAAGGCGATAGGCGCAGTTGTGGACGTTAAGAGTGATGCCGGAAAGGGCACTATTGTAAGTTGCTCATTTCAAGAATCGGATAAGTCGTAGAATGAGGTCGGCAATGAATGAAAAGAAAGAGACGCAGGCCCAAGAAGGCAACCGGAATAGAGCAAGGATTTTCATCGTTGACGACCACCCGATTGTGCGCGACGGGCTCGCACGACTAATCGGCAAGAAGGCTAAGGGCGACCTCATGATCTGCGGCGAAACCGACAATGCGGTCGATGCGATTAAGACCGTTGCCAAAATCCACCCGGATTTGGTTATGGTGGATATCTCGCTGCGGGGCTGCGACGGCATCGAACTCACGAAGAGCTTGAGAAGCCAACACAACAAGCTGCCTATACTGGTTCTCTCGATGCATGATGAATTACTGTATGCCGAGCGAGCGCTCCACGCAGGCGCAAACGGATACGTAATGAAGAACGAATCGTCCGAGAACCTTCTGCAAGCGATCCGAAAGGCCTTGGCCGGTGGCGTTTATGTCAGCGAAAGTGTATCCTCCGAGATATTGCGGAGAATTAAGCGAGAGGGACGAGATGGAGTTTCTTCCCCGGCCGCGTCTCTGAGCAATCGTGAATTGGAGGTTTTCAGTTTGTTGGGTCGGGCGCGCACGACGCGACAGATAGCCGATGAGCTGTACTTAAGCATCAAGACGATTGAGACGCACCTGTCCCGCATCAAGGTGAAACTGGGAGTGGAAACCTACAATGAACTGATTGTACGCGCCGCTCTATGGGTGAACAGCGAAACTGCCTGACAGTTCATTGTCAAGCACGCCCGCATACCCTCCAACCTCATATAGAGATTGATCTCGCGCAGCCCCAAAGCCGTGGGGGATAGCCTTATACGTAAGTCATACCTGCCCCGATTTTTGTCGGCAACTGTTTCTGTTATAATAATGTTTGTTGATTGGCTGTTTTGTATTCAGTCAGAAACGAAGGTGCTATGCAAGTAGGAAGAAATGAGAGCAACGGGACAGGCTCCCCATCAAAATAGCGGCTGTGTTAACTCGATACGCGATACAGGGACTGCCAGGAAGGACAAGTCAATCGAATTGGCAGACCATACTCTTGCGGGTCGTCATGAGTTATTCAAGTATCGCCTTGTATGTATCTAACAAGTCTTGAGGCAGGTAGGAAGGTGTTATGAATAAGACGAGCAAGAAATACTGTCGGGTCGCAATTCTGATGTTTTTGGCAATCTCATTGTTGATCCCGCCGGTAGCGGTCTTTGCCTATGATGGCCCCATCTACGGTGTGAAGAAGGCTCAAGCGGCGCTGGCGACAAAGATTACGGGCGCCTGGACGGACGAGTCCATCGACAAGGTGCTGAAGGATTTGGCTAAGATGACGAAGGTCAACATTTTCACAAGCCCTCAGGTTACGGGCAACATAACCGTGGAACTAATGGATGTGCCTTTGGAAGAAGCGCTGACGAATATTCTTACGGCGCTCGGTTATACATTCGTAGCTACGGACAATATGATCAGGGTGGTCCCGATGTCGGAGATCACACTCGCCAAAGAAGAGCTTGTCTCGAAGGTGTATCGAATCATTTACGCGGACGCCAACGATGTAGCTACGTCTTTGCGAGAATTCGTCTCGAATAATGGCAGCGTGGGGGTTGACAGGGCAACGAGCCATATTGTGGTCACGGATACGGAGTATAAAATCAGAGGCGTAGATAAATTTGTCGCAGAGTTGAATCGGCAGAGACAGCAAGTGCTGGTGGAGGTGAAAATCTACGAGATTACTACGCATGAGGGCTTCAATCTGAGTTCTGCATTGTATGCCGCGAACATCCCTCTGGAGACTACCGGAGCGAGCAACCTGGGCCATCCTACATCGGTGTTAGAAACCGTGACTCCGGGCTATACGGTCACGACTACAGGAACGAGAGACGACGACACGCTTGGTTATCAGGATACTGCCAGGCATGGTGTCGATAATGGTGGCGCTATTAGTTATAATGAGGAGATGAACTATGAGGAGGGTATGTCCAGAACGGAGGCAACTACAGAAGTAATGCCTGATATTACAACGACTGAAACTTCCTATGACCAGATCCCGCTTAGTTACAGTAGCCAATACAACAGGCCGACTGGGGGCAAGCCCTATGTTGGCGGTTCATTCAACCGCGTGCGGGGCGGCACTTTGAGTTTCAGCCTTCTAAACGACGCAATTGACTTGGAATTCGCCTTGAATATGCTGAAGAAGGAGGTTGAGTACAAGGTTCTTGCGAATCCTCGTATTCTGGTCCTTGACAACGAAACGGCCAACTTTGGGACAGTGCGCCAGGTTCCCTACAGAGAACTGCTGCAAGTGTCCAGAGAAGACCCTATGACGTACACGGCGTTCAAAAACGTCGGCGTTCAACTCGAGGTCACGCCGCAGATCGCAGAGGACGGAATGATAAAGCTGCATATCGTGCCTGAATTCGGGATGCTGGTAAGCCAGAATGCGGTAAGTGTCTTGACACGCAAGGACGACTATGGTCGGGATGTGTACCAGAACGCATTAGGCATGCCTACTGTTGACGTGCGACGGACTGATACTGTGGCGCTGGTTAGGAACGGCCAGACCATCGCGATAGGCGGCATGCGAAAGAGGGAGACGTCGAAGACTATTTCCAAGGTGCCTCTGCTCGGCGATATACCTCTCTTGGGCAATCTGTTCAGGTCTAAAACCGAATCGGTGTCCATCAACGAACTGGTCATATTGATAACTCCCAGGATTATCAATCTCACTGAGGCTGTGCCGGCGAAATTGAGCGAATACGGCAAGAATGGTATTCCAAAGGCATTTCGCGAGGTTCGCAAGCCGCAGAAAAAAGATGATAATGGGCAACTCTTCGAATCACACGACAACGATCTGCAGATCGGAGAATCAAATCCCAAGCTTATGCTGAAAGTGGCTTACGGGCACTTGAAGGCGGGTCGTTTTCAGTTGGCCAAGGAGATGCTGGAATACCTGATTGCCCGCAAGCAGGGAAACGGCAGGGCGCATCAGTACCTTGGGTACTGCAATCTGAAGCTTGGAAATGTTGAGCGTGCGATACAGAATTACGCTGCGGCTGTCGATCTGAATGCCGCCGACTGGGAGGCTCACAGGGGCCTGGGCGTTGCCCTTATGGTCAAAGCACGCAGCGACAGCGACCCGGATCTTGCCGGTAAGGCGATTGAGCAGTGGCGGATCTCTTTGGATATCAGGCCCGACCAGGCAAAGGCCCGGGAGATGGCCAGGATGATAGAAATGTATTCACAGTAAGACCGGATTCGTTGAGCCAGGTATGAAAACAATAAGCTCCAGAAATTATCTTAGTAGCATGCGTGTACACTTCGTACCTATCGTGGTATGGCTGGGCACAGCGCTGATTGTAGTCGCACTTTTCGCCCATCGAACGAGACGTTATGAAGTAGCGGGTGTTGCTCAGGGCCAGGTCCATCAGATTGCCGCGACCTGTACCGGTCGGCTTGAAAGTGTTTCCGTCGAATTGTTCGACAGGGTCGGCAAGGGGCAGGTCTTGGCGGTCGTTAACGGGCTTCTTCCTGACGAGCCGACGAAAGCCGAGTTAGAGGCCAAACTGGCCGCGCTTCAAGCGAGTATAGCACAGATCGCTGCTGAATCGAAGGCGGCGAGGGCTGAGTATGTGGCCCAGGTGGACAGCGACAAGACCGAATGGGTTGCCGACGGGAGGTCATTCGCAACAGATGCAAGCGGTGCCGAACTCCGCGTCCTGGAATTGACCACCGAGATTGAGACCGATCAAGCCTTGGCCGATGAGCTGGACGTTGCCATCAAGAGATTCATCGTTGGGGGAAGTTTGAGTGATGGGAATGATGTTGCTGTCTATGACTTGCAGTTGTTGAAGGCTCAGCAAGCCACGATCGCAAAAACAATTGAACACAACAAACGCGCTCGGGAAAGATTGCAGCGTGAAGTAAAAGCTTCGATAGCGCGCGAGTCGGAATTCAAAGGCAAACACGAGCCCCATCTCGGGACATCCGACCAAGACGTCGAGGGAATCATAACTAAACAAACGGAGGTATTGGAGCGTGAGAAGGACGTGCTTTTGGCGCAGCTCGCGTCGTTGGAAGAGCGAGAATCCCTGGAATTGAAGTCCCCAATCGATGGCGTTATCATCCCGATTCCGGGGAATTCGAACGAGGTGGATTTGCGCAGGCCGGGAGAAAATGTCCTGCGAAGGGCCGGCGAGGTCGTCAGCCCGGGAGAGCCAATATTCGCGGTGGCGCAAACCGAGCCCAGCGATATTATTGTATATGTCAATGAAAGGCAATTGGGCCGGGTGCGAGAAGGAACGGCAGTGAAAATTGTCAGGAACGCTGAGCCGGCTCAGATAGCAAAGTCCCGAGTAACCTACGTTTCACCGGTTGTTGAACGAATCCCGGAGCGGTTGTGGATAAATCCTACCATCCCTCAGTGGGGGCGTGCCGTGCTAATAGGGGTTCCTCCCGGCCTGAAACTGATCTCAGGCGAGTTAGTCGGAATAAGAGGGTTATAATAGCGACTATCCCATAGCGATTCTACGAGAATTGAGCTTAGAGCGGTACGCTTCTACAGTGCTCCCAGTTGAAATTTCCCGTTCGCTCGCGGGTAAGCAACTTTAGAGCAATAACTTACAATCCCAGTCGCGGGAATTTATTACCCTAAAGGGTATAAAATCTGCCGTCTTACAACCCGCATACGCGCAAAAACCATGCCAGCCGTTGCACAACGCAGAAGAACAAAATCTTCCATGCGTTTAGGCGGCGGATGCCGGAAGAAAATGGCTGCCTAATTGGGAGAAAATGAAGGCTTTCCGCGAAATAGGTTTTTCGTTGAGGTTGCCTCGTGGCGTCGCCGCGTCTGAGCGGGGCACGAGAAACCGGCGGGGTATTTTGAACCACCGGGGAGGATTTGCCCAGTGTTGAGAATTCAAGATGAGTGTGCCAAGTAAAGCTAACGTATGCAAGATAGACGATCTATATTGTTAAGGTGGGAAAAAGTATATTGTTAACCACGAAGTGTATGAAGAACACGAAAAGATATTTGGTTCTTTAACTTTAACTTCGTGAACTTCGTGGTGAATTCGACATGAAAGATGACATATCAAGCGTTTTCCTCCGTATCCTCAACAACCAGATAAACGTTGTCGTCGCAAAATCGTGTCCGAACCGTGATCTTGCCTGTTCCCGGCATTGACTGCAAGGCATTGACAACAAGATTCACCAAAACCTGGTTCAACCGTGCAAATCCGAGAATATTTCCCAGCGGTTCGTTTAGTTCATGAGCCACCCCTTCTTATGGCATGATTATATCTCGCCTCATGGCCGCCTGTCAATATGCTTAGATGGGCTGGAGATTAACAAAAGAGTTGTTACAATGATGGAAGACAGGCTAGCAGAGTTGTAGTTTCGTTGCGAGGCATATAAGCCGAGCGAATAGCATAAAGCAAGAGTCTTGTGAAGCGTGGCATAGATTAGGAGAAACTGATGATGAAGAATATCTTGGACGGACCCGTTTTAGTCTTATTGCTGGTTTTGAGTGTCCTTTCTATCGGGCGCGCAGAGGAATTTGTTGAGATCAATGACCGATGGGAGTTGCTTGTTGACGACTATCTAATCGACCGGATGAACGGGGCCATTGAGCTGCGTCTGCACAGCCCGACTGTTCAAGAGGTGGCTCTGACGCATGACAAGCCTTGGGAAGGAAATACGAGCGGCTACCACACGATATTCCAGGACGGCGAGATCTGCCGGATGTACTATCGCGGATGGAACCACGATGACAAGACTCAAAAGCAGTTGCATCCAGCCGTAGTCTGCTATGCCGAGAGTCGGGACGGCATCCACTGGGAACGACCCAATTTAGGATTAGTTGAATTTGAAGGATCCAAGGACAATAACATTCTCTTGGAGGGATTCGGAACACACAATTTCACACCGTTCAAAGATTCCAATCCCAAGCGCCAGGCAAAGTCATTGTACAAGGCAGTCGCCAGAGGGGAGGGTGAAGATAATCAAAAGCTATTTGCCTTTCAGAGCCCGGACGGGATTCGCTGGAAGTTGATGCAGCAGGGACCAATCATCACAGAAGGAGCCTTCGATTCTCAGAACCTGGCCTTCTGGGATTCGCTGCGCAGTGAGTATCGATGCTACTTTCGTGACTTTCGAGACGGTGTTCGGGCTATCAAGACATCAACTTCACAGGACTTCAAGTCCTGGAAAAAACCTATATGGCTGAGCTATGGCGATGCTCCAAAAGAACATCTCTATACAAACCAGATACAGCCCTACTATCGATCCGGGCACATCTTTATTGGGTTTCCGACCCGGTATATTCCACAGCGGGGCTCATTGACTGAAGGGCTGTTTATGAGCAGCCGGGACGGACTGAAGTTTCATCGATGGGAAGAGGCTGTACTCCGGCCGGGACTCAACAGGAGCAAATGGCAGAACAGGAGCAATTATATTTGGCTCGGCATGGTTGAAACCCAGTCAAAACTGCCCGGCGGGGGCAAGGAACTGTCAATATACAGCAATGAAGGCTATTACGAAGGGCAGGGTGCAAGCACCAGGAGATACACTTATCGAATTGACGGGTTTGTCTCGCTCCACGCGTCCTTTCAGGGCGGTGAAATGATAACTAAGCCTCTTGTATTCGAGGGAAACTGTCTAATGGTGAACTTCTCCACTTCGGCAGCCGGCTCTTTGAGAGTCGAGATTCAGGACAGCAGCGGCAGGGCGGTTGAAGGATATGCTCTATCCGAATGTAGGGAGATTTATGGAGACCAGATTGAACGGGTGGTGCAGTGGAATGGATCCGATGTGGGCAATCTGGCGGGTAAGCCAATTCGTCTGAGATTTGTCCTGACGGATGCGGATGTTTTTGCCCTTGGCTTTCGAGACAAGCCTCATTAGACTGACTCTAACCATACTCCTTAGCTTTGAATGGGCGAATATAAAGTGGATTGCCAAAGAACGAACCGCCGTGAATTTCTCGGTCTTGTGGCCGCTTCGGCTGCGGTTGGCCTGGCACCGGCATTGCTTCGAGGCAGAGACAATCCTTTTCGGTTGAAATATATTGTCGCATCGAGCATGTACGGCCGATTGCCTCTTGCCGATGTTCTTGGAGAGATTCAAAAAACCGGCGCCGGGGAGATAGATATATGGCCTGAACGACACGCCAACCATAGAGAGCAGATCGAGGCAATCGGGCATCAGAAATTCGCCGCGATGCTGAAACAGCATAAGGTCAAACTTGGTATTCTAACACATTTCGACCTGGGGCCGTTCGATTTGCAGGCTGAAATGAAGGTGGCTAAAAGATTTGGCGGCTCAATGATCATCTGCGGCAGCCGAGGCCCGAGAGACCTCAAAGGCGACGCTCTAAAGGCCGCTATCAGACAGTTCATTGAGAAAATCAAGCCCCATGTCGCCGCTGCTGAAGAAATCGGTGTCACCATTGGCATAGAAAACCACAGCAGCAGCCTTATTCACTCGCCGGACTCAATTAGATGGTTCGCCGAGCTTAACGCATCCAGGCATCTCGGCATCGCGCTGGCTCCATATCATTTGCCGCAAGATTCGGGGTTAATTGCGAACTTGATCGGCGATCTGGGCAAGAATCTCGTGCACTTCTATGCCTGGCAGTATGGGATGGGCTGCCATAGAAAGCTGCCCAAGGAACAGGAATTGCTCCAGATGCCCGGACGCGGCAGGCTCGATTTTGCCCCCATTATCGCCTCACTGAGGAAAATCAACTACAAAGGTTGGACCGAGGTTTTCATGCATCCGGTTCCCCGTGGAATACCGATTATGCCAACGGCGGCGGAGGTCACCAAAGAGATTAATCGTGCAAGGCAGTACCTGGAAAAATGTAAGGACAAGGCAGATGGTGAAGCTACACATTGACCTGAGAATTCTGATCTTAACCGTACTCTGGCTTACGGCGTCCGGCGCGAAGGCTGCACTGCCCATCGGCGATAGCCGTCAGGTCTTTATTGACGGGCGTTTTATCGAAGAGCCGCGCGGCGTTGAATTGGTTGTCCACAGGCCGCACAAGACAGGGCAGGTCGTGGTCAAGTGCGAGTACCCGTGGGAAGAGAGGCTGGGGCAATACCATTCGGTACTGTATGAAGGCGGCGTCTATCGTATGTGGTACACGGTTTACGGCAAAGCCGACAGCAATGCAGTGACGGTGAGGAGCATAGCATACGCGCGGTCGGCAGACGGAATTGACTGGGAGAAGCCCAATCTTGGGCTGGTTGAGATCTACGGAACGCGCAAGAACAATATTGTCCTCGGTCACGGATTCGGCGGGATCAAGGGGGCGACTCACGGCTGTATGGTGTTTCTGGACCCACACGCGCAGCCGAACGAGCGGTTCCGCCTTGTATCGAATCCCGCAGAACTCGGTAAAACACTTCAGATATTCTCCTCCGCCGACGGAATACACTGGGAATTGACGCATAGTAATATTATGAAATTCCGCAGCGAGCGACATCATCTTGATTCGCAGAATGTAATTTTCTGGGATGAGCGAGTCGGCAGGTACGTCGCTTATGTCAGACGCAACCTTCGTCCGATAGCCTCGCAGGGTCGCAGTGTCGCCAGGGCCGAATCCGAGAACTTGTCCCATTTCCCCGACGTTGACGACTGCCCGCCGGTTCTGAGATTTGACGAACAGGACCCGGAGTATTATGACCCGGTCCAGAAGGCAAAAATCCAGGTTGCGGACTTTTACACGAACGGAACCGTCAAGTATCCCTGGGCGCAGGATGCATATTATATGTTCCCGTCCGAATACTTTCACTACGGCACGTTTCTGACGGATTTTCGCAAGGGGGGCCGGCCCGTGAACGCCGGCTCGGTCGATGGGCGGTTTGCCGCGAGCAGAGATGGAATCACCTGGCAAAGATACGACCGCCGTGCCTTCGTGCCCCTTGGCATAAAGGACGAATGGGATTCGAGAAGCATATACATGGCCTACGGGGTCGTGCCCGGCGGCAGCGAGGATGAGCTTTTCATGTATTACTGCGGCAGCAACATGCTGCATGGATGGGACAGAGAAGACCAGCACCGTCAGCGCAATAAACGCATATTGCGGCGCATCGGAGGAGCCCCGAACATAGAAGCCGATGGCATAGGTCGTTTGATCATCCGCCGAGATGGGTTCGTATCGGTGCGAGCCGAATATTCCGGCGGAGAGTTCCTCACTCCGGTTATGACTTTCGAGGGCCAGGAGTTGGCCCTGAACGTCGATACATCCGCAATCGGCCAGGTTCGCGTGGAGATCCTCGATAAGGACAGCAAGCCGATATCCGGTTACTTGCTGGATGACTGCGACGAGATCTACACGGCCAATGAAATCAACCGTGTCGTTAAGTGGAACGGCGAAAGCATGATCGGCGAACTGGCCGGGAAACCAATTCGGCTGCGCTTCGTAATGCGGGACGCAGATTTGTACGCATTCCAGTTCAGAAGGACCGCAAGCAAGTGAGCCGACCACCAAGTGTTAAGGCATATATCATTTTCTTAGAGGCTATCAATGTCAGATAGTGAAACGCTTCAATCCGCCAAGAATCATTCGGTATTAGGCCGCCGCGGTTTTGTGAAAGGCGCCGCCGGCGTCATTGCGGGCGGCACGCTGGGCTGGGGATATGGTTGTCATGGTGGAACTGCGAGAGCCGTCGGAGCCGCCGAGCATCCCAACCTGCTTTTTGTTTATGCAGACCAGATGCGTGAAATGGCAATGTCCTGCAGCGGCGACCCGAATCTGGCTACACCAAATATGGACCGGCTGGCTGCCGAAGGCGTTCGGTTCAGCCGTATGTACACGCCCTCGCCGTTGTGCTCGCCCGCTCGCAGCTCACTAATGACCGGCCTCTACCCTCACAATGCCGGAGTATCAAACAACAACATGCACCTGAGAGAAGATGTCCGGTGTATTGCAGAGATCACCGCCGAAGCCGGCTATAGGACCGGACATATCGGCAAGTGGCATCTTCACGGCAATTTCGACCCGCCGCGGTTATCAGAGTACGCCTGCGTGCCGCCCGAGCACCACAGGGGTTTTAAGTATTGGGCGGGTTTTGAGCACGGACACAAGTACTTCCAATCAAGCTATTGCACCGACACCGGCGATAAGATCTCCATCCCGCAGGGCCTGTACGAGCCGGACGCTCAAACAGATCTGGCCATAAAATTCATAAAGAAAAACGCCGCAGCGCCATGGCACCTCGACCTCTCATGGGGCCCTCCGCATTTTCCGCTCGAAGATGTCAAACCCGAGGATCTGGCGCGGCATAAACCTGAGGATGTTCGGCTGAGGCCGAATGTTCCGCCTGCATTTCAAGAGCAGGCGCGCAGAGACCTCTGCCATTACTACGCCATGATCGAAAACCTCGATTGGAACCTTGGTCGCCTGTTGAGCACGCTGGATGACCTCGGACTCCGGCGCCATACTATCGTGGTATTTACAGCCGACCACGGTGACATGATGCTCTCCCACGGCCAGCACTATAAGCGGCGTCCCCAGGAGGAGAGCAGCAAAGTGCCGCTGCTGATTCGCTATCCTGAGAAGATAAGCGCCAATCGAGTGTGCGGCGAAATAGTCAGCCTCGTGGATGTTGTCCCCACTGTTCTGGGGCTTATGGAACTCGATGCCCCTGCCGTTGACGGCGTCAGCTTCGCAGGCTGGCTGAGAAAAGCAGCACGCTTTCCTCGACGCCAGGCAGTGTTCATGGAATGCCCAAAGCTCGGCTGCCGGGATTATGACCCCGGCCTCTTCGCCAGAGCGCCGTGGCGGGCCGTGCGTACCCGGCAGTATAAAGCCGTTTTTCTTAAAATCACTCAGTCAACTGCGCAACTCGTCCAGCTTTTCGACCTTTCGCGGGACCCATACGAGATGAAGAATCTCGCCCAATCGTCTCAGCACCCCAGCATTCGCCACGAGCTTACGCGTGATATAATAAGCTGGATGCGCCGAACCGGCGACGAGGAATTCATAGGATTGGAATTCCCGCCATAACAACCGCAATGCCGAACGCATTCGAACAATGTTGTTTTCGAGCTAACCACATGCTATGCTTGATTCTCGGTATGCCTGATATATTTGAACTTCCGGAGGCCAAAAAATGAGCCTATCAATAACCAGCCCTTATTCATTCTGGGTCAGCCTGGATAAAACAGGAGCAAGTCACGGCTATGTTGCCGCCGGTGGGCCGGGCTTCGATGGCCCGATTGATACACTTGGCAGCCTGGCCTACAAAAAAGTGGCAGCATCCATGAGGAATTGAATAAGATACGGGGAATTGGACTGCGAAGGTTTGGGAAGACTTTGGAAAAGTTGTTTTGAAATATTGTTGACAAAAACGTCGAAAAGCCGAGTAATAGTATAGAGAAGCCCGCCGCAGGCGGGTCGAGACTGCCCTTGAAGGAATAAGACCGCGTCAAGAAAAACTCGGAGTTTCGAAAAATGTTAAGAAAGACCCTCCTCTCAGCGTTCCTTTTAGTCTGGATGTTCTTTTTGGGGTGCAAAACGCAGCCTGAGTCCGCCCAAGGCGGACCGGCTTACGGCCGCCCCCTGCCGCCGGGCATGCACGCATTGCGAAAGATAACCGACCCGGCCCAGATACCGGATTTCACGGCGGCGTGCACCGATTTGCGGGACCTGCGCGAATCCATCGCCAACAGCCTGAGCTATCTGAGCAAGCCTTCGAGCCGGGGATTCTTCCCTTCAGGCGATATTACCCACACCCGCACCGTCGAGAGCCTGGAGGCCTTCCTGGAACTGCTGGAATCGGGCCTTCAAGGCGGACAGTTGAATCAGGCCATTCGGGAGAATTTCGACGTCTATATCTCCATCGGCTGCGACGATCATGGAACAGTGCTCTTTACGGGATACTATACGCCTATATTCGATGGTTCGACGGAGCGCTCTGCGAAGTTCAAATATCCGCTGTACGAGCAGCCCGACGACCTGGTGAAAGGACCCAACGGCGAGATACTCGGGCGGCGCACGTCCGACGGCCAGGTAATACCCTACCCACAGCGGGCCGTGATAGAGGCCGCAAGGATGCTGCGGGGCAAGGAGCTAATCTGGCTGGGTGACGCCTTCGAGGCGTATATCACCCACGTTCAAGGCTCGGCCAAGGCCCGCCTGCCCGACGGGCAGCTAACAACGGTCGGATACGCCGCCAACAACGGGCACGAATATCGCAGCGTAGGGCAGCAAATGGTCAAGGATGGCGTAATCGGCTCGGACCAGCTCAGCCTCTCGGCGATGATCGAATACTTCAAGGCCAATCCCGATCAGATCGATACGTACGTTCGGCGCAATCCGCGATTTGTGTTCTTCAGAAACGAAGACGGCGAGCCGCGAGGCAGCCTCAACGAGGAGGTTACGCCGATGCGCACGATCGCCACGGACAAATCGATTTTCCCGCGTGCGGCGTTGGGCCTTATCTCAACGACCTTGCCGCAACTCGTGGGGGGCCAGCCCGCTATTCAGCCCTATAGCGGGTTCGTGCTGGACCAGGATACCGGCGGGGCCATACGCGCCCCGGGCCGATGCGACGTCTATATGGGCGTAGGCGATACGGCCGGCCAACTCGCCGGGCAGACCTATCAGGAGGGGCAGTTGTATTATTTATTTGTCAAGTAGGGGCCGATCCCGGCGCGCCGGGACGGCTTTGAACGGGTTTATCAGGAGTCTTGAACATGATTAGAAAAGGCCTTCTGCTAATTGCACTGATTGGCATTGTGTTCTCTCTATTCGGCTGCCATACCGCCGAGGGAGTGAAAGATGACGTTCAGTTCATCGGCGATAAGGCGCTTGAGATAGTGGAAAAGGAATAGGCGAGCAAATCGCCGACTCCTGAACAAACAGCGCCTCCACCCACCACGCCAGCGGTATCGCCCGCCTTCGTTCGATTTTTCCGCTCAAAAAGCGCGTATAATGGGGCCGTTGAGAAAGTTCAAATTCACCACAAAGGGTGGCACGGTCAAACTTGTTTGGCCGTGTTCAGACACCGAGAATCGCCTTTTGTGCCATTGGCCGGTCATTGCTATGGGGTTTTTCAACAGCCCCATAATGGCAATGTTCGCTATAGGCACGCTTTATGCTTAAATCAGGCAGGACCAATCATGTCAGAGAAGATGACCCGACGCAATTTCCTGGAGAAATCCGCCATCGTTTCGGGCGCGGCATTGGGTTTGTGCCTGGAGGAGAAGATTCTGCTCGCCAAAGAGACGGCGAAAGCGAATCGGGCCGATCTGCAGACATCGGACCAAAATCTACCTACAGGGCGAATCGGAAAGCTCGAAATCAGCAGGATTATCTGCGGCGGGAACCTTCTAAACGGCTTCGCACACGCCAGAGACCTGATCTACGTCTCGGAACTGCTTCGCAACTACTTCACCGACGAGAAGATTATGGAGACCTGGGAGTTGTGCGAGGAAAACGGCATAAATACGATGGTTTCGACCGTCAACAGCCCGTACGCAAGCGGCAACGACCCGACGCTGCGGGTCATCGAGAAGTATCGCGACCAGCGAGGCGGACAGATACAATGGCTCGCCCAGTGCTTCCCGCAGGCGAACGATTTCAGCAAAATCAAGATAGCCGCCGACAACGGCGCCGACGGCGCCTTTATTCAGGGCCAGATGGGCGATTTGTGGGCCAGGCACGGGCGAGTGGACCTGCTCGCCAAGGCGGTGGATCTTATCAAGGAAAACGGGATGGTCGCGGGCGTCGCCTGCCACGATATAGCCGTGCCGATCGAAATGGAAAAGGCCGGTGTGCCGGTCGATTTCTACATGAAGACGCTGCACAACGACAACTACTGGACCGCCACTCCGAAAGACGAAAGACCGCCCGACGGAGGCCTGCCGGGCCACGACAATATGTGGTGCACCCAGGCCGAGAAGACTATCGAGTTTATGAAGAAGGTCAAGAAGCCCTGGATCGCATACAAAGTCTTAGCCGCCGGCGCAATCCACCCCGGAGAAGGCTTCAAATACGCATTCGAGAGCGGCGCCGACTTCGCCTGCGTAGGAATGCTCGATTTCCAGGTAATAGAAAACACCATCATCGCCAAAAACGCCATCGCCAAGGCCCAAAACCGCTCGCGCCCCTGGGGCGGATAGGAATGATTCTGCCCACCCAGATAGTGTGAGTATCACTTCTGAACGCTGAACTTGTGGATTGTGGTTTGTTTGAAAGTCTCTCCCGGACGGAGGATGGTTGATGGGAAGTTTGGCTTGTTGGGGGAATCGGGATAGTGCTGGGTTTCGAGGCACAGGCCGTGATAGGGGCCGTAGGCGAATCGGCTGGTCTTGAGCTTGCTGTTTAGATGCTTGGCGGTGTAGAGTTGCACGCCCGGCTGAGTCGTGAAGACCTCCATAACTCGCCCGCTCTTGGGCTCCACAACACGGGCGAAAAGCCTGGGGCTTCCACTCTCATTTTGTTTCAAAACATAGCAATGGTCGTAGTTCTCGCCGTCAACCTGCTTGATGCGCGAGCCGATTGTCTCAGGTTTGGTGAAGTCCATAACGGTGCCCTTGACGGGCTTTATTTCGCCGGTGGGGATCTTGCGCTGATCGGATGGCAGATAGCTCTCGGCATCGAGCGTCAGGATATGATTGAGAACGTCACCCGAGCCTGCCCCGCCGAGATTCCAATAGGCATGATTCGTCAGATTTACAACCGTCGCCTTGTCGGTCTTGGCCCGGTATTCTATCATCAGCGTATCGTGGTTGGTTAGAACGTAGGTAACAGTAACATCGAGCTTGCCTGGATAACCTTCGTCTCCGTCCGGGCTGATATGCCGGAGGCTAACGCTTGCTGCGCCGTTCCTTTGGAAAGAGACGGCCTGCCACACCTTCTTATGGAATCCTTCCCGCCCACCGTGAATATGGTTTGCCCCCGCATTCGGCGTGACCTTATAAGTAACGCCGTCAATTTCGAACGCAGCCCCTGCGATCCGGTTGGCGAATCGCCCCACGACCGAGCCAAATAGCGGATGCCCCCTGAGATAATCGTCAAACGAATCCAGATAAAGCGTAACGCTCTCGAAGTTGCCCTCCCTGTCCGGCACCTTAACCGTCGTAAGCATCGCTCCGTAAGTCAGCACCTTCGCTTCGAGCCCGTTAGCGTTGGTCAGCGTATATTCGTGGACCTCGGTTCCGTCGGGCATTCTGCCGACAACCGACTTGACGAGGGTCGCTTTTCCCGGCCTGCTCGTCTGCAACGCTTGCCCGGCGGAGCGGCTGGGCAGGCAGACGAGCAGGGACGCGATGATGATTACACTGTGAATGGATCGTATCATTTGCTTTGTTCCTTTCTGCTCTATTTGCCGATGCAGTACAGATTCTCCGCCGTGCGGATGAACAGGCGACCGTTGGCGATCGAAATTGAGGATTGGATGGGCGTCTCGGCGGTCTTGGTCTGGAAAAGGACCTCGAACTTGTCTCCGCCGGCCCTTAGTACCACGATCTCGCCGGTCTCGCAGATGCAGTACAGCTTTCCGTCGCTTGCCGTCAGCGAGGCCCGCCAGGGCCCGCGCCCGCCGAGTTTGCCCTGCCAGAATTGCCTGCCCGTTTTCGGGTCAAAGCACGTCACAACCTTACCACGCCTCATCCCGTCAAGCACATACAGCCTGCCCTTGTAGAACAGCGGGGTGCTGGCGTCTGGCGCCGCGTAATCGAATTCCCAGAGTATTTTAGCCGGGTTGTCGTCGTCGGGCGGCTGGAGCGCGAAGAGGCCTTTATGCTTGTGTTTCACGCCGAAAATAATGCCTTCACCGGCAACCAGCGACGGGATTATGCGCGTGTCCCTTACCTTTCGCGTCCAGTACTCGAATCGCCAGAGTTCGGTTCCGCCAATCGGGTCGTGAGCGGTTACGAAGTCGCCGCCGGTATTGAGCAGTTCGACCTTGCCGTTGTGAACGAATGGAATCGTCGTACCGTAGGCCTCCATGCCCTCGTCGAAGGCATCCGTCTTTCGCTGCTGTTTCCAGATGGTTCGCCCGCTCTTCGGGTCCAGCGCCATTATGAACGAATCCAGCGGCCCGTCGGCTTCGGGTCGGCGGTAGGGCCTGTCGCGACGGATCACGAGAATATACAGCTTGCCGGCGTAGAGCAGAGGACTGTTACTATAGCCGAACTGGAGAGCCAAATTGCCGTACTCCTTTTCGATATCTCGCGACCACAATTCGTTGCCCTCGAAATCAAAAGCGACGAGCGGACCGTTGCCGTAGAGGAAATAAACATTTTTGCCGTCGGCGACCGGCGAGGGCGAGCACAGGTTGTTGCGTGGGAGCCTGCGCGAATCGGAGCCGACGTCTTTTCGCCATAACTGCTTGCCTGTTTCCTCATCGAAGCAAAGGGCGACATATTCTTTGGACCCCTTGACCATAGAGGTCACGAACACCCTGCCGTTCGAGACAGCCGCCGTTGCTCCGCTTGGCCCGGGCAGGGGGCTGACCCACTTGGTGTTCTCCGTTGCGCTCCAGGAGGAGGGCAAATCCTTTTCATCCGTAGAGCCGTTGAAGAAAGGCCCGCGCCATTGCGGCCAGTCCCGACAGAACGCGGGAATCGTCAGGAGCAGACCGAGAATAATCACGAACCGTCTGTTTGCGAAATGTGTTATCAAGCGTTATCCTTTCATCCGCCGACCCGTGCAGTGGTTACGGCCTCTTCGTTCTGTACTCGAAGGGCTCCTCGTTTTTGTCGATGCATCCGAACACCTGAATGACAGCGTTCGGGTTCTCGATAGTAATCGGCTCGTCGGCGACGTAGTTTCGCATTCGCGCGCCGGTCATAGTGATTGTAAGCTTCTCGCTGCCGCGAACGAGCATATAGTCCTGCGACTTATTGAGCGTCGTCAACGCGCCGTTGCCTCCGGAAAAGGATTCGACATTGGTCATGGCCGTATGGCCTTTGCCCTCGATGATGATGGGATGAATCTCCTCGACGCTCTCTCCGGTGTTGGCGATTATCGAGCCTTGGGCGATCTGCCAGTTGCGGTTGAAGGTGTTGTCGCCGAGCTTATGGATCCCCACGGTAACGCAGTCGAGATTGAAATTCGTCAATTGCCCGTAGGTGGCGGGCCCTAAATAAATCCCGCCGTACGCTCCGAACGTGAACAGGTCCATCAACTGAGCGTTGTCGGTATGGTCGATTCGGTAAGTGAACGTCTTTCGCGCGACCACCGAATCGACCACGGCCCGGCTGTATCCCCCTTTGAACAGCCGAAGATTCGACGGATTCACATGGCAGTGCAGAATCCGAGGAATATCATAGCAATAGTCAATACGGATGAACTCCCCACTGAGAGGATACCCGTAGCAGTGCTCGAACAGAATCTGCTCGACGATGGCCCGGCGGCGGGCCTTGAAATCCATCGCCAGGAACTCGCCGTAAAACGTAAGGCAAGACAGAGTAACCCCCTGGGCGCCTTTCCTTTGCGATGCCTGGATCGTCGCCGGGTACTCGATAATCTTGGCCGGGTCCCTGAGCGCTTGCTTGGGATACCAGAACTGAATCCCCCGAATCTGCGTGGAATGCTCGACCGTGATGAACGGTTTTTCCTTATCCTCGATAGCAAAGACACTGCCGACCGGCTGGGCTTTCTCAGGATGGCTGGTCCCCCGCCCCACCGGCCCGTGCACCCCGATCAACGAGACGTTCGCCCGCAGGGTTATCCCACCGGCCACAGGGTACGGCTCCTCCGATGGCTCGACGAACAGGGCCGCACCGCGCCGATGCGCCCGGTCAATCGCCTTTTGCAGATTCGCAGCATTAATCGCAGCACTATTAGTCGGCAGCACCCCGAATTCACGAATGCTCCTAATGTAGCTGCCCGATTCCGCCGCACCACAAGGCACGAATAATGCAATCGCAAATAGAAACGATACTGCCGATACGGTTCTCTTACTCATAGTCGCTATCTCCAAAAATGTTCTTAACGCTAATTAGAACCTGTTGCGGAAACAGTATTTGTCATTCCTGCGAAAGCAGGAATCCAGTTTCCAAGCCATAGACCCCTGCTTTCGCAGGGGTGACATTGGCGATTTTTGCTTTCCGCAACAGGAACTAATTAGCCAATCAAACATCGCCGATTTATTATTTGCAGTTGGCCAGGGCGTATTTAAGCGCCCAGTCGATAAACATTGCATGGTTATTGTTCTTGTAGCTGCCGTCGGGATTCTTACATTCCGCCCGCGCCTGTTTTATCTGCGGGACAATCCCGCACGCCTCAGAGCCGATGCCGTAAATCTCCCGCGCCGCGTGCAGCACAACCGTCTCGCGACCGTTCCGCAGCCCCTTGGCCAAAACCCCAACAGCATCTTCACATCGCCCAAGGTTGCACAGGACCCCCGCGGCGGCGAAGCGAACGTTCGGGCTCCGGTCGCCCAGCGCTGCGGTAAGCGCATCGGCGGCTTTCTTCGCCTTATCGCCAAGCGCACCCAACGCAACAACACCCCAGTATCTAACCGCACTGTCGCTGTTATTCAGGCACTCGACCATCCCCGGCAGCTTCTCCTCCGACGCCCCTACAAGCTCGGCCGCCGCGAACACATGCCTGAGCGGATATTCCCTCGGCTTAGCCGTAATCTGGTGCGGAGTCGAGCCTTTGGCGCGAATGTGCATCTCAGCTTCGGGCATAAAACCGGTATCGCGAGTCTCCAGAATCCACCCCCGCAGGATTCTCCTCATTTTGTCAATAATGCTCTTATGGGCGGACGAACCGGCAAGGTTGTTTATCTCGTGCGGGTCGGCCTGCGTATCGTAGAACTCCTCGACAGGCTTTCCAGGCAGCCACCAGAATCTCTGCACGTCTGGGAGCTCGTCCTCGGCAACCGCCCGGCGAAGCTCCTGCATAATCTCGGCGCGGTCCGGGTATTCGCTCGCCTGAATGTAGGGCAGGTGCGGCATAAAATTGCGGATGTATTTGTATCGCCTGCCACGGACGCACCGCTGCAGCTCATAGACCTCATCGACCCGGCTTGATGCGCCGAAGATATACTTGCGCACTGCCGACGAGCGCGGGCCCAGAAACGGCGTGCCCTGCATATAATCAGGGATGGGCAAATCCAGCAGGTTCAAAACCGTCGGAGCAAAATCGACAAAGCTGACCAGCCTTTCTATCTCACTGCCGCCCGCCTGTGGACTCAACTGCCGGTGCTTCGCCGGGAAATGTACCATTAGAGGGACGTGTAGCCCGGAGTCGTACAGCGTCCGCTTGAAACGGGGCAGCCCCATGCCGTGGTCGGAGAAGAAGAATACTATCGTCTCATCCGCCAGGCCGTCGGCCTCAAGCTCGGCGAGCAAATCGGCCGTCTGCTTATCCATAAAACTAATCAGATCATAATACCGCGCCCATATCTTTCGCACGAAAGGCGTGTCGGGATAGTAGGGAGGCAGGATTATCTTGTCGCCATCGTGAAGCTCTTCGCCCTTGAGTTTCGATCTGTATGTCTCGAAGAACAATTCGTCCGAGCCGTTGATCTGCCCCTGATGCGTGGACATAAAATTGAAGACGCTGAAGAACGGCTGACCCGTCTTACGATTCCGCCAGTGAGCATCGGGGCTCGACTCGTCCCAGACGCCGACGTCTTTGAAGTTGTAGTCCTTCTTGTAATTGTTGGAGCAGTAATACCCGGCCTCGCGCAGCAGTTGCGGGAAGCACTTGATCCCGCGAGGCAGCTTGACGTCCGAACGCAAATGCTGCGTCCCCGTCGAAGTCGCATAGACGCCCGTAACCAGGCACGACCGCGAAGGCGCGCAAACCGGCGCCGTGGCGAACGCATTGGTGTATCGCATCGCTTGGGCAGCGAATTTATCCAGATTCGGCGTCGTGGCGTAGTCGTCGCCGTAGCAGCCGAGATACTGAGGGCTTACGTCTTCGCACGTTATCCAGAGAATATTGGGCCTGTCACGCAACTCTATATCGCCCGCTCGTCTGAGTGTCGATGCACAGCCGGAAACAACGAATGTTGAGGCGTAAAGCCCGGAGGCCCTTAAAAAATCGCGACGCGTTCCTGAAACACATTCCACTTCTCGGTCCTCCATGCCTCTATTTTCTTCTAAATACAGCAACAGCGATAATTCTTCATTACTCAAACTGACTGCTTTTTGCTGAGATTCTAATGTAACTACAATTCTGACAACAGGATAAGACTATCTGTCATTCCTGCGCAGTACGTGTTTAGCCGTGCAAAACAGCACCGTGTCGCGGGCGTCTCGCCCGCGCGTATCGCGGGCTTCCAGCCCGCGTCCTGCCACCACGCCCGTAAAATCAGTTCCCAGGCTAAACACCTGCCCTGCGCAAGCAGGAATCCAAGTATATGAAAAACCGTGTTAATCTGTGTAAACTTGTGCCTTGGGTAGCCGTATCAAGAAAACAGAATCGGCCAGTTTGAGTTCATTAGCCTCCTATTAGCCAAAGATACTATTGAGCAATCTCGAATTCTCTGAAACTCGTCGCGCCCTTGCCAGCCTTCGAGACCAACTGCGCTTCGAGTCGGTATTTGCCGATCTCGGCCGGGAATTTCTCGTCGAAAGTCAGTATCTCCCGGCCCAGCCCCTCCACTGTGCAGGGTTTCGACTGTTTGGAAATAACCTTCTTGCCGAGGACAATTCGCAGTTCAACCGTTCCTCTCCAGTCTTCATACAAGTCGTTGATAACAAAGATGTTAAGCCACCTCTGGGCCGATGGGGCAATCTCCTCATCCCAGAAATCGACCATAACCCCGACCGGCGAGAAGGCGTCGCGGACATACTTCTCGAAATTAGGCTCGAACTTCAGCTTCTTGAGATCGACGAAGTGGTCGCTCGTTGCCCCGCCCTCGGGCCTGGGCTTATCGCCCGGCCGCGAATAGGTCAATCCGCAAAAGTGCAATACCCCCGCACACTCACGGTGGCACCGCCAGAACTCACTCAGCGCCGCGAGGTATTTGGCGTAAAGTTCACGCCGCTGCTCTATGGTCGAATCCGCCCCCAGCAAGCTGTTATAGACTTTGTCGGTCAGGCAGGTTGGCTCGCCTTCGCGGGTGAGCCACAGCCAGGCGTATTCGTTGATAACAACGGGAACGCCGAGTTTCTTTTGTGCGTCGCGCAGATAAGGTGCGCCCGAGACCTTTGCCATATCTCTTAGACGAAACGACTCTTTGCCCTGCCAGCCCTTGATGAACAGATAAGGATGTGCCTCGACGAAGTCGGTCGGGTTCTGCGGCTCGGCCCACCCGTTCTCCCACGCACGACCGGATAAGTCCAGATGCCGAACCGCTCCGATGGCCTTGCCCGTTTCCTTGGTGATGCTCTCGTTTTGCCCGTCCCAGATCACGACGCAGGCATGGTTCCATCGCTCGCGCATCCATTCGGTGTATTCGGGAATAATTCTTTCGGCCTTCGGATTCTCCGGCGCCTTGCCCAACAGCCAGATGGGAAACTCATCCTGAATCAAGAATCCCTCCTCGTCCGCGATTTCATACCAAAGCTCCGGCGGAAAGCCTATGCAGTAGCGAATCGAGTTCCAGTGCATGCTCTTGAACTTGCGATGCAGCCTTCGCACCCACTTCTTATCCCACGGCTTATCGCCCCGCTCATCGTCCTCGAAGAAGCGATACACGCAGACATTCGTCCCCCGCATATAGTAGGGCTTGCCGTTGAGAATAGCCCGCCTAGTCTTGGGGTCGAATCGAAACGACCGCATCCCGAAGCGGACTTTCACCGCATCGCCGCCGGTATTGACCTTTAGCTCATACAGGAAAGGATCCTCCGGCGACCACAGCCGGCAATTCTCTATAGGAATAACGACATCGAGCAAGGTTTTCTCATTGGCCTTGGACGGTATGCCCGAGGCCTTCACCGCACCGACGGATTTGCCCGTTTTGGCCTCGACGACCTCATAAGTCACAGAACCCCGCCCTGACTTGCCGGACCATTGCATCTCAGTAACGACTCTCACCTTTCCGGCCGAGATATCCGGGACTGTTTGGACGTTTACAATATAGGGCTTGCCGGTGAGGATCAACTCGACCGAATCGTAGATTCCGGGGATGTACTTGTATTTCTCGAAGTCCCACCCGGCTGGCTGCCCCTCCGGGACAGATTCCCGATTGGCCCCGAGACGTATAACAAGCTCATTTTCCTCGCCGTTGCCTTTGAGTAGCCCCTTCACATCCAGCAAGGCGGGCGTGAAGCAGGGAAGGTGCTCTCCGACGACCTCGCCGTTGAGCCATACCTTCGTGCCGTACTTGGCCTTATGAATCTTCAGGATGGCGACCGCGGGTATCTTGCCCTTGACCTTGAACGTCCGGCGATACCAGAAAGCCTCGCGCTTTTCGCTTTTCTTGCCCACCTCAGCAAAAGCCGGCTCAGCCATATCCGCCAACCCCGGGACAGGGACCTTATGCCCGAATTGCTCTGGGACCGAATCCATACCGCCCTGCTCGATTTCCCACTTGCCGTTCAAGCTGACAACCTTCCTCGGCCCGGCCTTGGCTGCGAAACAAGTCGAAGCGCAGCCGACCAATATTGTAACGACGGCTAACAGTGAAATGCCGGTTATTTGGTGTGATCTCATTGATTTGCTCATTATTTCTCCTTTTCAAACCTTTCTTCCGAGCGCCTCGAACATCGCCAGGACGTTCTCGACGGGCGTATTGCACTGGACGTTGTGGATTGGATTGAAGACGAAGCCGTTTGCTCGCCCGAATATCTCGACTCGCTCGGCGACCTGCGCACGCACCTCGTCCGGCGTCCCGAACGGCAAAGTCTGCTGCGTATCCACCCCGCCGCCCCAAAATACTATCCTGCCCCCGTATTTCTCAACGAGCCTTTTCGGATCCATACCCATAGCCGAAGTCTGAACCGGGTTGAGAATGTCGAACCCGGCGTCTATGAATCCCTCAATCAGCGGTTCGCAGCCCCCGCAACAATGCTTAATCGTCTTCCAATTTGTATGAGCGTGTATCCAGTCGTTGAGCCTTCTGCTATGCGGCAGATACAGCTCTCTATACGCATCCGGCGAGCAGAACAGACTGTTCTGCGACGCCAGGTCCGTCCCGTCCATAAACAGTATTTGAATCTTCTCGCCGACGGCCTGGTAGATGCACTCAAGGTTCTTTATCGCAATCTCAGCCTGCCCCGCGAAGACGTCCATTATGTACTGCCTGCGCGAGATCGTGCTTATATACCATTCCTCGATATCGCGGATTCCCTTGGGGTCCTTGAGCCAGGGCGCCGGCACCAGCGCAATATCGCCGAAGGCCATCCCGCCAAAACCCGCCGCAACAGCCAAATCAGTATTCTCATACAACTCCGCCGCTGTCCGCTCATAATACTCCAAATCATCCTCGCCGATCAGCGAAAACTCCTCAAGATTGTCCGCCGGGTCGAGCCTGGCGTCGTCGATAGGCTTTTGGCGGATGATCGAGTCGAAATAATACCCCCCTTTTGGCATTCGCCCCGAAGCCGGAGCCGACTTATCACCTTCAGGGTACATAAGGATATCGCCGTTGGGTTCCGGCTCCGTATTGAAATCGCCCGCCACGAGGCAGTCGGTCCCGTCAAACGTTCGCCACGGCTTCCAGTCGGAATTGGCGAAACCGAACATCGTCTTGGCGCTGGGCAGGTTGACCACATCGATACCCAGCGCCGCTCGCAAATCGGACGCCATTTCGCCCAACATCTGATAAGGTTCGACGACCTTCACCGGCTCATCGGCCTTATCCAGGCCGAGCGCCCTGCGCAGATTCGCGATTACGCTGACATGTGCCCCCGAGCAAGGCGTTCCGCCCAAATCCACCGCAACGCGGTCCGCCGCCTCGTGGTTAATGGCCTTTAGCACCCGCTGCCTGCCCGTCTGAGCCGTCTTGTCGCCGGAATCGGCGCCCATAAAAAATCTCCTGCAACATACCAAATTAGCCGCTATTCTACCACTTTGCGGCTGCTCATCCAAACTAAAGATCAAAACTATTACAAGCCCAAAGTGTAAGCCTGTCCCCCAGGGGCGCCGGGATAAACACCCTGACCGGGAAACCCCCTTCCTGTACGGTCGAGGCTTGTACGGCCCCGCATCCGTAGCACATGCACCCCTGCCGCGGAAAAGTCGTAAATAGCTTGACAAACGGCTCCCGCACTTGAATAATAGGGCCGTCTGCCCTTAATGAAGGGCTTTCTTGTTTTGCACCTGCGAAAGGACGAATATTATGAAAACTCGTTTAATTAGAGCATTGATGCTGGTTGCGTTGGTATTTACGGTTTTGAGCCTGGCAAGCTGCAAGCCGAAGGAAACTGCCGGCCCCGACGCCAACAAGCCCGCCCCGGCGCCGGATAAGGTCAACGTCGAACCTGTTAAGACCGACGTCGAGCCGGTTCCCACCACCACCAAGTCCCCTGACGCCGTCTTGGTTACGGTCAACGGCGCCGAAATAACTCAGAAGCAATTGGACGACCTCATCAAGCCCCACCTCGAGCGACTGATCAAGCAGGCTGCCAACCTGCCGCCGGCATTTCTCGAGCAGCAGAAGACACTCTACAGACAGCAGGCGCTCCAGGAAATGATCAGCATGGAACTTCTAAATGAAAAAGTGAAGATCGCCGGCATAGTGGTTACCGAGCAGGATATCACAGATGAAATTATGAAAGTGGCTTCACGGCAAAAGCCCCCGGCTACTTTCGACCAGTTCAAGGCGAAGATGGAGACTTACGGCTATGACTTCGAGCAGTTGAAGACCCAGATTCGAACAGTGCTCGGTCAGCAGAAACTAATGGCCAAAGAATTTCCCGATGAGGCGAGTTTTACCGAAGCCGACGCCAAGGCATATTACGAGAAGAATAAGGCCAAGTACGATATCCCAGAGCAAACCAGGGCCAGCCATATCCTGATAAAGACCGACCTGACGGACCCCAACTCCGATCCGAATCAGGTCAAGGCCCTCGCAAGGGCAAAAGCCGAGGACCTCTTGAAGCAAATCAATGAAGGCGCCGATTTCGCCGCTCTGGCCAAGGCCCACTCCCAGGACCCGTCCTCGGCGCCGCGAGGCGGCGACCTGAGCTTCTTCGGCAGGGGCAAGATGGTCCCGCCATTTGATAAGGCCGCATTCGAGTTGAAGGTCGGCAAGGTCAGCAACATAGTGGAAACGCAATACGGATTCCACATCATAAAGGTCACAGACCGCAAGGAGGCAAGCACTACCTCATTTGAAGAGGCCAAAGCTGGCATCATGGCCGAGCAGGGCCAGAGAAAGCTGAGAGATTTGGCCGTTAAGTACGTCGAAAAGCTCAAGACCGGTGCAAAAATCGTCTATGCACCCGGCATGGAGCCCAAGCCCGCCGCGCCGTCTCGCGTCCCAGGCGCGCCAAGCGCTCCCGGCGTTGCTCCCAAATAGAGCACTGCAAACGGATAGGACAAACCAACAAGCCCCAAGCGTAAGCCTGCCCCTTACGGGGCGCCGGGATGCACCCATCCCTTACGGTCGGCGCTTGTGATGGTTGGATGTTATACCGGCCCGCCGAGGCGGGGTCGGCCTATTTCAGCAGACTGCCGGGGTCGAGATTCGCTGACTCTATGTCCTTGAAGTAGTTCACCGTTCCGACCTTCAACTCCGCCGTTGCTTCATCGTCGCAGACAATGATGCCGTTGCGGTGCATCTGCAGGCCGCTGATGGTCCACATCTGATTGACGCCTTCTTCAATAGCGTGATGAAGCGCCCGAGCTTTATTGTGGCCGTTCACGATAATGATAACCTCTTCGGCATCCATAACCGTCCCAACACCGACGGTCAGGGCGGTTTTCGGGACTTTATTAGCGTCGTTGTCAAAAAATCGCGAATTGGCCACTATAGTATCGTAAGTCAGCGTCTTAACGCGGGTTCTCGACGATAACGACGAAGCCGGCTCGTTGAAAGCTATATGCCCGTCGGGGCCTATCCCGCCGAGGAAGAGCTTCACGCCGCCGACGCTGCGCATCTTTTCTTCATACCGGGCGCATTCGGCTTCGAGGTCCGGTGCGTTGCCGTTGAGGATATTGATGTTTTCCTTCGGGATATCCACATGGCTGAACAGGTATTTATCCATGAACGAATGGTAGCTTTCGGGGTGGTCCTCGGGCAGATTCACATATTCGTCCATATTGAAGGTTACTACGTTTTTGAACGAAACCTTCCCGGCCTTGTGAAGCGCCGCCAATTCGTCATATACGCCAATCGGCGAAGAACCCGTCGGCAGGCCCAGAACAAACGGATTGTCGGCGATTGCGCCGGATTCGTCTATCTTCTTGACAATGTAGCCGGCAGTCCATTTCGCTGCTGTTTCATAGTCCGGTTCAATTATGACTCTCATTTGCACAATTCTCCTATAGAAACGGTTAACATTTCAGGCTTGCACCGCATAAAATTGCAGATCAAAGCACGGAATCAAGCCCCATGAGCCTATTTAGTACCTGTTGCGGAAAGCCGGAACTATTTAACTGAGTTCCGGCTGCCGGAGCAAATGGTAATTTGGCTTTTTTTGCAAATCCCCCTTTTTTGTGCCGTGCTGGGGGGCTAGATTTTTTCAAGCCTTGCGATCAACTCCTCCGCAAGCGCGGTCTTGCGGGCTATATGCCCTTCGATTTCACGCACGAAGCTGTTTTCTTCGAATGCGCCCCTGACCTGCTCGAAGTCGGCCTTTCTGCTTGCATTATCCCCATCGACTCCGAATCCGATCTGGGCGGGCGCGGCGAATTCCCTTTTCGCATCGGCACGGAGCATTTGGTCCAACTCGACCACCGCCGACTTCCATATCTTGACCAGTTCAATAACATCATCCGGGCTGACATGGTCCACTGTCCTGCCGAGCCGCTGCTGCAGCACGCCTGTGGCCCAGGTCCATTCATACGAAGTGTAATCCTCGTGGATGGACCGAAACGCCTCGGCCACCTGATCCAGCGTGGCGACGACGCCGCTTTCGATTGCTCCGAGCAGCTTCTCAACGACCTCCTGCGGCGCAAGCAGCCCGGCCAGGTCTATCCATTTGCCGGCCCCTATCCCGCTTTCAGGCGCCAGCGCCGAGCGAAACTCCTCAACGCTCCCTAACTGCTTGCCCTCCAGACGCTTGAGCAGACAATTACCGAGAAACTTATCCGTCCCGATTCCATAGAACTTAATGCCTCCTTCAAGCGACGATTTCGCAATCTTGACATTGTTGTAGGTGAAGTAATCGGTGTTCTCCCCGGATGTGGCCTTGAGATTTCTGAGCAGGCAGCTTCCGCTGAGCATCTTTTGAATCGTATAAGGGCTCAGAAGCTTGAAGTTGATATGGTCGAGCTTGTTCGGATCCTTGCGTCTGTCTCGTCTCGGCCATTTCCGCGCATCTCGAACCGTTCCCACACTGCGCAGGTTCACACCGGGCACGAGAATACTCTCGTCTTCGTGCTCGATCAGGTATGAAAAAGGCATCTCGGAAGTGTCCGAATTCCTGTAGTGCCTGCCCATCACGACTGTGAACGGGCCGACCTTCGCAGGCCAGAGCATATACGAGTCACTGGCCGTCTTGGACCCCCGTTCGACAATCCCCTGGTGGTTCGGGCCCAGCTTGTACATATGGTTGCTCTGGTTGGTTCCACTGCCGGCGTTAAGGAAGGAGAATAACCCTGCGATCAGCAGCGTGGACTTGTGATGGGTAACGGTATATGGCCCGGCAAATACCGCGCATGCCTCCCCGTGGAAGCCCCCGCAGTTCGCGAAAAACACCGATTTCTCCGCGGAGTAATGTTTGGACAATTCGACGCCCTGCCCGACAAAACATTCCGATATTATGGTCCCGTCGGTGATCTTAGAACCGCTGCAAACGATGAAATCCTCGGCAAAAACACCCGGTCCGATATAGACCGGATCTTCGGCGCAGCTATTGATCGAGCCGTTATCGAGCCGGTTGACCCCCTCGATCACGGCGGCCGGGCCGACCCTGAGATTCTTGATGATTCGGCAGTTGCTCAGCCTGCTGCCCACGCAAATACGCCCTGTGGAAGAGGTTATCGAGGCGGTATATTCGCCGATCATCGCCTTGAGGCGCTTGATTACTTGCGGGCGATGGCGATAAAACGCCAGAATATAGGCCGTATGGGCCGAAAGACGGTCGTAAATCGGTATTTCCCTGCCCCCCGCCTCGTTGACAACGGCAACCTCCGTCCCGTTGCCGAACGAGCTTTCCCCCTCGACGGCAAGCAGATCCACGTTTTCGATTATAACGTCGCTTTCGATAACGTAGTTGGCGATGCAGTTCCCGATCCGGTCGATATAGACGTTGTCACCGATTGTGCAGTTGTGAATCGTTGCATCGCTGATGCCCGCTGGCCTTTCGATGCCGCCCCGGAGAGCTATGCGCTTGTTGAACGCGCCAAGCCTAACGCGTCCGCTAAAATGCGTCGCCCGCACCGCTGCCGCCTCGAATCCCTCGCCAACCTCGACCTGCGACCAGTCGTCACAGCTACACCCTTGGCCCTGCAGTCGAGAAATCTCCTCTGCCGACAACCGACGTGTACGAAAACGCTCTTGCTTGTGTTCACTGTCGCCACAAAATTCCGACGTCATCCTTGCACCTCGCTTCTGGTTGAAAAGACCATTGACTTACAGCCGGCGCCCCCACCGAGAACAAACGTCTCGGAACCCGACCGAGGCAGTGTACTCGCCGGCGTCCCATAAATCAACACATTTATAACAACGTATTTGTGAAGACTTCGCTTGCACGATTCCAAAAAACTCCGCGTTGGCCGAAACACTTCTAAGAACCTCTCGCATCTTCATAGAACCGCCTCGGACCTTTTTAATGAAGGCCGAATGAACAAAAAATTTTCGGCAAAATTTGGAGTAACCTACTAATACGTGCCGATGTGTACAATATGACTACGTTGCATTTTCCCAAAGTAGTTAAGCGTGAGTTCTTGTGTCGTTAGCCTGGATTGGACTATGTCGAATCAGCCCAGAGTTGTTAAGGTCTTGGTCGCCCTGCTTGTCTCGATGACAGCCGGCGCGATAATCCTGATGGTTCTCAGCGGCAGGCCCCCTCTGGCGGGCCCGTTCAGTCTTGCCAGCTACATTGGCCTTGACCCCATCGCCGAAGCTCTCCGTTCTCGAGTGGCTCAACAGCCGGAGAGGTGGCGGAGCGTCGAGGTGCACTTCAGCAGCACGTCGGCTGGCAATATAGAGCAGTTGGCCTCACGATATGGCCTGTCTAATGCGAAGGACCTCAATTGTCATTTCGTCGTCTGCAATGGAGCCGGAGCAGGCGACGGACAAGTGCTCTCCACTGCGAAATGGCAGAGACAATGGCCCATCATACCCAGCCGGGCATGGAACAGCCCGAGCCAAACCATACGCATCTGCGTCATAGCAGATGGAAGAGGCACGCCGCCCACCGAATATCAGATCAAAAGGACCTATGCACTGATAGAGAAGCTGTCTCAGAAATTCACCATCCATCCCAAGTCCGTTCGCTACCCGGAAAGCTGGTAGCCACCCTCCTCCTTCCAACATCCGCACTGCCACGCAATACACAATCCCAGCGCGCCGCCAAGGGTGGCACGGTCAAACTTGTTTGGCCGTGTCCGGACACCAAGAACCACCTTTTGTGCCATTGGCCGGTCATTGCTATGGGGTTTTTCAACGGCCCCGCAGCCCCCCTCCTTCCAACATCCGCACTGTCACGCAATACACAATCCCAGCGCGCCGCCAGGGGTGGCACGGTCAAACTTGTTTGGCCGTGTCCAAACCCGCGATCTCGGCGGTTAATAAAAAATGCAGGCCAAAAAAAAACTGGATGCGTAAGGCCTGCATACGCATCCAGTCACCTTAAGGAAGGCTATCATTTCCTGGTTTTAGGTTAGCTTCTTCCCACCACGCAGTCTTGCATTCCTTTGGACTTGGCCCGGACGCGACAGCAACCCGGTCACATCCCTGACAAGACTGCGCAGGACCTTGAGATTCTCCGCCGCTATCAGCCTGACGGCCGCTGCAAACCCGGTTGTTATTTTCCGTAACATCTCTGCATCCTGCTCAACAGATACTTCGCTACTTCTCACATTACGCTGAGGTCTCATATATAAAGACGCATGAGCACCGATTCTTTATTGCACATTTCAAGAAAAACATGCATCTCACCAGGTTTCACCCCAAAAAACGCGCAAAACCAACCATTGCTCCCTCAAACAAATACCCCAACCTACCCCAAGTCCCGCTTCTCCCAAAACAATCAAAACCCCTCACTTCCCAACTTGTGCCCCCCCAAAGCTCGACTACTCGGGCCGAGCGTACCAGGCATGCCGGACCATCTCAATCTACTGCAATCACCCGAGCGTCAGCCCAATTGCCGACCACATTCTTGCCCTCGAATACCAGCAGCAGGCACTTTACATCGCTAACGTCGATATCAACACCCTTCCCCGCAGACCCGGCCTTCATCCTGCCGCTGTCAAAAAGCACCTTGTTGCCGAAGAAATCCTCATTAAGAATGCGAAATCTGCCCGTTTCCTCCCCGCCATACGAATCGTCCAGCCCGACAACAGCCCTGAACCTCCGCGCCCGCCCGTTGATCTTATACATCATCCTCGAATTACTCTTGCACCCCAGCCCCTTCTTGTACGTCCTCCCCCCAATCGCAATCGGGTCATTGTTGTAATTCTTATCACTAACAGGAGCATTGCTATTCTTCCAGATATAATACAAATCGCTCAAAAACGTTTCCCCGGCCTTCGTAATCATATACTTCTCCGCAGGCACAGCCGCAGGCCCCGCAATCAACCGCCCCCCCGAACCTACCTTAATCAGCACATGCCCGTGCCGAGGCAGATTTTTCGCGGTATAGGAATCTGCGTGGTAGCCCAAGTCCTCCCGCGCCCACAAATCCCGCACCTTCTGCCGGCCCGCAAGCCCGATTCTTTCCCACATAACGGTAATATCGCCAATCTCCCTGCCCTTATTGAGCAACAGAACAGCCGTAGTCCCGTCATTCAAAGGCTTGTTATATACCTCATGATCGCCGCTGTCGTAAACTTTATATCCCTGGATGCCTCGCGGATCCTGATTCACTTTGATAACCTCCGGCGAGGTCAGCACCTTCCTTGTTTCCTCGGACATTTCCCTAAGATCATTCCCCGCCATCAGCGGCGCCGCCAAAATACACCAAAGACTGAAATGGGCCCTGTTCTCGATATCCTTCTTCAGATTGCCGACCTGCAGCATATCGGGATCGTTCCAGTGCCCCGGCCCGGCGAACTGTCCCAGCCCGTTAAACCCCGGATGTATGCACCGATCGCCGGCCGAGGTCTCGGCGGAATGGTAAACCGAATCCATCCACGGATATATATCGCCGGAAGTCCGCCACAACTGCGCCGTCTCTTTCCCGCCCCACGCCCACGCCCCGTTGCCGAAATCGGATATACTCAAAACTATCGGCCGACCCGTCTTAGTGATGCAATTCCTGTAGATTGCATAATCCTCGGTGCTCAATCGGCCGTTGTTCTCGGCAAAGCAGCTATCCATCTTGATATAATCCACCCCCCACAATGCAAAGATGCTCATATCCGCCTGCTCGTGTTTGAAGCTGCCCGGAAGCTGCTGGCACGTCAAATGCCCGCGGTCCTCGTAAATGCCGTACTTCAATCCCTTACTGTGAATGTAATCCCCGATAGCCTTCATCCCGCTCGGAAACTTATTGGGATCCGCCACTAAATTCCCGTCGGCATCCCGCTTCTTAGCCATCCAGCCGTCGTCCAGAACGAGGTAGGTATAGCCCGCGTCCCTCATCCCCGAATCCACCATAGCATCCGCTATCTGCCTGATCTTCTGCTCATCGATATCAGCCGCAAAAGCGTTCCAGCTATTCCACCCCATAGGCGGAGTAGGAGCGAGCATATCGCCCAAACCATTCCCGCCTGCCCCCCTCTCCGCAGCCGACTGCACGGAATTGTCTCCCTCGGCACGACTAAAAAATCCAGGCATCGCATTAACTATCGAAACGTTGATCAGAAACAGTACTACGGCAATAAATCTCATTTGACATTCCTCGAACAAACTATGACGACCAATTGAACCAATAATCGCATGCTACCATAATAATAAGAACAAAACCACTCTTACACCCGATCCGAATAACCCCCACCTTTACCCCGTGCGCTGTCTCACAACTTGGAGGAAAGGTACACGAACTGCGCTGACTTCGGCAAGCAACTCCGAAGATTCTTCGTGATGTCTCCTGCGTGGAATCTTACGCTTTCGTCAATTAGGCCCGACCATATTTGTTTTTCCAGGAGCAAATCATACTCGTTTTGAGCATTCTCTAGGGACATATGAGTTGGCATTGAAGTATCTTGAACGAGTCCTGCGCAATCCTCATGGGCGGCATCTTGACGAACATCTGGACCAGTCGGTCAAGCTTGTGGTGCTTTCGGCGCTCCTACATGATATTGGCCACTATCCGTATTACGAGCGCCTTGTTGAGATGGCAATAAACAGTAAGCTGAACCAGATTTTTGAAGAGGTCAATTCCTAAACGACCGTCGGACTGAAAAAGTCGGTAGATTATTGACGGCCACTAACAGCCATTAGAGAGGAAAAGGGGCCAGGAGCAATTTCTGTATCGGCCGCGACCTTCCAGAGTCGGAGCCGAAACCCCAAGGATTGACACACGTTTTTCAGCTTTTTCCCATTAACCTGTCCTGAGCTTGCCGAACGGATCCGTCCTAACCCCATCCTGATCTCCTGACACCCCGATCCCGTCTTCCACTCTCCGTCCTTAAAACCACCGAGTCAGTGTCAATCCCGTGTTAATCCGTGTCTAAGAAATCCGTGGTTAATCTCTTTAACTCCTTTTCTCTCTGTGCCCTCTGTGCCCCTCTGTGGCAACAAAATAATTAGTGCAAATTCGTGCAAACTTGTGCTTTGGGTACTTGTGCCTTGGGTGCTTGTGCCTTGGGTATTCGTGGTTAATCCATCCTCTGCACCTTGGGTGTCAGTGTCAATATCTGTCACTAAAACGAGAATTAACTTGACATCCAACTCGCAATATAGTATAATATACACCAAACTGGAATCTATACAATATTGGATGTGATCAATGCTGAAGCGAAGCGAAAGTCCCGATCCTTCGGGAACAACCCAACCCAAAACTTCATCCCGCCGGATGACACATGCCCATCTCACTGCCTCCCCTAAACCGCCCGACTTACCTATCTTGCCACGCATTCATGCCTTAATTATGCAAAACAAACCCAAATCCCTCAACCCCAAAACCAACACAACCTCTTACGCCACACAGGTTTACACCAATACTCCGCGCCGCTCAACCCAAAAAAACAAACCCAATCCGAGATACGAAATCCCACATCCCACATAAAGATAAAAGAGTTGCAAAATGCGCTCCAAATTGGGTATGGTAGGCCTGCAATGCGTAACTTTACCAAGGCAAAGCGAATAGTAGTGAAGATCGGCACGAGCGTCCTGACGAAAGACGAGTGTGTGGACGCCGCTTACGTCCGCCGGGTCGCCGCCCAGATAAGCTCGCTGCTCGAAGCGGGCAGGCAGGTCGTTATCGTCAGTTCCGGCGCTATCGGCATGGGCGCCGGCCAACTGGACCGCCCCGGCGGCATCAAAAGGATGAAGATGCGCCAGGCCTGCGCAGCCGTCGGCCAGCCGCTGCTGATGCAGGAATACCGAAAGTCCTTCCTGCGCCACGGTGTAACCGTCGCCCAGGTCCTCCTAACCGCAGAGGTCCTCAACCACAGGAAGACCTATCTGAACCTTCGCAATTCCATCGAGACCCTCCTCGACCTGAAAACTGTCCCCGTCCTCAATGAGAACGACAGCGTCAGCACAGACGAGATCGGCACGACCTTCGGCGATAACGATAAGCTCAGCGCCCTGGTCGCCAGCAAGATCGATGCGGACCTGCTGATTATGCTCAGCGATATCGACGCGCTCTACGATAAGAATCCGCAAAGGCATTCCGACGCCAGGCCGATATCGGCTGTCTTCGAGATAACCCCGCAGATGGTCAAGAACGCCGGTGGCAAGGGGAGTAAATTCGCCACGGGCGGAATGAAAACGAAACTCGAAGCGGCGAAGATCGCCTCTAACGCCGGATGTCGCATCGTATTAGCCAACGGCAGATTGAAGAACGTGATCGGGAGAATCATCGCCGGCGAAGAGATCGGGACGGTCTTCATGCCGAAACGAAAGCTCTCCAACCGCGCGAGGTGGATTCTCAACAGCGCCCCTGCCGGGACTATTACTATCGACGCCGGCGCCATGCGGGCCCTGCGAAATCGCAAGAGCCTCCTGCCCAGCGGCGTAACCAAAATCGAAGGCGCATTCGAGGCCGGCGACGTCGTCATGCTCAACGAAAACGCAAAAGCCGTAATAAACCTAAGCAGCTCGCAGCTAAAGGCCCTGGCGGGCAAACACAGCTCGGAAATCAGAAAAATCCTCGGCCCAAAACACCGAGACGTAGTCGCAATACCCGAAGACATCGTGATAGTTGATTATTGATTATTGAGTCCAATCTAAAAACGAATTGTGAAAATGCCTTGTCAAGCTGGGTCGCTGCGAGTTATAATTCGAATACGAGGTGTAAAATATGGCTTTGATTGTGAATGATGAAAGAATAGAAGATTCTGTCATAGAGCAGGAAGTTGAGCGTCTGAGGTCGGATTATGAACGCGTCTTTACCAACCAAAGCAAAGAAGAGCGGGAGGCTCAATTGCTTGATTGGTCGAAAGAGAACGTTCTTGAAAGGGTCCTGATCAATCAGGAGGCCAGAGAGAACGGCGCCGAGATTTCAAAGGAAGATATCGATTCGGCTATGGCCAACCTCAAAGAGCAATATGCCGACGAAGAGCAGCTCTACAAAGACTTTGGCGTCGAGGACGACACGAAGATCAAGGAGGATGTCGAACTGCAATTGCGCGTTCAGCGAAAGATGGGGGAAGTATGCAAGGATCTGCCCAAGCCCTCGAAGGAGGCAATCCAGGAATACTATGACGCCAACAAGGAGCAGTTCAAATACGGCGAGCAGGCCAGGGTCGCTCACATAGTCAAGTACGTAAACTGGCAAACGGATGAAGAGGCCGCCCACAAGGCCATAAGCGAAGCATACGCCGAGTTGAAAGGCGGGGCCTCTTTCGAAGTTGTAGTTGACAAGCACACCGATTGCGCAGACAGTGGCGGCGACCTCGGAAACGTCGCCAAGGGGCAGATGGTGGAGGAGTTCGAGGACGTCGTTTTCAATTTAGGCGTCGGCAAAGTAAGTGATATTTTCCGCACGCGGTTCGGATTTCACATCGCCAAGGTGTACGATAAAAAGCCGGCTGCCGTCGCCGAACTAAAAGAGGTAAACACACAGATAGTCGAGACTCTTCAAGGGCAGATTCAAGAAGAGGCCATAAATGAGTTTATCGATACACTCAAGAGCAAGGCCAAGATAGAGCAAGCATAGAGCGTCTGAGAAAATGTTTTTACGTCGATACGGCTTGTCCTGCGCGCTTACTTCGGATCGTGGGCCTTATCGGTCTGTCGAAAAACCTTGAAAAAAGTCTTCCCCGCGATTTGCCCGACGGCGGTTTATCTATTAGACTTTACTTGAGGTTGGGCGATTAAAGTGGGCTAAAGCCAAAGCCGTACGAATGGCGGCCTGACTAAAACAGAAGGTGGCTCAGCCGTATAATCCTGCCAAGTGAGGTTAAAAAAGAACAGCGAGCCTTCCAGGCAGGAGAAAACAATGGGGGTCTTGGCGATAGTGTGGAGAGCTTATCCGAGACCTTTAAGGGGGCTATATAAGTTTCTTTCCGAGTTGGCCTCTGCGCGTTTCGGGCGCGCAGAGGTTTTTTTTTAGAAATTGTCCGAGCGTCAAGCCTGTGAGTTTTCCTTAAGCTATTGTCCTTAGTGTTTGTACAGCCACGAATTAGGGCGGCTGCAAAACGAAACCTCACAACGTCCGGACAGTATTGTTTGCCAGTCGGCCGAATTTCTTTTTGACATACTATATATTGAGCTTAGAATAGCAGTGGAATCCAGATGTAGTGTTTTCTTGATAGGCTTCGAGGCGCATATCTCGCGATTTGCCGGGCATGGCGGCCAAGGCCGAATGCCGCAAATCAGGCGAGATGCGAGGTACGAAATGAAATGCCCCTTTTGTAAGGAAGACCGGGATAGAGTAATTGACTCGCGTTCGAGCGACGGCGGCAGAGTAATCAGACGCCGGCGACAGTGCCTGACGTGCAAGAGGCGCTTTACAACCTATGAGAAAATAGGTGAGAGCTTCAAGCTCTGGGTCGTAAAGAAGGACAGGTCGCGCGTGCCTTACGACAGGGACAAGATAATAGTCGGCTCGCAGAAGGCTTGTTACAAAAGACCGGTCTCGGCAGAGCAGATTCAGCAGATAGCAGACAAGGTTGAAGAGAAGATTTTCAGGAGTTTTGATAAAGAAGTAACATCGGCTTTCATCGGCGAAAGCGTGATGGAGCAACTCGGCAAGGTGGACAAAGTGGCCTATATTCGTTTTGCGAGCGTCTATCGCGATTTCAGAGATGCCGGCGAGTTGATTAAAGAAGTTAGCGAAGTGATCGACAAAGGCGAGCCTATGGGCCAGCCGACACTCTTCGAGGAGTAGATGCAGCTTAAGGTTAAGAAACAAGACGGCGCCGTCGAAGAATACCTGCACACGAAAGTGATGGGGACCATCAGCAACGCCCTTGGGAGTGCAGGCGAGGCGGACATTTTTGCCGCAGAGCAGCTTGCGGAGGTGGTGACCTATTATCTCTATCAGCAGAAGCATCGGGACGTAACGAGCAGCGAGATATTTTCCATGATCAAGGCCGTGCTGAGCGCCACAGGCCACGAGGAAGCGGCTATTGCCCTGAACGAATACCATTTCGAGCGGCGAATCAAGCGTTCTCGCGTGCAGGTTGCCTCGATTGACGTTCAAGAGCTAACAGATGCGGAATTGCTTGCGCGGGGCGAGGAGTTGGACGGGAAATGCCGATGGGACAAGTCGGTAATAGTGCAGGGCCTGGCGACGAAGCACGCCATCCCTCAACAGACTGCGCGGACGATTGCTTCGATGGTCGAAGAGAAGATCTTCCGTATGGGCATGACACTGGTCCCCGCCAGTTTGGTTAAGCAGCTCGTTTTAGGCGACGCCGCCGCCGTCCTGCGGGCTCAGGAGCAACTCCAGACCGTTTGAGTTGCATCTCTGGATTCCCGCATAGTAGTCTGTCAAAATCGAATTAGCAGGTGTCATTGCGAGCACCTACCCGGATTCTCAGGAGGCACGCAAAAGAAAATGAACGCTAACGAATCATCATTGCGAGGAACGCAGCGACGTGGCAATCTCCTACCCCTCGCGCTAAGAGAACCGTTCATTTTCTTAGGAGGAGGCCGAAGGCCGACGTGGCAATCTTCCGCCTGAGGCGGACTCGACCACCAGAGATTGCCACGGCCTTTCAGGCCTCGCAATGACAGTTCACAGAATCATACTTGACAGAGTAATAGTGACATACTTGTATTACCATCGCGTGCTGGGCGGTTATCGCGCGTTTTACAGCAGGGTCTTGGCGCGGCTGAGGGTTTTTTCGGGTGGCTCTTCGTCTTCAATGTCGAGCCGGTTGACATTTTTGAAGGTCTTGAACCAAGTTCGCTGGGCCTTTGCTAATCGTCGTGTTTTCTTTTTTATCATTTCGACGGCCTCATCCAAATCGATTCGCCCGGCTAAGTGCTCGATTATCTCGGCATACCCTATGGCGCAGCGGGCTTGTTGGCTCAACGGTTTGTCCTCTGCCAGCAGGGCCTTGACTTCGTCCACAAGCCCGGCGGCGATCATCCTTTTTACCCTTGCGTTAATTCTTTTACTCTCTTGTTCTCTTTGTCGCCGCAGTCCGATTATCGTCCAATCGTGTTTCGGCACTCCATTTTCGATACTCGCCTTCTGTCTTCTCTCAACCCATTGCTGCTGAAAGCTTGAGATAGGTTTGCCGGTAATCTCATAGACTTCCAAGGCCCGGATTATACGTTTGGCGTCATTGGGATGAATTCTATCGGCGGCTTCCGGATCGACTTCTTTCAATAGGTGGTGGAGCCGGTCGAGGCCTTCTGCCTCGGCCTGCTCTTTGAGCCGGCTTCGTATCTGCTCGTCGGTTCCCGGACCCTCGAAGAGCCCGTACAGCAGGGCCTTTATGTACAAAGCTGTTCCGCCGACGCCGATGACGGGCTTGTTGCGATTTCCTATTTGCTCGATGGCGTCCGTGGCGGCGTCGAGAAAGGCGCTCACGCTGAAGGAATCGCTCGGCTCGACTATATCAATCAAATGATGCTTGACTCGCCGGCGCGCCTCATCGGGCGGCTTGGCGGTGCCGATGTCCATTCTGCGATAGACCTTCATCGAGTCGATACTGATAATCTCAGCACCTAAGTGCTCTGCAAGGTCGAAGGCCAGCCTGCCTTTGCCGGAAGCCGTAACACCGAGGATAAGAATCATTTGGTTCAACTGCAATAAAGTTGGTTGATTGTTTGTGAAAACAGCCCGCCGTGGTCCGCCCCTCCAAAGGCGCGTCTGCAAGTTCGGCGGAGAGTTTATCGCATTATAGCCGCCGGCATGATTGTAAAGAGTTGGCGCCAAAGAGGATACCAACCCATGCCGTATGGCGCTCTCACGGTGCTCGGGTTCCCGGCGCGCCGGGATTACCCTATCCCCCATGAAAGCCACGGAATTGTACCATATTATGCCGGAGGCCTAAAGCGCTAAACTCAAAGACTTTGCAGGCAAATCCGCAAGAAAGCTGCCAACTTTATTGCAGTTTCTCTGGATGAGTTGGTTTTTCGGACAAAAGAGCTGTTCGAAACCGAAGGTTTAGCTGGCTTTGTCGGCCTGATTCTTCGGTTGGCTGACGAGAGGATATGCATGAACATGGTTCAAGGCAAAATAAAACATGATCGGCATAGAACTTCCTGAAGAAGATTTCGAGAAAGTTGAAGATTCGGATAAGACATCACTGGCTCAGGCTGTTGCTGCTGCCGAATGTGATATTCGCAAACTGATAAAAAAACTGTTGGACAAGGGATATGGAAGGGCGGCCGATTATCTGATCCGCGCGAGCAAGAATATGTTCAGCTATGTACGTCGCTGGCTTTTGACAGGCATTGTTGGGACGTTAATAAATTTGGCTCTCTGAAATAATTTGTGGGTAACAACAGAAGGAATCGCCCCGCCGAGGCGCGTCTGCGACTTCGGCGAAGCTGTTTTAGTCTTTTCAAACACCCCCCAGCCGAAGCCAGATATGGTAAAACGAAAGTGCGGAAA
>JAUVXL010000022.1 GCA_030603595.1 Sedimentisphaerales bacterium | reverse complement strand
TGTGCCTTATGATCGAGTATTGACGAATACCCCAATCACCTGCTGGAAAATCTGGCCACCCCCCCCACACGGTCGCACCGGCTAAATGGTTGGACAAGCCGAGAATCGCGCCGTATAATCAGCCGGATTTTGCACTGCTTTTACGGAGTATTTCGCTTGAAAGCGTTGATTTACACTGCACCATACACCTTCGAATACTCGGATTTCCCCGCCCCGGCGGTCGGCGGCGACGATGTTTTCGTTCGCGTAAAGGCCTGTGGCATCTGCGGTTCGGACGTTCACGGCGCCACCGGAAAGACGGGCAGAAGGATTCCGCCCTTGATTATGGGCCACGAAGCCGCCGGGGTTATCGAGCAAATCGGCGGCAATGTGAAGGGATTCGAGCAGGGCGACAGGGTCTGTTTCGATTCGACGGTATATTGCAATCAATGCCCGCCTTGCCGAGAAGGGCGATTCAATCGTTGCCAAACCCGGCAGGTGCTCGGCGTCTCACCGGGCGATTTCAAGAGGCACGGGGCCTTCGCCGAATACGTGGCCGTGCCCTGGTGGATTGTCTCGAAGATCCCGGAGAATATGTCGTTTGTCCGGGCGGCCCTGCTGGAACCGGTCTCGATAGGCGTACATGCCGCGAGCAGGGCGCCGATAACACCGGAAGATACCGTTGTGGTCATCGGGGCCGGGACGATAGGCCTTTTCATCATCCAGGCCGCCAAGCTCAGGAGCCCGGCGAAGGTGATCTCCTGCGACATCGACGAATTTCGCCTCGGCGTGGCGAAAGAGCTTGGTGCGGACGCAGTCGTGAATCCCTCTCAGACCGACCTGAAAGAGGCGATTTTCGAGGAAACGGACGGGAAAGGGGCGAATGTAACGCTGGAAGCGGTCGGCTATGCCCGCACTTTTGCCGACGCCGTTTCGATCACGAAAACGGGCGGATATGTCGTCGCAGTCGGCAATCTGGAGCCGCGGGCCGAGTTCAATCCGCAGGAATTGGTCGCGAGGGAGCTTACCTTTACCGGCTCCTACGCCAGCAGCGGAGAATTTAGCGATTGCATAGACCTTGTGGCGTCGGGCAAAATCGACGTCGATCCGCTAATCAGCGACGTTCTGCCGCTGAGCGAGGGCGCCGCCGCCTTCGATCGGCTGCTCAAGGCCGAGGAGAATCTACTGAAGATAGTATTGGAACCATAATGCTTTGTCATGCTGAGCCGAAGGCGAAGCATCTGGCTACGGCCGCAGGGTTCTAATTCTTCGTTGGCCAGATTCTTCGTCCGCTAACCGCGGACTCAGAATGACATTCATAGTCAGATTTGCGACACAGCAACAAGTTTTTGAGGTGGAAAGCCATGCAGGACCTTTTTGATCTTTCCGGGAAAGTAGCGATTGTAACGGGCACGAGCAGGGGGCTGGGCCAGTATTTCGGCAGGGCGCTCGCCAGGGCCGGGGCTGATCTTGTCATTACCAGCAGGAACATCGAGAGCCTGGCCGAATTCAAGAAAGAGATTGAGGATCTGGGCAGAAAGGCCCTGCCCGTTCAGTTGGACGTACTCTCGCAAAGCGATATTGAGAACATGGTCCAGGTGGCCATCCAGGAATACGGCAAAATCGATATTCTGGTCAATAACGCCGGGCTCAACATCAGAAGCACAAGTGCGGAATTCTCCTGGGAGGACTGGGATACGGTGCTCAATACGAATCTCAAGGGCAGCTTCTTCTGCGCCCAGGCGGTGGGCAAAGAGATGATAAAAGCCGGCTACGGCCGAATAATCAACATTGGCTCGTGCACATGCGTTTTCGGTATGGAGGGAATCGCCCCTTATACGGCCAGCCGAGGCGGTGTCCTGCAGATGACCCGAAGTCTGGCCGCCGAATGGGGCAAATACGGCATAACCGCCAACGTACTCGCTCCGGGCTGGTTCAAAACGGCCCAGAATGCTGTTCTTTACGAGAACAAAGAGTGGCTGGCGTACATCAAGGACCGGATTCCCCTCAACCGCCCCGGCAAGCCGAGCGATCTCGACGGAACGGTCGTTTTCCTCGCTTCCGACGCTTCTGAGTATATCACCGGCCAGATAATCCTCGTGGATGGCGGCTTCACCAGCGGGGCGACAAAGGCGATTACTTAGAATTTGAGGGGGCAAACGTCTCCGCAATAGTCCGCTTTGTTGTTGACATCGGCGCTCTGAGAGCTTAGAATGCGCGCATTCAAAGATATCGCCAAAGGAGATAATTATGGACTTACGAGGTATTGTGCTTGCCGGTGGGACTGGCTCGCGCCTAATGCCGCTGACGAAGGTGACAAACAAGCATTTGCTGCCGATCGGCGAAAAGCCGATGATCTATTACCCTATCGAGAAGCTGACCTCGTCCGGGATTGCGGAAATCCTGATAGTAACGGGCGTCGAGCACATGGGCGATGTGGTCGGCCTGCTCGGCTCCGGCAAGGATTTCGGATGCCGGTTCACCTATAAGGTGCAGGACGAGGCCGGCGGAATTGCACAAGCCCTGGCTTTGGCCGAGAATTTCGCCGACGATCATCCGATAGCCGTTATCCTCGGCGATAACATCTTCCAGGCCAACCTGAAGGCACACGCCGAGAAATTCGCCGCTCAGAAACAGGGCGCAAGGATACTGCTCAAGCAGGTGTCCGATCCTCATCGTTTCGGCGTTGCAGAGCTTTCCGATGGCAAAGTTGTGGGGATCGTTGAAAAGCCCGATGAGCCCAAGTCGAATTATGCCGTGACGGGGATTTACTTTTACGATTCGACGGTTTTCGACGTGATACGAACGCTCAAGCCATCGGATCGCGGCGAGCTTGAAATCACGCACGTCAATCAGGCATACATCGAGAAGGGCCTGATGGCGTATGACATCATTGAGGGCTGGTGGACCGATGCGGGGACGTTTGAGTCGCTCAACAGGGCCAACGAACTCGTCGCAAAGATGCCGCCGGAGTGAAACGCGAGGTTTCAACGAGCTTCATCGGCTGATTTCAACAAACAAATGGACCGCATTGCGGATTCGGAAGACATGGCTGAGAAAACAATTACGATTCTGGGCGGCAGGGGGATGCTTGGCACGGACTTGGCGAAAACATGCGAGCATCAGGGCTTCGGCGTGCGAGTGTTCGACCTGCCCCGGTTCGATATAACCGATGCCGAGCAACTCAAAGAGGCAGTGGATTCGGCCGATACGATCATCAATTGCGCGGCCTATACCAACGTCGATGGCGCCGAGAGCGAAGCCGATCTCGCTTATAAGGTGAACGCAGCAGCGGTAGGGCGGCTCGGAGAAATGGCCCGCCGGGCCGATAGATGGGTCTTGCACGTCAGTACGGACTTTGTCTTTGACGGTGAATCGGACGCTCCCTACACCGAAACGGATGCCGCCAAGCCCATAAACGAATACGGCAGAACCAAGTTGGCCGGGGAGCGGCTCCTTGCCGAGGCGGGCGGCAGGCATTGTATTGTCCGCGTGCAATGGACTTATGGCTCTGCGGGCGAGAACTTCCCGAAAAAGCTCATCGCCCGTGCGAAATCAGGACAGGATTTGAAGGTAGTTGACGACCAAACAGGCTCACCGACCGCCACGACGGAGGTTGCCGGGGCAATATGTGATTTGGTTGGCAAGAAACCTCATGGCCTGTTTCATTTCGCCGCCGAGGGGTACGTCAGCCGGTATGAAATGGCGAAGTTTATGTTTGACAGGCTCTCGCTGGATGTTAATCTGTTGCCTTGCAAAACGGGTGATTTTGCCAGCCTGGCCGAGCGACCGTTGAGCAGTCGATTCGATTGCAGCAAGATTAAGGCGGTGCTCGACGAGCCGATCAGGCCCTGGCGAGAACCGTTAGAAGATTTCTTGAGGCATTTATGAGTAGAATACTCGTTACAGGCGGGGCAGGATTCATCGGCAGCAACTTCGTGCGAATGGTGCTTTCCGAGCACCCGGAGACCTTTCTTGTGAATCTCGACAGCCTCACTTACGCGGGCAATCTCGAGAATCTGGCCGGCTTTCTGGACCACGCCAATCACAAGTTTGTCAAGGGCGATATCTGCGACGGGCAACTCGTCGAGAAGATCATCGATGATGAAGGAATAGATACAATCGTCAATTTCGCCGCCGAGAGCCATGTCGATCGTTCCATTACCGGCGCCAAGATATTCATCGAGACCAACGTGATCGGCACATTGTCCCTGCTCGAGGCCGCTCGTGGTAAGGGCCTGGAGCGGTTCGTTCAGGTCTCGACGGATGAAGTATATGGGTCGTTAGGGGCCGAGGGCAAGTTTACAGAGCGGACCCTGCTAAGCCCGAATTCGCCCTATTCAGCCAGCAAGGCCGCGGCGGACCATCTTGTCGGCGCCTTCGGCCGTACTTGGGGCCTCAAGTACAACATCACCAGGTGCTCGAACAATTACGGCCCGTATCAGTTCCCGGAGAAGTTGATTCCCCTGATGATCAACAACGCCCTGAAGGACAAGGAACTGCCTGTCTATGGCGACGGCCTCTATGTGCGGGATTGGCTGTATGTTTACGACCACTGCACGGCGATTTGGCGGGTTATCGAGAAGGCGCAGCCCGGTGAGATTTACAACGCCGGAGGCTGCAACGAAAAGCCGAATATGGAGGTCGTCAACCTGATACTTGATCGGCTGGGCAAGCCGAAATCCTTGATTAAGCACGTCAAGGACCGCCCAGGGCACGACAGGCGATACGCTATCGACGCCGGCAAGATAATGTCCGAGCTTGGCTGGCGACCATCGGTTACTTTTGAGGAAGGTATTAACAAGACGATAGACTGGTACCTCGATAACGCCGATTGGCTCGGCCACGTCGTCTCTGGCGACTACCAGAAGTATTACGACTCGATGTACGCGGACCGTTAGCCGAAAAGGAAATAGCCACCGATGTCGAACCTCGTCAAAGGCAAAGCGACTATATGCATAGTGAATTACAAGACGCTGGACTTTACCCGGCTGGCTTTGCGCTGTATTCGCAGATTCACCGGGTATCCTTACGAGGTCGTTGTTGTCGATAATGATTCAGAGGACGAGTCTTTGGAGCACCTCAAGAGCCTCAAATGGATTCGCCTGCTCCAGCGCCAAACCACAGAGGATGTCAGCGGCAGCCGGTCTCACAGTGCGGCCCTGCAGCTTGGCTATGAGAACTGCAATACGGAGTTCTTCCTATCGATGCACTCCGATGCCTTCGTTCACCGGGAGAAATGGTTGACCGACTTGGTCGGCTATTTTGGCGGCGACGAGAAAACAGCCTGCGTCGGCTCCGGCAAACTCGAATTAACTCCGAGATGGCGGATTTTGCTCAAAAAGGCCACCGACCTTAGGACCTTCAAGCGCAAACTGCTTCGGGCGCCCGACCCTTTCGGCAAGTTCCGATACTATAATCGCACGATATGCTGCGTGTATCGCACGGAAGTTCTGCGCAGCGAGGGACTCTCATTCCTTACGGATGAGGAAAAGGGCCTGGGCAGCGGCAAGCAGGTCTATTTCGACATTGTCGATAGAGGCTATAAAACAGTGGAACTGCCCGCTTCGGTAATGAGCCGATACGTCATACATCTGGCCCACGCGACCCAGGTCGTTAATCCTGATGAGTTTGCGCTGCGAAAAAGGACCGTAAAGAAGTGCAACAAATACGCGGAAAAGATGATGTCGTCGCCGGCCATGCAAAGCATAATCACGGACGACTCGCTCGACAAATAGAGTTAAAGCTGTTAGCCTCTATTGTTCAGTCAAGTATGATTCTGTGAGTTGCTCGCAATGACACTCACTAATTCGATTTTGACAGACTACTATATCAGTCTGAAGGTTGTATATGGATATATTGGGTATTTCCGCCTTTTATCACGATAGCGCGGCCTGCCTCGTGCGGGACGGTGAGATCGTCGTCGCCGCCCAGGAGGAGCGGTTCACGCGCAAGAAGCATGATTTTTCCTTTCCAAAGAACGCCATCGACTATTGCCTCAAGAGCGGCGGCGTGCAGGCGGCTGAGTTGGACTACGTGGCCTTCTATGACAAGCCTTTCATCAAATTCGAGCGTATTTTAGAGACCTATCTTGCATTCGCGCCGCTTGGAATCAGAACGTTTATCAAGGCAATACCGCTGTGGATAAAGCAGAAGCTTTGGATGAAGGACGTAATCGCCAAGGGACTCGGTTTTGCCGGGCAAATCTTGTTTACAGAGCATCACGAATCTCACACAGGCTCGGCGTTTTTCCCGTCGCCGTTTCAAGAAGCAGCTTTTCTGACGATAGACGGCGTGGGCGAGTGGACGACGGCCAGCTACGGAACCGGTAAGGACAATAATGTGCAAATTCTCGCCGAGATTCACTTCCCGCACTCGCTCGGGCTGCTGTACTCGGCCTTCACGTATTATACGGGATTCAAGGTTAATTCCGGTGAGTACAAGGTGATGGGACTGGCGCCTTACGGACGGCCCATATACAGGGATTTGATTCTGAGCGAGTTGATTGATTTGAAGGAGGACGGCTCATTCAAGCTCAATATGAAGTATTTCGACTATTGCGTCGGCCGGACTATGACCAATAAGAGGTTCGCCAAGCTCTTCGGCGGCCCCGCCCGGCGGCCCGAATCGCTGCTCACGCAGCGCGATATGGACCTGGCGCGGTCGGTGCAGGAGGTTGTAGAAGAGGCCATGCTGCGCATAACCCGCCATATTCACAAAGTTACGGGACAGAAGAACCTGTGTCTGGCCGGCGGAGTTGCGCTGAATTGCGTCGGCAACGGTAGAATCCTGCGAGAGGGGCCTTTTGACAATATTTGGATTCAGCCGGCGGCGGGCGATGCCGGCGGGGCCCTGGGGGCGGCGCTGTTCGCGTGGTATCAGGTTCTCGGAAATCCAAGAGAGGCCGACAACGAGAACGACGTCCAACGAGGCTCCTATCTCGGCCCCGATTTCAAGGATAGTGAGATTCTCGACTACCTAAAAAGCAACGACATACCCTATACGAGCGTCAATCGGGAGGATATCCCCGAAAGAATAGCGGATTTGATTGCCGATGAGAAGGTCGTCGGTTGGTTCGAGGGGCCTATGGAATTCGGGCCCAGGGCATTAGGGGGCCGTTCCATAATCGGCGACGCCCGCTCTCCGAAGATGCAGGAGACGATGAACCTGAAGATAAAGTTCAGGGAGAGCTTTCGCCCGTTTGCACCGTCGGTGCTGGCGGAAAAGGCCTCTGAATACTTCGATATTGACGTTGAGAGCCCGTATATGCTGCTTGTGGCGCCTGTAAAGAGCGAAATCCGCCGGGAAATGAGCGCAGAAGAGGAGAGTCTTTTCGGGATGGACAAGCTGCATGTTGTTCGTTCGGATATCCCTGCCGTTACGCACGTCGATTATTCGGCCAGGATACAGACGGTGAATCCAAAGACGAATCCCCTGTATTATAAAATGATAGCGAAGTTCGACGAGAAACACGGCTGTGCTGTGATTATAAATACGTCGTTCAACGTCCGCGGCGAGCCTATTGTCTGCACGCCGGACGACGCCTATATGTGTTTTATGAGAACCAATATGGATTACCTCGTGATGGGAGGCTTTCTACTGGATAAGACCGAGCAAAAACCCCTCGAAGACGATATTGACTGGCGCAGCCGGTTCGAGTTGGATTAGCAGAATCTTATGATAATCGACGAAATCAAGAGTATTGACAGTTCCCCACGCCAGTTGCGGAAGTTCACATTGGCGATGGCAGTTCCTCTGGCCCTGATCGGCGCCTTTCTGCTCTGGCGGCGGCGGGAGTATTACTGGTATTTTTTCATGGCATCGGGCCTGTTCATTTGCCCGGGTCTGCTCATTCCGGTCGTCTTAACGCCCCTGCACAAGGTCTGGATGACATTCTCGGTCATTATGGGCTGGTTTATGACCCGGTTGATACTGTGTGTACTGTTCTTTCTCATCCTAACCCCCACGGCGTTGCTGCTCCGCCTGCTTGGCAAAGACCTGCTGAATACGAAATTCGACAGAGCCGCCTCAGAAAGCTACTGGCTGCCGCGGGACAACAGCGATGCGCAGAATCGCGATTACACGAAACAATTCTAAAAGCTCTTGACCCGTCCCAATGTCCCGCTTATACTCTTACGAAAGTCTTGACTGTAGTGGCTGGAGTTACCGTGAGCAAGTTGTCAATAATAGTGGAATTCTGGCAGTTTCTGAAAGTCCGCAAGAAGTGGTGGCTGATACCGATCGTTGTTTCTCTGCTGGTGCTCGGGGCGCTGATAGTCTTTGCCGAGGGTTCGGCCATCTCACCTTGGCTCTACACCTTCTTCTAAACGCTATTTTAGGCGGTGCCCAAATGAGCGTGGGATGAGTGCGATGTTGAAGCACAGATTGAAAGGAGTTCGTAACAATGAAGGATTTTGCTGTGGTGGAAGCATTGGTCAAGTTCATGTGTTGCTTCGTGCCCGTAAGACGGTGGCGCACAAGTATTCGATACTGCCTCGTAGTCAATCCGCGGCTGCAATATCAGCTTCTGCGTCAGGGATTTACGCTAAACGATGGTGTCATGACCACGCCACAGGGCGTTCGCATAGACGTCTCCGACGCGGGGGATTGTCCTCTGTATTTGGTCAGGGAGGTATTCGTCAAGAGTGAGTATAATCTGGATATTGGCAGAGAGTCGGTGTTGATCGATATTGGCATGAATCGGGCGGCCGTATCACTTCGCTTTGCCGCCAAGGAGAACATAAAAAGTGTCTATGCCTTTGAACCGTTCAGACCGACGTTTGAGTTGGGCAAGAGAAACTTGGAGTTGAATCCACAATTGAGCGAGAAGATCCACGCCTTCAATGTCGGCCTCGGCCGAAAGGAGGCGACGTTGGAACTGCCGTATCAGAGTACGCGAACTGGCGGCATGAGCACCACTCACGATGTTTGCAAGGGTAAAAAGAATATAGATACAGAAACAGTTGTCATCAAGGATGCGGCGAAAGAAATAGCTGCTATTTTAGAAGAAAATAAAGATAGATACATAATCGTTAAATGCGATTGTGAGGGTGCGGAGTTTGAGATATTCGATCGCCTTGACGAACAGGGGCTGGTGGGACGTATCGATGTTGTCATCATGGAGTATCATTTTGAGCCTCCGGACAAGCTTGTGAAAATGCTCAATCGGGAGGGTTTCGCGGTGCAGAGAAAGATTGCATCACGAAGGGCGAAGACAGGCTACATCTACGCGGTAAGGATGGCAAAAAGGATTTGTTGACAATGAAAATGTTGGTAAATCTCCTGTGCTGTTTTGTACCCAGTAAAAAGGCGCGAAAAGAAATTAAACGTAAACTAATCGGCACCAAAAGCCGGCGCAAAAGGCTTCTGGCTCACGGATGCAAGATAGAAGATGAGATTGTTACAACGCCCGAAGGCGTCAAAATAGATATTTCCAATGTGCCGCATGAAGCACTGGGCATCACTAAAGAAGTATTTCTATATAACGATTATGGCATAAGCTTTGGCTGTGATGCCGTTCTAATTGATATAGGGCTGAATCGCGGCATAGCATCATTGTTTTTTGCCACCTATCCAAACATAAAGAAGATATACTCTTTCGAGCCTTTTAAACCAACATTTGATTTGGCAAGAAGAAATCTGGAACTCAATCCGCACCTGAGCGAAAAGATACATGCGTTTAACTTCGGGCTTGGCAAAGCAGCGACAACGCTGGAACTGCCGTATATGACCAAGGCGACCGGCGGTATGAGCACCACTCACGATGTTTGCACGGGGGGGAAAGATATAAGGAAAGAAACAGTTGTCATTAAGGACGCGGCCAAAGAAATAACCTCTATTTTAGAAGAAAACGAAAACCAACGCATAATTGTCAAATGCGATTGTGAGGGTGCTGAGTTTGAGATATTTGAAAGGCTTAACGACGAAGGTTTAGTTGGGGGCATAGATATTGTTCTTATGGAGTACCATTTCAATAAGCCCGACGGGCTGGTGAGTATTCTAACCAAGAACGGATTTGCTCTCAGTACAAGAGTTTTATCGAAAAAGATGAGTACAGGATACATATACGCAGTTAGAATGCCAGAGAAATAATGTGTAGCCCGTGATCTTAAGTCGAAGTGTAATGCTGAAAAAAATCAAAAAAGAATTATCGCGTTTCACGAATAAGGTGTTCTATTCAGGCAAAAAGCATAAACAGCTTGAAGAGATTCGAAACAAGCTGGGAAATATGCCTTACGAAATTTATGATAAGATCACGAACGGTGGTTTCAGTGTTCAAATGCCGACAATAAAGAGTGCAGATGAAACACTGGCTAAGATTTTGCAGACTAACTGTTCTCTGTCTCGTTTTGGTGATGGAGAATTCGGCGTCATGGCCGGCAGCCGCATTCATTTTCAGAACCGATCGGCCAAACTTGCTCAGCGGCTAAAAGAAGTACTTGCTTCAGAAAGCTCGAATTTGCTGATTGGTCTGCCGGATGGTTTTGGTTCTCTGGATAATTATGTGCCGATTGTTATTGACTTCTGGAGGAAGTGGATGGCGAAAAAAAGGGAGAGGGTATATTCTCATCTTGACATGAACCGCGTTTATTACAATGCGTTTTTTACTAGAATCTATATGCCTTTTAATAAAACGGATGAGCATTACAAGACTTGCAGTGAGTACTTTGAGAAGATTAAGAAGATATGGGTAGGTAGAGATGTTGTTATATGCGAGGGCGTTGGAACACGATTCGGCATGTTTAACGATTTATTGGCGGGCGCTAAATCGATATCACGTATTCTTTGTCCCGCTCGCAGCGCGTTTGACAAGTACTATGAAATTATAGCCGCCTTCGATGATATTGGCCGGGACAGACTCGTATTGGCCGCCCTTGGGCCAACGGCGACTGTTTTGGTTTATGATTTATGCAATGCCGGATATCAGGCAATCGATATCGGACACCTTGACGTGGAGTATGAATGGTTTTTGAGAAAAGATGAGCAAGGCGCGCCGTTGGAATTCAAGTATGTTGACGGCGGCAGTGAGGGTAGAAGAATTCAGCCTCTCCAAGATCCCGAATACAAAAGACAAATCATAAAAAAAATTGTTTAGAGGGACAACATAAAGCAGTTATGGTTTTTGTCCATACTAATTTTGATTTGGGCGGGGTTTCCAGCAAATCAAAAAGGAGAAGCACCCGATAATGAATGATTTCAAGAAAAGCAAAGAAATATATCTAATCGCCGGCTTTAACATAGCTTATCTTGAAAAAGCAGAATCTTATTTACGAACAATGAATCACAGTTCGCAGGTTAATAATGTGATCGTTACTCTTGATTTCGACGCGGGCACCCCCTTCAAGAAAAAGTATGGCTCCATACAATTTGTTAAGATTCTGTCTTCGCAGGTAAAATCACCTAATGCAAATACTTGTATGCAGCATGGGGGTTTTTTAGAGGCCCTGGATTTTGTGAATGATGATGCAATTATAATTTTCACCGACACGGATATACAAATACAAAGACCTTTTGCCGAATCAGAGTTGCAAATGTTAAATAGCTGTGAGGATGGCGACATTTTCGTTAACTTTAACATGGAGGAGGAATGTATTCTGCTGGATGACGCAATGACATTAGATCCTAACGTAACAGCGAACGAATTAACGAGAAGATACCCTGAATTGGCTACGTTTAAGAGTTACAATACCGGTGTGATCGTCGCAAATCACAAAACTTACAAGCAGTTCTATCAAAGATATAACCAGTATTGGCCTGACTTCTCGCCACTTTTGGGGGCTTATGTAAAGCAACAGGTACTATTGTGTTACATAATTCAGAAGTATTTCAATTTAAGAGTGTTACCCTATGCGATTCATTCTCACGCAAATAGTCCACCTATAAAAGCATGTTCGAGCAAACGGATCGGGTATGTAGGAGAGAACGGAGAAGCCGGCTTTAAGTTGTGTGTAGGTTCTGATGTGGTGGTGTTTAATCATCATGTTAAGCATGAAGTTGAATTAAAAGTGAAGGTTTTGCAGAGAAAGTTAAAAAGGCAATATAGAATAATATTGTTTTTATTGGCTGTGCTTGTTTCAACCCTCTTAATCGCTCTAACTCGAAAATACTGATTTACAGATAAGGCAAGAATGCCACAATATGATTATTTAGTTGTAGGCTGTGGACTCTTTGGGATTGCTTTTGCTCAGAAGCAATTTGAGCGAGGCAAAAGAGTTGTGGTTATAGAAAAGAGAGGGCATATTGGGGGCAACTGCTTTACCGAAAACATAGGGGGGATAAATGTTCACAGGTATGGCCCTCATATTTTTCATACGAGCAATGAAACTGCGTGGAAATACGTTAATCGTTTTACTCGTTTTAACCATTTTGTGAATCGCCCCAAGGTTCGATACAAGGATAAGCTATATTCATTTCCGATTAATTTGATGACACTATATCAACTGTACGGTGTCAAGACACCGTTAGAGGCAAGAACCAAATTGAAGGCAGTAGTAATTCCGAAGGAGAACCCGGATAATTTAGAGGATTGGGTGCTGTCGCAGGTCGGCCCGGATATATATGAAATCTTCATTAAGGGGTATACTGAAAAACAATGGCAAAAAGAGCCCAAAGATTTGCCCGTAAGCTTAATAAAGCGTCTGCCGATAAGACTTACTTTTGATGATAACTATTACAATGATAAATACCAGGGGATACCGATCGGCGGCTACACAAGCATGCTCAGGAAAATGCTTGAAGGCATTGAAGTTAAATTGAATGCCGATTACTTTGCGGACAAAGGCTATTGGGATAGTATTGCAAATACGGTGGTTTACACGGGCAAGATAGACGAATATTTCGATTATAAACTTGGTGCCCTGGAATACCGAGGGCTGCGGTTTGAGGACGAACTGCTGAAAGGCAATTATCAAGGCAACGCCGTTATTAATTATACCGAAAGAAAAATCCCTTTTACCAGAATAATCGAGCATAAACATTTTCAGTTCGAGGATCGGCCTCAGACAGTAGTGACAAAGGAATTTCCGAAACAGTACCATAAAGAAGATATTCCCTATTATCCGGTGGATACCGCCTGTAACAAGAAGCTTTACGAGAAGTACAGAAAAGAGGCGGAGAGGAAGAAGAGCCTTCTTTTAGGAGGTCGCTTGGCAACTCATAGATATTTAGACATGGACGATGTTGTTTTGTCGGCTCTTGAGTTGGCGGAAGAAAGCTGAATAAGGCTTAGTAGAAACCATTACAGCTTGGCAGACTTTCCTGAAAATGAGACATTCTAAGCGAATACTGATAATTACAGACCAAAGCCTGAAGCCGATCAAGTTTTATATTGACCAGATGCCCAAATTGGGCAAAGGCCTGATTCGGCTTGGGCACGATGTTCGTTTTTTTAGCTATGGCAGTGCGCTGTCTCAGGTCAGTCGTTTTAAGAGCAGGACTATCACCGCGCGTTTTTATAAATACCGGGTCGACGACCTGCTTGAAGTCCAGGTTAGGAACTATGACCCCGATATTGTCTATGTGAGCTTCGTAAGAGTGCTGGATGCTCGGACAATTGCGCGTATGCGGGACGCCGCTCCCAATGCGGTCTTCATCGGCGGCGACGGAGACCCTTGGCCCCAGCGCCAGAAGAACAGGGTCGAGACGGCTAAACAGCTTGACATAGTCACCGCAACCAACGATGGTGAGTTCTTGAAGGTCTATAAGGACGCCGGCGTTCGGTGTTGCGCCTTTATGCCGAACATGTGCGACCCTGATATCGACCGACGGTATGAAGTGTCCGACAAGTGGCGCTGCGACATCCTTTGGACGGGAAAGGTCGGCCATCACGCGGCATCCGACAAGACCCTGCGTGAAGACCTTGTCGGCGAAATGGCCAAACGGTCCAACTGCACCCTTTACGGCTGCCGCGGAAGAGAAAAAATCGCGGGAATCGACTACTTGTATGCCATTAGCGGCGCACGTATCGGCGTCAATGCGAATTCCTGTAAGCTCGTAAGGCTCTACAGTTCCGACAGGCTGACGCACTACCTGGCGTGCGGCGCCTTTGTCCTGGCCGAGAGAATGCCCGACGGCGACCTGCTGTTCGAGGACGGCCGTCATTTAAGGTATTTCTCCACTGTCGATGAATTCTTCGACCTGGCCGAATGGTATTTGGCACACGAGGCCGAGAGAAAGAAAATCGCCGACGCCGGGATGAAACATGTGCACGAGGAATTCAATTCCGTCAAGATAGCCGGATACCTTCTGGACCTTGTGGAGAAAGGAAGTTACAGTGCTCCGTGGAGTTGCGACCCTGAAATTTCTCCTGAGACAGAGAGTTGATTTGTAGTCTGAAAACCTCAAAGTATGGGATGTATCGACCAGCTTGTTATTGTAGGAACGGGGCAGTGAACGTACTTGTTCTCACAAATAATCCCCATCGGCCGAGTTTCCGGCAGCGTGTCGAGATATATCTGGACTGGCTGCGCCACAACGGCATCAATTGCGAGGTTGTTCGCTTTCCCGCCGGAGTTGGCGCGCGGTACAGGCTGCTGAAGCGAAGTGCGGATTTCGACGGCGTCTTTCTGCACAAGAAAAGGCTGAATCTCCTCGAGGCCCCGCTGCTGCGAGGGTTCGCCGGTAAAATTATATATGATTTCGACGACGCCATGATGTACAAGCCCCGATCCCCCCAGCGCTGCAGCTTCTCTAACTGGGTGCGTTTTCGCCTGACCGTTAAATTGGCCGACCTGGTCATCGCCGGCAATCCTTATTTGGCCGAGCATGCACGTCGGTTCAATACGAATGTCGAAATCCTGCCTACGGGCCTGAACACAAAGGACTACAAAGTCCCGGTCAAGGCTAAAAGCGACGGAAAGATACGCCTTGTTTGGATAGGGAGCCGAAGCACGCTTAAATACCTGGCGGAGATTAAGCCCGCCCTGGAAGAAATCGGCTCTCGCTTCAATAATGTTGTTCTGCGAATAATATGCGACGATTTCCTCGACCTGGAGAAGATGCCCGTGGAGAAGCATCCCTGGTCCGGGGAGACTCAGGCCGTTGATTTGGCGACGAGTGATATCGGCCTGGGGCCGTTGCCGGACAACCGCTTCACAAGGGGCAAGTGCGGCTTCAAAATCCTCCAATATGCCGCCGCCGGTCTGCCAGTTATTGCCTCACCGGTCGGCGTAAACGCCGATTATGTCCGCGATAATATCACAGGCTTTCTCGCATCGGAAAAACACGAGTGGGTCGATAGAGTGTCGAGGCTGATTGAGAGCACCGAGTTGAGGGCCGGGATGGGTCGTAATGCGCTTGAGTTCGTCGAGAGTTTCGACGCCGGCGTCATCGCCGAGCAGCTCGCCTCGTTGATTCGTCGATGCCTCGGCGAGGTCAAATCCTGAACAGCACCCGCCAAGAGTATTTGAAAAGCCAGATTGACGTTGTGCGAAGCCTCTTGGCCGCCTCGATGCGTTTTCTGCGATCGCGCATTGCAACTGCGCTACTCCATGTGATTATCGCCCTCAGCACGTTGTAGATATCCTGGAGGCAAACAGCAGGCTTGAAGAAGACGTTGAAGAGCCTTGTGGCATTTCTGCCGCGGTGTTTGCGCAAGAATGTCAAGATGCTCTTGAGCGTCATTATGCGTCTGCGAACCGGTATCTGCCCGACCGACTGTCCTCCGCGATGTGTTATGACCGGTTCCGGCGTAAAGACGATTCGCCAGCCGGCTTGCTTTATTCGGTAGCACAGATCGACCTCTTCATAATACATGAAGAAGGCTTCATCCATGCCGCCGAGTTGTTCAAGAATTGACCGTCTCGTCATCAATGCCGCCCCCATCACCTGGTCAACGTCCATCTGCCTGTCGTGAGCGAAGTCCCTCATCAGCCATTTGTTGTATTGTCTCCGAAAGATCGGTATTGCCCGCATGATCGTGAAGCAATGAATAATTCCCCGAAGGGTGGGAAAGGCCCTTGCCGAAGGCTGAGTTGTGCCGTCGGTATTCACAAGCTTCGGGCCGCAGACGCCCACATCCTCGTTATCATTCATAAACTTCAGTAGAGCATCGAGCGAGCCGGGATGCACCACCGTATCGGGATTTAAAAGAAGTATAAACTCGCCCCGCGACCTGGCGATACCGATATTGTTGGCTTTTGCGAAACCGAGATTTTCTTCGTTTACAACCAGTATCACCTGCGGGAACTGCTCTTTAACCATTTGGGCAGAGGCGTCCGTGCTTGCATTGTCCACCACAATGACTTCATGCTCGCCAGCGGGCGCGTTCTCGGTGATCGACCTGATGCAGTTAGTCAGGTCTTCTTCGACGTTCCAGTTGACTATAACAATTGAAAGCTTCATAGGTCATGTCTTTACAACGCTCAGCGTTCTTGGCTACTTGGCTCTTGCAGAAGCAAGAAGCCACTTGCCCCCCCCAGTCGTTGTTGGCATTCAATTCTCACGCTTTCTACTCAGATTTTTCAAGCATTTTCCACAAAAAAATTGATATATCTTGACTGGGCGCCTATCATACATGCTGCTCCGCCTTTAGTAACGCAAAACCTGTGCGTGATATCCAGAAGGGGTCAAGTATTATGGACAAAACGCGGTTTCGGAAGAAACTGATTCTGGTGAGTTGTCAGTGTTTCTTTGCGCTGGTAATTTGTGAATTCGCACTTCGGCTATTCAAACCTGCTCGATTGGTCGGAATCAGTCATATGCCTTGTATCTATGTCAGAGACGAGCGCAACGGTTTTGGCTACATGCCTAACGCCACCGGATGGTTACATAGGTACTTTGAAATGGACAACGCCGTAATCATAAACTCAAAAGGTTTCCATGACGTGGAACACGATGGCCTCGACCCGAATGATTTACTGCGAATTGTGGCTATCGGCGACTCTTTTACTGCCGCCCTTGAAGTGCCTGTTTCCAGTACCTGGACGCAGGTTCTGCAGAAACAACTCAACCACACGAGGGGTTCTTCCGCACAAGTGATAAATCTGGGTTTGGACGGCACGGGAACCGACGTACACAAGAATGTCCTCGAGTCATATTTGCAGTCCGGCAGCGCAGATGTAGTTGTGCTTGCCTTCTACGCAAACGATGTGGATGACATGCGCCAAAAAAGACTCTTCAGAGAAGTCTACCACGATTATGTAATACTCTATCAGAGCGAACTACAGAAAAGGGGGATCATCGAGCATATTGTGAACCATAGCCTTTCAAGACCGGCTCGTTGGCTGCACAAGAACTCCTACGTTTGTAGGGCGATAATGAGTAGGTCAAGCAAGTATCGCTTGATGCGGAAGAACTTAGTTTCTCCCCACAGGTCAGGAATCAAAATCTCCGAATATACCGACGAAGCTTGGTCAGGCAGAGTTGAGGAGACATTTTGCGAGTTGACAACCCTATCACATGAACATGGTTTCAAATTGCTCGTTGTGCCAGTCCCCACAAAAGACGATCCCAGTGAGAGCATGACGAGGTTGCTGAATTATCTCACTCCGAAAGTTCGTGATGAACTCGTTATTGTTGACATACTTCCAACTATGAATGAGTTGTTAAAAGACGAGGGCCTGGGTTATCACCAATTGTTTTGGAAATATGACAATCACTTTAATGCCGCTGGAAATCGCCTATACGGGACCGCCTTGGCAAGGATGATGGATGAGCACAAGCTTTGATAGAGTAGATAAGTAGTCTGCGAAACCACAAGGAATCTGCGACTTGTTCTACGCTCTCGCTCAGTGAACCAAATAGATTTAGGGTCACTTTATGTGTGTTCTTTCCTTCGGATGTCCACAACTGATGTCTTCCTGCGCGGACCACAAGCTGGCTATGAGTCTGTGTGGTCTTCAAAACAGCGTATAAATAAAGGGTGATAATGCTGACCCTTCAGCGAAGACAATCAAGGCCCCGAGCAACAATAGTGCCAGAACGATCGGTACTAGCCACCACTTTTTGCGAACTCTCAGAAAATGCCAAAACTCTGATATTATCGATAATTTGCTCATAGTTCCTTCCAACTGACTATAATAATCGAAAGCTTCACTTTGGCTTCTCGTTAACCGGGTATTCGGCCGGGATAGACTTTTTGCGCAAAGCACTGATCAAAGCTCTGTCCTTAGCCCAACGCCGTTTGCACACTATGTTGGACTTGTGCGCTCGCATACCGTCAAGGTCGGTCAGGCACGGACCATTCGCAGTGACCAAAATATTAGAGGGCTTAACGTCCCCATGTGTAGTGCCGTATCTCGCCAGCTTATCGAGCATATCGAGGATTCGGCGCGTTATCGCCAATCGCTCTTCGGCCGCTACGTTTTCGTCACGAAGATAGTGGTACAGCTTCTGTCCCTCTACATACTCGGTTACAAAATAAGAATTCCATACGAGCAGCCCTTTGAGTCTTTCGATATAAGCTACCGGTTTGGCTGTGGCAATCTGCAGCACGCCCAGTCGATGAGCGTGCAGCCAGCTATGCCTGGCGCGCGACCTTTTTATCGTGTGGCGCGCCGAGTGGATGAAGCCCTTGTGATTATAGCGCTTGACCACGACGTCCTTGCCGTTCCATGTCAGCCGGGACAGATAGCAGGTGTTGCCAGCCTTGAGAATCCGGCCCTTGTCCATCAAGTCATCGATCCGCTCGATGAAATCTTCCGGCCGGGCGCCCCGGCAAAATGTACGATCAAAAACCGCCAGATGTTTGCCTGTTTTGACTCGGAGTGTCCTTTTGCTTGTTCGCACACACTTGCGCAACTGCCTTCTGATCATCCGTCTGGTGTGCAACTTCATCTGTTCCCACAGTCTTGCCTCGTCATCCTTCTCGAAACTCCAGCGGCGCACGGCGAAATACTCACGGGCGAGACGGGAGACGGATTCAGTATCGTCGGCGGGTAGGCACCGCGCCAACAGAGCCAACAGTGAAATGCTCCTGGTTCGGTCCACGGCCCGAGCAGAAAAACGAATCTGGCCTGGATCGAGTGTATATATCCTCTCCTCGTCCAGCAGGAAGTTGCCTAAGTGCAGGTCTTCTTGCAGCAGACCTTTGGTATGCTGGCTGGCCAATTCACGGCAGAGTCGCACGAGCAAATCCGCTTGTTCCGCCTTTGTCTGAGCCTTCGAGAACACATCCATAACAGTCGAAGAATCGGCTATCTTCTCGGTGACTACCGCGAATCGCCCGTCCGAGGCTTTTCCATAGAATAGAAGTTTCGGCGTATTCACGCCGCAGCTTTCGAGCCGATGCAGGCCCTGCAACTCCTTTCGCAGGCGGCCCGCAGCGCCTATCCTGCGCGAGAATACCTTTACAACCACGCTTCTGCCGTCCCAGACGCCGTCATAAACCTCTCTGCGGCCCGGAACAACCCGCAAATACTCCCTGCACAGCACCGATTCGGCACCCTTGTCCGAAGGAATGCAGTCAATCCGAAGCTCGAATGGAAACGTTGCCATATAGGGTTTAATCCCGGCGCTTACGCTTAGGGCTTGTGGGTTTTTATCCCGCGACGCCGTTTCAGCGCCCAAGAATTGCAATTCCCAGTTTATTGGCGAGAGTTATAGTCTCGGGTTTATCGATGATTATCGTCCTGCCTGCCTCGACAACCAGGCACTTGCTCCCGTTTTGGGCCAAGCTCTTGATCGTCTCAGGCCCGACGCACGGCACATCCAGACGCATATCCTGGTCCGGCTTGGAGGCCTTTAGAAGTATCCACTTGCCCGATTTCCACAGCCGACCTGCTCGTTCGATCATCGCAGCAGTTCCCTCCAGCGCTTCGACTGCGATCACCTCCTGTTCTTTGACGGCGATCGCTTGGCCTATACCCAAATCGGCGAGCTTCTTAACCATTTCCCAGCCAAACTCGATGTCGGCATTTGCCGACGGGGGCGGCGCCTTCGCCGTCATAATACCTTCCGCCGCCAAGTGCTCTTTGCAGTACATAGTTGAGTTCTCCAATATTATGCCGCCGCTGGCCAACTCGTCCGCCAAGGCGTCAAGAAGCTTATGCGAAAGTTTACTCGTGCCGCGAAGCCGCCAATAATATATTCTGAATCCCCGCCAGTCGGGCAGGAATCGCACGATGCGCCACGGAGCGAAGAGCTTTTTCTTCGCAACCCGCCCGACCATAATTGCACTGGTAACGCCGTGCTTCTTGAGCTTGCGTATCCATGCTCCCGGCCGGGCAACCCCCGCTCTGTAGAACGTATCCACCTCGTCGGCCAGAGAGGGCTCTGCGCTGTCTCCCAAGCCGACGCAAATCACCCGCAACCCGGCCTGTTTTGCCCCCGTAGCTACAAGAAAGGGCAGCCTGCCCGCCCCGGCGATTAAACCAAGCACATCAGAATCAGTCATATTGAATATGCTGCTACTGCTCAGGCGTCTGCTCATTATCAGGTTCCGAAGGTAAACCAAGCTGTTGAATCCGCCCCAGGAGAGTTCGGATGTTCTGCCGCATCTCAGGCAGATGCTGGATCATCCCATACGCCCGCCTGCCCTGGCCCGCCTCGATTGCCGGGGCGCCCAGGACTACCTTGCCGTCCGGAACGTTGTTGATTACACCGGATTTCGCCGCGATAGTTACGTTGTTGCCGATGTTGATATGACCAACGATGCCGACCTGGCCTCCGATTATGCAGTGATGCCCAATGTTCGTCGAGCCGGCAACTCCAACCTGCGCCACGAGCAGACTGTGTGCGCCGATTTTCGTGCCGTGACCTATCGCAATTAAGTCGCCCAGCTTGCTGCCCTGGCTTATTACCGTATCGCCGAGCGTCCCTCGCTCGATGCCGCAGAGAGCGCCGATCTCGACGTCGTCTTCTATTATTACCGTGCCGATCTGAGGTATCTTATGATGCAGACCATTGTGGCTGGCGTAGCCGAAGCCGTCCTCACCGATTGACGAATTCGCATTGATGATCACCCGGTTGCCTATCTTACACCCGTCGTAGATGGTGACGTTCGGATATATTATAGTGTCGTTGCCGATTTGAACGCCTTGCCCGACATATACGCCCGGGTATATTATGCAGCCGTCTCCGACCTTTGCGTCGTCCGCTATCGTGGCAAAGTCGTGTATATGGCAATCCGCCCCTATTTTCGCTGTGTCCGCAATTGATGCATGTGTGCTTATCCCCAGCTTCTTGTGCTTGCGATGCCCGTGCAGCAGCACCATCACCTGCATAAACGCATAGTACGGGTCCTCTGCTATCAAAAGCGGCACGCTCGTACTCGGTGTCTCCTTGCCTACGATCACGGCGCTTGCCCTGGTCGTCCGCAACTGTTTGGCGTATTTGCGGTTGGTGAGGAAGCTGATGTCGCCCTTTTCGGCGCGTCCAAGCGTTGATGCGGACTTGATCGCTACATCCGGGTCGCCGAATACCCGCCCGTCCACATACTTGGCCAATTCAGCTAAAGTCTTTTCCTGCATCTTGATGTCTTTACCAGAGATTCTTCATATCGGACACGGTCTGCTGCCGTGCAATACACCAAACGGCTTATTATAGCAAGCCCCCCAGTGCGGTCAACAATCGAATTTCCGCGAACCAGCCCCTTTTTCAGGGTCCTAATGAGCATTAAGCCAAAACAGCCTCAACGAGTCTCTTTTGCGCCCTGAGTGAGGGCTTGTCGGCGAAGGTCCTCGCACTGTTCTTGATAATTACAGCGTTCGGCCCGATGGGCCCGTAAAGAGAAGGGTCTGTCGGAGCAAAAAGTGCAAACGTCCGAACGCCCAGGCCCGCGGCCAAGTGGGTTATTCCGCTGTCGTTTCCGATAAAGGCGTTGGCACAACTCAACAGCCCCAAAACCTGTGTCAACGATAGTTCCGCAAGGCATGGTGAAACGCCGCCTATTTTCTGAATCACGCTCTTGCTGTATCTATCCAACTCAGCCGGTCCCAACAGGAATAACACTTCCAAGCCTCTCGATTTAAGCGTTTGCGACACGGCCAGGAAATTGTCCAAATGCCAGCACTTTTTCAATCCGCCGCCGCCCGGCTGGATAACAACAGGCCGTTGAGCCGGGTCGAGCCCCGTTTCCTTGAGCAACTCCCTGCCTCTGGCCACGTCCGCATGCGTCGCCTTTATCAGATAATCAGCACACTGAGCCTGCTCTGGCGTGGCGGATAAGCCGGCCTGCACGATGCACTGTTGCGTATAAAAGTCCGTCACATGCCCCGCGAAATCTTTCGGCGCCTTCAAGGCCAATGTCATAACCTCCGCGCTGCCGCTGCAATTGGCCGTGTAAATCAAGTTATGCTCGAAGTCACTGTTCGGTTCGCCGAGAAACGTTGCAATCCAGGCATACCCGCTGAATATGCTTATCAAAGGGTCGCGATCGGCAACGTCGAACTCTTGTCTTTCTGCGTACAAACGGTGCATATCCACCGAATCTATCGCACTGATCCCGTCAATACAACTTCTGCCCGGAAGGAATTCGATATACTCGGCGTGGCCCAGCATATCGACGGCGCCCAATCCGAGCGTCTCTTTCATAAACGCCGCCAGCGGCAGCGTTAAGATGCAATCGCCGATCGCACCGGGCTGTATTATCAGCCCGCGCTGCGCCTTGCGAGCAGCCTCAGCGCCCTCTTCTCGCAACAGTTCCAGGATATCATCATGTTTCTTCTGCCTGACCACAAGCAGAATATAATCACCCCAAACCTCCGAAAGCAACGAAAAAAGCCGCCAAGATATGCTAATCCTGGGGGTAAATGATTATGCGGTCGTGGATTACGGTTACGAGATCGTTTTTGCCGTTGCCGGTTACGTCGGCGATGCTTAGCTCTCGCGGCTCTACGGCGGCGCCGGCGAGCTTGGCCCGGGCGTAGGTCTTTTCCTCGAATATCTTGAAACGCATCGCAGGGGTCGGCGTGAAGGCCGAATCCAGGGCGAGTATCTCAAAATGATTGCGTCTGAACTCGACCATGATAAGGTCCGCTCTGTCGTCGGAATTGATATCCCCGGCTATGAGGTTCCCGTATCTGCCGTTCTTTATCTTCGTCTCGTAGCTGAACTGCCTCTCCAGGTGCTGCGGCATGGCGTCGGCGCTCGGCGGCGTTAGGAGTGCGAATTTCTCGCTGTCGAACAGCAGGATGCTCTTGGCCTGCCCGCCGGTGAGCGGCGCCAGCAGCATCTTGAGATGCGCCGCAGAATTCCACTTGCCGACCTCCAGCTCCCCGGCAAACCGATACGTCTTATCCTCCCCGGCCCTGAGTATCTGAAGCTGCCCTTTCCGCCCGTCCAACAGCACGATAGCAGGGCGGCCCTGATCGTCATCGCCGGCAATGTCAAAAACGCCGACCGCCGATACTTGGTTCTCCCTGCCCTTGGCATTGTATTGATCCACAACGCGCCAACTCTTACCTTCCGCAAAGATCAGGCTTCGCGCAAAGTTCTTCTGAGCCACCAGCAACTCTTCTCCCGCTTTGGCGTCCACGTCGGCGACGTCAATCGAGCGCAGATTCGCATTCTTAATGAGGCTCGCCTGCGACGTGCCCGACTCCACTACCTCGAACTTACCCTTCTCCACCTGGCGCACCAGTATAGGCATTTCATAGCTGACAAATATCAAAACATCCTGGAGACCGTCCTGGTCAACGTCGAGCACTTTGAGGCCATCGGGATCGGCCTTGAGCTTCTCCAACTCCAAAGCCTCCCGGTCTTCTCCCGCCGCCGCAAGGCCGTAGGAGACCCTCATAGCCCTTAGGCCGTTGGCATCTTTTGATACATAGACGCAGTCTGCGGCTCTGTCATTGTCCACATCGGCAAGCTCCATCGCCAACGGCTCGCCCGTCAAATCCAGAGGCTCGGGGAACGACAGCCGCTCATCGGCGAACCTGCTCAGGCCGATGACCTTCTCCTTGATACTCAGTATCGCCAACTCGGCCTTGCCGTCATTATCGATATCCGCCGCGGACAGGTTAACGATATCGGCGAACGCCGGGAATCGCACCGGTTCAGCCAACCCCACCCCTTTGGTCTGTTTGTAAAGAATAAGCTCGGCGGCGCCGGGGTCGCTTATGGTGACATCCTCCAGGCCGTCGCCGTCGAAGTCGCCAAGCGCAAGATCGCGTTTGGCGCCTCCCTCGCCCGATGCGAGAGGGTAATAAAGAATCGGCCAATCGGCGTCCTCGCCCCTTTCGCTTGCATACTTATAGCAGACGAGTCGTCCGCTTGTTCCTTCAATCGTGAGTATCTCATCGCCGGCCTGGCCGTCCAGGTCGCTTAGCCTGAATTCAAACGGCCTTTCGATAAAGAACTGCGCCTGCGGACCCAGCTGGCCCGTCTCAAGCCCGAATCGCACGTGCACAGGCTTGTCGGCATCGTTTGTAACGAGTATCAGATCGTTTATTTTATCGCCGTTAAGATCGCCCACCTGAACGCTCAGCGTCTGGGCCGAGACCGGATACTTCACCGGCTCAGCCAACGAGCCGTTGTCCTTTTGAAGAACGATATAGATGCTGTCGCGACCGGCCAAGGCCAAATCGTCGGCGCCGTCGCTGTTCAAGTCCGCACATACAAGCGCGCGAGGAACGGCAAGGCCGTCGTCGATCTTGATCTTCTTCCGCGTCCGCCAGTTCAATTGTTTGGGCTTATCGGCCTCGCCGCCCCTCTGCAATATCACATAAAGACCCTTGGGCTCGCCGTAAAAGGCGAGGTCCGCCAGCCCGTCCGAATTCAAATCCCCGCACGCAAGGCTGTAAATCTTCTGCGGCACCGCGATTGCCTGATTATCGAACCGGGTAGGGGGGATAATTTCGTTGATATCGACGTCGTTCGCATCGACCGCAACCGCTGTCTCGCCCGGCCCCACCGCCTCCTTCTGGACAAGAATCTCGATCTTGGCCTTGCGATTATTAACGATAGCAATATCGTTTCGCCCATCCCCATTGAAATCGACAACTTTAAGCCCTAATATCCCCCAGTCCAGCTTGATTATCTCAATCTCCTCGAATCCATAATAACCCGCCAAATCCTCAATCGCCGCATCCTGCGCATACACACCGCCCACACCGATGCCAAAGGCTATTGAAACAATCAAAACTCTAACCAGCCACACGATAGCACCTCTATAAGGAAGCTACTGCTCCACTATCACTGCAACAGCATACATTCCCATTCCAATGACATCAACACCAAATCCCGAGCACGATCAGGGCGAAAATCTTGAGCTTCTTGCTTGCCTTCATGCCCGTTCCCTTAGTTTGTCAAATGCCGATTTTCTCAGAGTTCGACGTACTGCTTCGCCTCGAAGTTTGTTTCCATTGTCCAGTTTGTGGCCTTGGCGTTTTACTTATGCTTTAGTGATTGTTTCTCTGCCGTTGATATAAGGTCGAAGCACCTCCGGGACCGTTACCGAGCCATCGGCATTCTGGTAAAGCTCAAGGAGCGGTATCAGGATTCGAGGGCTTGCAATTACCGTGTTGTTCAGCGTATGACAGAACAGATTCTTCTTCGTCACAGCGTCCTTGTACCGAAGGTTCATCCGCCTGGCTTGGAAATCGTAGAACTTGCTGGCGCTGTGCGTCTCGCAATAATTCTCCCGCGACGGCATCCACGCCTCGATATCGTACTTCTTAGCCTGGCCCCTGCCAAGATCGCCCGTACAGACATTCACGATACGGTAGGGCAGTTCAAGCGCCTTCATCACCGCTTCGGAATTGGCCAGTATCTCATCGTGGAAGGCCCGGCTCTGCTCGTTGTCGTTCTCGCAGATGATTACCTGCTCGACCTTGTCGAATTGGTGAATCCGGTAAAGCCCGTAGGTGTCCTTGCCGGCGGCCCCGGCCTCGCGCCTGAAGCAGCTCGAAAGCGCGACGTACTTCAACGGCAACTCGTCGGCTTTTACTATCTCGCCCATCCGATAGGCCGTCAAAGGCACCTCGGCCGTTCCCGCTAAGTTAAGCTCGTCCTTTTCCATCCGGTAGGTCTGCTCTTCGGCCCCGGGATAGTAGCCGGTCCCCCTCATCGCCTCGTCCTTCATAAGAAGCGGCACCGACATCGGCACATAACCTTTGCCCGTCATGTAATCCAAAGCGAACCGCAGCACCGCCCAGTGCAGCAGAGCCCCATCGCCCTTGAGTATATAGTTTCTCGTTCCCGCCAGCCGAACTCCCCGCTCGATATCAATAATATCCAACTCCCGGCCCAACTGCACGTGGTCCTTAGGCTCGAAATCGAACTGCCGAATCTCGCCCTCTTTCCGTATCTCGATATTCTCCGTATCGTCCTTGCCGAGAGGCACATCGTCATCGGCCGGCTGAGCGACCTGCTGCATAAGTGCGTCAAATTCCGGGCCAAGTCCCTTGATCTGATCGTCGTACCGCGTCTCCTGCTGCTTCAGTTCCGCAAGCTCGGCCAGAGCCGTTTGCTTCCGGTCGCCGTCCAATTTGGGAATCGATTTGCCGATGCGATTCTTCGATGTGGAGATTTCCTGCTGTTGATTCTTAGCCGCCCTGAGAACCGAATCGATCTCAAGCAGCCTGTCGATATCAACGTCGAAATGTTTTGCCCGCCCGGCCTCTTTGAACCGCTGCGGATTTTCGCGTATTTGTTTAATGTCAATCATCGTGCTGGGTCAACATGCAAATTAAGACCACTATTCTTCACTCTTGGAGCCTACAATACGCCAGGACTCTTCTTCTTTCTTCAGCGTGTAGTTGATCGCCATCGCTCCCCTGTCCGACGTGAACTTGACCGGGCCGAACGTCGCCTTGTCGCCTTCTATCGCCGTTTCCGCCTCTTCAAGGATGACCTTGGCGTTGTCCATCCAGCCCTCCTCGAAAACTGTGGCCATAAACTGCCGTACTTGCTCCTTGCCATCGCCTCTTTCCGAGGTATAGTCATCAGAGTAGCCCGCCATCACTTTATCCAGATCTTCCGCCACCAAGGCAGTTTTCCAATCGGCCATTGTCGTGCCGATCAACTCTTCGTCGGAAGGTCCCGTCCGGCACCCACCAATAAGGACTGCTGCAACCATAGCAACAGCAAGCATTAAGATTACCGACCTGTTCATAATTTTTCTCCTTAAACTGTGTCTGTCTATTCCACGAGAGAAGCCCATACTCGGCATAGTCTCAATATGCACCGAGTGTACCCTTCCGCCGAATCGGCGTCAACCATATCTCGCATTTCACCCCGCCCGCTACACACGCTGAAAAATGCCTTATTCGCCTTCATATCGCGTTATGATGACGACATTGTTCTGTCCGCCGAAGCCGAAGGATTCGTTCATTGCGATGTTGACGGGTATCTTCCTGGCCTCGTTGGGCACATAATCCAGGTCCAGGTCGGGGTCGAGGTCGTTGAGGTTCATTGTCGGCGGGACGATGTTGTCGCGTATCGCCAAAACGCACGTTATCAACTCAGACGCCCCTGCAGCCCCTATCAGGTGGCCGAGCATACTCTTGACGCTGCTCACCGGTGTGGCCTTCGCCCGGTCCTTGAAAACCCCTTTAATAGCCTTGGTCTCTATCGAATCGTTCTCTGTCGTGCTCGTGCCGTGTGCGCTTATGTAGTCGATGGCTTCACAGTTGATGCCCGCATCGGCAAGGGCCGTCGTTATTGCCTGTATCGCTCCTCTTGCCTCTTCGTGCATATCGGTGACTCGGAAAGCATCGGCGCTGGAGCCGTAACCAATAACCTCAGCAAGAATTTTAGAACCTCGTCTCTTCGCGGAGCTTAGGGATTCGAGTATTAACACCGCCCCCCCCTCGCCAAGGATAAACCCGTCTCTGCTGGCCGCAAACGGCCTCGAAGCAGTCTGGGGGCTGTCGTTCCTCGTCGATAGGGCGGTCAGACGGTTGAACCCCGTCAGCCCCAGCGGATGTATCATCGAGTGTGCGCCGCCTGCGATCATAACATCCGCATCGCCCCTGCGAATTATCATGCTCGCCTCGCCGGTCGCCTGCGTACTGGCCGCACAAGCCGTTAGGCAACTCCGCGTGGGCCCGCGAGCCCCGGTAAGCAGGGCGATATGAGCAGCCGGCATACTGGGTTCCTGCTCGAGCTCGCGCATCGCATCCATCCCCTCGAACGCCACCTCGGCCCATCGAGCCCAATCCATCTCATCCTTTTCCTCGTCCCACGCCTCTACAACCGCTCCGAAGAACACATCGTTATCGACCGAGCCCTCGCCCGCCCCAAGGTAAATGCCCATTCTCTCGCGGTCGATTCCGTCGGTCGGCTGGTCGGTCTCAATGTCGATACCGGCCGCTCGGCAGGCCTGCGCCGTCGCCCCAAGAACAAACCTCGACCCACGATTACCGTCCTTATGCAGTTCGGCGGTCGTTATGTGGTCTGCAAGATTGTAATCCTTGACCTCGGCGTCGAACGTCGTCGGAAACGTCGATGCATCAAAGATAGTCGTTTTGTCCACCCCGCTCGCCCCGGCCAATAGCCCGTCCCAGAGCGCCTCAACACTATGCCCCATGGGACAGACGATTCCCATGCCGGTTATTACAACTCGCTCATTAGTATCTGTCTGACCCATTTAGTCTGCCGTAATATTCTTCAGCACAACCGCCGCTGTTTGCCCGCCGAATGTGTATGTGCAGCACAGCACATAGCGAATCTCTATATTCACGGGCTCATTGGTAATGTTCAAATTGCATCCGTCTGCGATTCTATCGCAGTTCTTCGCAGCGGGTATCCTGCCTTCATTCATGGCATAGGCCGCTGCGATAACATCCAGCGCTCCGCAGGCGGCGCCCGTATTGCTCAGCATGCTCTTCGTCGGCCAGACAGCGACTTTGCCTGCCGCCTCGCCAAGCGCCGCTTCAATCGCCTTTGCCTCGGCAAGATCGTCGGCGGGGATTCCTGTTCCGTGTGGAACGACTAGGTCCAGATCGGCCGACTTTATCTGTGCATCCGCCATCGCCTTCTCTATCGCCAGTCGAATACCTCTGCCATCCGACTCGATACTTTCGTACCGCCGATTTATGCTGTTGCTCTGGCCGACACCGATGAGTTCGGCGTAAATCCTCGCACCGCGTTTCCGTGCATTTTCCAGATTCTCGAGTATTAGCATCCCCGCCCCCTCGCCGAATACCGAGCCGCCGGCGTCTGCATCGAAAGGTCTGCACGCCGAGCCCGGGTCATCGTTGCCTTTGCTCGTGGCCCTCTTGAGCAGGCACTGGCGGATCATGACTATAGGATTAACCTTCGCCTCGGCGCCGCCGGCTACCGCGATTTCTGCCGCGCCGCGAATGATAGTCTGGCTCGCCTCGGCTATTGCCAGCAACGAGCCGGACTCGCCGCATGTTATCGTATTGCTCGGACCCTGGATATCGTGGATGATGCCGATATGGCAGGCCAGCATGTTGGGCAGGTACTTGAGAAGCCACAGGGGCGTGACCAGTTCGAGCCCTTCCTTGCCCCATTTGCGAATATCGAACTTGCCGTCAACCGCGCCTGCCGCTATTGCAGGGCCCAGTTCGACCAAATCGCAGCTTATCAGCCCGGCCCCGAGATTGATCGCCATCCGTGCCGGATCGACATTGATGTTTTCCGCATCGATTCCTTTTGTTATCAGTCCGCTGTCCGCAACAGCTTCCTGTGCGGCTATCACCGACAACTCGATGTCTCTCGACATCAGCTTGGTGGCCTTGCGATGGCTCTTGGGCACGTAATCTCGTATTTTGTATTCCGGCGCCTCCCCGGCGATTTTGCAGGTAAACCCCACAGGATCGAACGCAGTAATCGGCCCGATTCCGCTTTTCCCCGCGCAAAGCCCGACCCACATTTCGTCCGACGTCAGTCCGAGCGGCGTGATTGCCCCAAGGCCCGTTATTACTACGCGAGTCGAACTCATTATTCCTGCTCCGACCCGGCGGCGCCGCGATCAGCCGACTGCGAGGCCACGTTTCGCAGAAGCGAACCGAATACCGACGCATCGTCGAAGACGAAGTTCTCCTCCGGAAACTCCTTGCCGGCGAGGTTCTTATCGACATGGCTGAACATCAAGTCAATCTCGGCAATCAACTTTTCCCCTCGCGTGATTCTCCCGCTTGTGCTCGCCGCCTCGGGCGCAAGCGATTCGATTCTGGCCTCCAGTCTCAGGCTGTCCCCCGCCTTGACGTAGTCGAAGAACACCGCCTTCTTAATCTTCGCAAGAATAACCTTCTCCTCGAAATTCCTCGCCTCGCCCACGAGTATCCCCGTCGTTTGAGCCATCCCTTCGATCATCAGGCACTCCGGCATAACGGGAAAACCGGGAAAATGGTCGTGCAGATGCTCCTCGGCCAGCGTCACATTTTTCAGGGCCACGGCGCTGCGCCCGCTATTGAATTCAATAAACTTGTCTATCCAAATCCAACGCATAAGAAAAGCTCCCCGGCAGGCTCGCTACAAGCGACCCCCGTCGCAGATATCCCCCGGACAGGCTTGAATCGTCAAGCAGCGTTAAGCCTGTTATCCACAAAGTTGACAATCGCATTGACCGTAAACAGGTCGCCGAGCTTGTTGAGGTCGGGATCTTTCTCAAACTCGCTCAGGTCTGTATGCGGAAGTTTCTCCCGGATCTCATTCAGCCCGGTTTCCGTCAGCTTTCCGTTGCTCACAAACTCGGGATTGTTCATCAGGTTCTCGGCGGGGAACAACTCTTCTCGCGGAATCTTTATCGAGAACGCCTTCTCCAGCCGAAACACAATATCGAGAAAGTCAATGCTTTCCGCCCCCAAATCGCCCATCAAGGTCGCTTCAAGGCTGACTTCGTCGTCATCGACCCCCAGTGCATCGATCAGAATCTCCTGAACTTGCTGCAGAATATCTTCCCGACTCATAGCCATATTTTATTACCTCCAGTATTTCCTTGCCACAACAGTTTCCATCGTTTCTTCATATTCTCGACAACTAAGCCGTCAGTCGCCGCCATCGCAGAATCGTCATCGGTCAGGTTAAAGTGCCTGAGGGCAAATCTTGCCTCGACGATACGCTCGCCTTGAGATACGCCAACACCCGAAAAGCTGCTGACGCTCTCCTCAATAGCCTTGGCCTCAACCGTATATTCTATCTGGGCGCCCGGCACCAGAAAGCTCTTATACCGCACATTCTTGGCTTGTTCAAGCAATATCATGCTGTGGGCAAAGCCCTCGCTCGTGCGCACCAGCCACGATGCCGACTCGATCAGCCCTTCCAGCAGCAATACGCCGGGCAGGACGGGAAACTTCGGAAAATGGTCGCCCAGGTACTCCTCAGCCAGAGAAACGCACTTGACCGCCTTAAGTTGCCTGCCTGCCTCGAACGAAATAACCTTGTCGATAAGTATAAATCTCATAATATCTTCACGTTGAGCCGATGCACGATCGGCGTAAAACGCTGTATTCTAATGGCGAGCGGCATTTTTTCCAACCTTTTTTCGCATTTTTGCAGCTTCAGCCTGGAAATCAGCAAAAAAGACTAAGAGCGCTTAACAAAGACGCGGGCGTCAAAAGTGGAAAACAACGAATATGGTCTTCGTTTTTATCCCCTCCCCCCTGGGGGACAAGCTTACGGTTGGGGCTTGTAACTTTGACTTTTGACGCACGCATCAACAAAATGAAAACTTCCTCTTTGTCATTCCCGCGCACCTCTGTCGTTCCCGCGCCCCTCTGTCATTCCCTCGCACCTCTGTCATTCCCTCGCACCTTTGTCATTCCCGCGCCCCTCTGTCATTCCCGCGCCCCTCTGTCATTCCCGCGCAAGCGGGAATCCAGAGAGCCAAAGACAGGTGAGACTTCATTGTTACAGGCTCTACATCCAAGAAGGTTGTCCATTGGTGGATTCGCCGGCAAAGGGAAGAAAAAATCTTCAAAAAAAAAAGCCTTGCAGTTTGCCAATTGCGTGGTAAAATAAATGGTAGCTTTATGAGTTTTTGGCGAAAAGGCAAATTATGAAGCGGGCGATTATTGCGATTGCGGCGGTTCTGGTGGGGATTGCGGCCTCTCAAGCCAGGATTATCACCGTCGATGACGATGGGGCGGGGGATTTTTCCACTATTCAGGCGGGTATCGACGATTCTAATGATGGCGATACGGTCCTCG
>JAUVXL010000114.1 GCA_030603595.1 Sedimentisphaerales bacterium | reverse complement strand
TGTGCCTTTAAACTTTTGCTTGTTTCTCTTTCTAATCCGCGTCTTCAGCGTAATCAGTGATTATATCTTTTGTTTTTCTTCGTGCTCTTCGTGCCTTCGTGGTTCAAATCTCCTTTTGGTTGCGGCTATGCTGCTCCAAGTCAATCCGCGTCTAAAAACTACTCAGCAGAGCCAAACCTCATGCCTTTATGCGCAAAACAAACCCAATCCCCAAAACCCCAAGACCAACGCAACCTATTGTGTCACAAGGATTTACACCAATATCCCGCTCCGAACCACCCGAAAAAACAAACCCAATCAAACCCAATCCCCCCGCAAAAACCAGCCTCACCTCGGACAACCTTCGCTCCTACTTCTTCTCCCACACGTAGAACCCCATGGGCTTGACCTCTTTGCCGTTGGGCAGACGATATGGCTTATCGCCGAAGTTCACCAGAACCGCCGCACCGTTGGCGAATTTCGTCTGTTGAACCGCCCTGTCAGCCGTAACAAAAATATGGTCCGTCATCTCAGAGTAGCCGACCATACGGGCGAAGCTGCATACATTGCTGTAGCTCCGGGCGAATCGGTCCTTGTTTTCGTTCCAGAAATCCTTTCTGAACATAAACATCGGCGGCGTGCCGTAGAGCATATTGAAGAGGTCGCGCTTCTCCCAAATCGCCGGCAGCTTATTATTGTAGTCGCCCCAATACCACTGCGCAACGACGCAATCATGATAAACAAGCTCCCAAAGCGGCAGCCTGTATTTATGCCCCACCTGGAACTTGGCGACGCGCTCGGGGACCTCGTCCCAGATTCTGGCCATCTGCCGACCGGCGTCCGGAATGCGGTACGGGCCGAGGCTCAGCATCCCCTCGAAGTAGTGAACGAAGGGCACCGCCGCATCGTGGCCCGTTTCGCTGCCGGTCACCAGCTTCGCATCCTCCGACATATACCGCAGCAATTCCATCTTCCAATGCCGGCTCTGCCCTCGCGTCATCGGATGGTCCGGATGATAGCATTCCCGCCACGGCGAGGCCGTCGTCGTATCGATGAATCGGCAGCGATAAGGATGAGTCTTCAATTCTTCAGGCACGCGCTGCCGAGCGAATTTGAGCGCCTGCTTATCGCAAAGCACCGCGCACGGATACATTTCTCCGTCCTTGCCCTTAACGCGCCAGCCCTTGCGCCAGTCGCCCTTGGCATCGAGCATAATATCGCCGGGCCACCCGCCCTGCGTCCAATCGGGGTGCAGCCCCCGCAGCTTTTCGGCGGCCACTTTCGAGTCCATAAGGTCCTGGTAAATATCGTATCGGCTGGTCAGAACGCCTTCTATCTCGTTCATCGCCTTGATGACCTCCGGCGATTTGCGATTGCTCCACAAAATCCGATCGATACCCGCCGCCTTCATTTCCCGAACAATGGCAAGCGCATCGGCCTCCCAGCACCAGACATTCACCGCCCCGATCAGCAAATCGACATTTGGATTCTCTTTGCGCTTCTGAGCAAGCGTCTTGAATTTGCCGATCTGCTTTGCATATTCGCGATACCGCTTGCACATAGCAACGTGCCCGCCCTTCTCGAAGAAGACATATCGCAGTCTCCGGGTATAGCCGAAGCGTCCTTTTTGCGAGTCCCATTCCGGCCCGATGCAGAGGTTCCCGTCAAGTCGCTTTATTCGAATCGAGGCGTCGTCGGGCGTCTCGATAATGGCCATCTGGCCTTGCTCGCCGTCGGTTACTCCCCAAAACGCCATACAGATACCGTGCCCGCCATACGCGACAAGCCGCCTTGTGGTGATTGTCTTATCTTCGACCGGGTAAGAAATCCCCTCATTCATAGGCACCACAAGATACGTGCCGGCCTTTGTCACAAACGGACCCGGAAACCTCAAAGCCGTTTCCAACTCGCCCTCGCCCGAAAGCGTTACGGTGAACTCAGGACGCTCCGGCTCCAATCGAAGAACTACCCCAATATCCATTCCGGACGACCCGTCAAGCAGGGTCATCTCGATATGTTCGGCGACTTTTGCGATGCGGAGTATTCCACCTTCGCCCGAGGGCTGCTGTCGCCAAATCCGCCCGGTGCGATTGTCCTTTACCAACAAGCTCGCATCGGCGGTATTGACCGTCAGCGAGATCGCAGCATTGCCGATAGTAAGCCTCTGAGGCGTATCTTTGGAGCGCATCTCCTTTACGTTTCCCTGTTTCACCAGCGAGAAATCATCCAGCCAGACCGTAGCGGGCCCGTTTCCGATCAGCCGGGGGTGAATTGCGGTGACGTTGCGAGGGATCACGAATCTCGATCGCAGCAGCAGCCACCGGCTAACACCCGCCGCGCTGCGCCCGCCCAATGTCCAGTCAACGGCCTTGCCGTTTGCGTCGTAGGCTATCACGCCAATCGTAGTGCTGCCCGTCCCCTTGGTCTTGACCCATCCTTGAATTGTGAAAAGGTCGCCGCTTTTGACATCAAGGCGCTTCTCGGAACTCAAGCTCCAATCCAGGGTGCCGCGATGCTCAATACGAACGGAATAATTCCCTCCGTGGCGGACCTCCTTATCCAAGGCGGCTTCTCCCTGCCCCGGCTCTCTCGTCCACAATTGCGCCCAGCCGGAAGCTCGGCCTTGCTCGACCTGTTCAAAGGAGCCGTTGGCCACGAGGTTGGCCCATGCCCCCTCGCACCAACAGCACAACAACATGCCCAACAAAAGGGCTTTACTTCGACCATTCCACATCATTTGCTTCATCCTTCGATAGGTGTCATTGCGAGGCCCGAAGGGCCGTGGCAATCTTATAGTCGCAACAATTCTGAAACGTGGCACTACGTTTTATTTGCGGCGGGCCGCATTGGCCTGCTTAGCCTCATCTATCAGCTTTCTGATGGAGACCACAGAGCCGCCTTTAGCCTTGGACACGTCCGCGGCCGACATAAATGCGAACATCTCAATCGTCTCCGCCGCGGGCACGGCCGGCTTGCCGGTCTTGAAGAACTTGATAATCTCATCGACCAAAGGCCCATACCCTGCATACTCGCCGGCGGGGGTGATCTTCTTGGCGCCGAAGATAGTCGCCCCGTATCCGCTCTTACCCTTGCGAATACCGCGAAAAGTCCCGATCCGCCCGTCGGACCATTTGCCCACGACCAACTCGAAACCGTCCGTCTGTGTCCGCGTCACCGTCTCGCAGCCCGGCCCCATAATCGTAAAGAGCATCTCGACTCCGTGCACGCCATACCAATACAAATCGGGATGGTGCGGCTCCAAACTGCATGGCCCGTATGCAGCACAGCCCATAACCCCCCCGATATCCGGATCGCTCCTCGCATCGACAACGCCGGGCGAAAAACGCAAAGAAGAACTCGACCAGCAAGGCACGTTCTTCTCTTTGGCCAGCCGGAATATCTCAATCACATCCGCCAGATTACCGGCCATAGGCTTATCGATAAACAAAGGTGTCCCGGCTTCGATAACCGGGCGAGCCTGCTTCAAATGGGGCCGACCATCGACGCTCTCAAGCAGAACACCATCGACCTTGCCGCACAATTCCTCGATACTATCGACTATCTCCAACCCGTACTTCTCGCGCAGTTGCTTGGTATAGCCCTTGACACGATTGGCTGAAGAAGGGACATCGGGCGAGCCGCCCGGGTATCCGGCAACCACTTTGCAGCCGTGCTCGGAGGTCTTCTTGTTGATCGCACCGGTAAACGCGATAACATGCGAAGTATCAAGCCCAATCAACCCAAGGCGAAAGACCTTCTCTTGGCTCTGAGCCTGTCCGACCGAGCCAAGAGCCACAATCAATACTGCAACAACACATACTATCCTTTTCATAATCATATCTCCAAAATTGTAAATTGTCTCTCAAGCCTTCTTTGGCGGATCGTACTGCGGGATATTGAGCAACTCGCCTTCTTTCAAAGCCGACTGATGCGCAACAATCCCCGGTGTGGTATATGCCAGGGCCTCGTAAACATCTATTGCGGGGCGGCGGTCGTGGGCGATTGCATCGACGAATTCGTGCGTTAGGAAAGTGTGCGAGCCTTCGTGTCCGCTGTTATGGCGCAAAGGCTCGGGCAGCATGTCGCTCTGCCACCAATGCGGCTGTTTGTACTGCTCGAATCTCGGCGCCTTTCGCTCGAATCCGGCATCGTCCTTTTCTCCGCCTGAGGCGGACTCGCTCGAACGGATGATAACAGGCCCGACGCCATTGGGGTGCGGCGAATAGAAGCTCATTTTGTCTCCTATCCACTGCGCCCTCTCGCAGCCTCGATGCGCCCCTTTCCACCATACATTGACGCGAAACGCATTGCCGCGGTCGGTCCGGAACATCGCCGACTCGTTCCAGAAGGGATTGTCCCAGGCGTTGTCTTTTAGAATCGGGTCGCCGTCTCCCCAGCCGTGACATGCCACCTCCGTTAATCGCTCGCCCGCAACGCCGATGAGTTGGGCTGTGCTGTGAGTCGGGTAGTGCATCGGCGCCATGCCATGGCGCCAGGTCCGCCTGCCGTTCCAGAAATAAAGCGATTCGAGTCCCGGGTGCTGATACTCGGCCTCGCAATAATAGAGCGAACCGAACTTGCCTTGCTCGTAGAATTTCCTCGCCGAGATAGTAGTCTGCTGGTAATAGCTCGTCTCAGCCATCATATACTTCAGCCCGTACTTCTTCACGGTTTCGGCCAACAAGTCGGCTTGCTCGATTGTCGCCCATGCTGCCGGGACAGCGGAGATCGTGTGCTTGCCGTTCTTCATCGCCTCGACCACATGCCGGACATGTAGAGGCCCGTCCGTGAAAATCGCGACCGCATCGATATCCTTAGCGAGCACCAACTCCTCCAGCGAGTTATAAGCCTTACTGCAACCATAGACCTGCATCAATCGCTTCCGCCGATCCTCGCGCAAATCGCTCACTGCCTGCACGACGCAATCCGGATGCTCATGCCATTGGAACGAACATCCGAATCCCCCGCCCACAACCCCAATACGAACCTTGCGAGGCGCGGTATTAACCGCAAGCGCAGCCTGCGACACAACCATCGCCCCGGCAATCGCCCCTCCGGTTTGCTTTAGAAAATTACGTCGTGAATAGTCCCGGGCGGAGATTGGTTTTTTCGGCGTCATAAGCTCAGACTCCTTCGATTGTCCGACTCCTGAATTTCTGTGAGAACAGTGGTAATTATAATGCAGGCAATATTGTGCAACAAGCTCTTTTACGTGTCCGCGTGGGTGTGGCCAGATTTTCTGGCAACCCAGCCCGCTCGGGACGACAAGAAGTACAATGCGGAATGAGCCTTCGTTGTCATGCTGAGCGAAGCGAAGCATCTGGGTAAGAAGCGAATGAACCAATCGAGTATGAAAGACTAACTCGCCCTACGACCCAGATTCTTCGTCCGCCCGAGGCGGACTCAGAATGACAAATGAACATAACGCCTTGTCATCAAGAAGATTACATCGTGCCAGAAAAGTCAGCCACGCCCGTCCGCGTTGACTAAGGCGCCGAGGTCTAATATAATGGTCCAAAATCAACGCAGCCGTAACGAGGCCTCTGCCATGCTAATCTTAAGAACCGAAGGAGCCTGAAAATGAGGATTTCGTCTATTTTTCTTGCCGTTGTCGCCTGTGGCGTTATCGTCTGCCTGGCTGGTTGTGGCCCGCCTCAATCACAAACTGAGCCGCCCGAACAGCCGGTTTTTGAGAGGCAGCAGGATTTTCACTGGCCCAAAGGCAAAAGGGCGGCGATCAGTTTGACGTTCGACGATGCCAGGTTGAGCCAGATCGACCGCGGAATTCCAATCCTCGACGAATACGGCCTCAAGGGCACTTTCTACGTCTCGATTGAGAGTATGAAGGAGCGGCTCGAAGGCTGGAAAAAGGCCGTCGCCGCAGGACACGAAATCGCAAATCACTCAATCAAACATCCGTGCTCGGGCAATTTTCCATTCTCACGCGAGAAAGCCCTGGAAGACTACACTCTCGATATGATGCGAAACGAGTTCGACCAGGCAAGCAGCATTATCGAACAGTTGCTCGGCGTAAGGCCCGTTTCCTTTGCCTATCCCTGCGGACAGAAATATGTGGGGCGCGGAAAGAATCTGAAGAGCTATGTTCCGCTTGTGGCCGAAAGATTCCTGACCGGACGAGGCTGGCTGGATGAATGGGCCAACGATCCGGCCTTCTGCGATATGCCGCAGCTTATGGGCGTTAAGCTCGACGAAAAGGATTTCAACCAGGTTAAGACGCTGATGAGCCGAACATTGGCCGATGGCGGCTGGCTCGTATTCTGCAGTCATGAGGTCGCCGAAGACGGCCGACTGGTTACCAGTTCGACCACCATAAGGGCACTGTGCGAATATGCCAAGGATCCGAAAAACGGAATATGGCTCGACACAGTCCAAAATATCGCCACGTACATCCTCAAACAGCGCACCGCAAAGGCAGGGTAATCATTATGCAAACAAAGCCAACTATTACTCACAGGTGGATTCTTGCTGCTATCATGTTCCTCCTTCTTGCGTCGTTCAACATCGAGGCGCAGGAATCCGCCGACGTCTTGCACGCAGGCGTCGCCCGGATCGACATCACGCCGAAAGAGCCGGTAACGCTGTCCGGCTATGGCAGCCGAAAGGATTTATCAAAGGGCGTGCACGATCCATTATCCGCAAGAGTTGTCGCATTCGAGAACAACGGCAAACGTCTCGTGCTCGTTTCGACAGACCTCCTCGGATTCTACGGCGGAACGGCCGAGCAATTTCGCAAGACAATCCTTGCGAAGTTCAAGCTCCAGCCGGACGAGCTATTCCTCACCGGCATACATACCCATAGCGCACCAACCCTGACTCTGGACAAAGACAAAGGCCACGAAAACAATCTCAAATACACCAAGACGTTGGAAGGCAAGTTAATCAGGGTAATCGCTGAGGCGCTCGATTCGACGGCCCCGGTCCGCATCGGCGCCGGCATCGGCTATTCACCCGTCGGATGCAACCGCCGTGAAGTGCGGCTGGACGGCGCCGGCTGGCCTAAAGAGGCCATCAAATTAGGACGCAATCCATACGGGCCTACCGATAAGCAGGTCCTCGTCGCCAAAATCGCCAATGCCGACGGCGCTCCTGTCGCCGTCCTGTTCGACTACGCAACTCACGCCACCGCCCTCGGACCCAAGAACTACCGGATAAGCGGCGACGTCCTCGGACTGGCCGAGCAGTTCGTCGAGAAGATCCTCGGCCCCGACCTCATTGCCCCCGCCTTTGCCGGCGCCTCCGGTGACATCGATCCCTGGTACAGAATCCTTCCGGAATTCAATACGGAATCCGGGTGGATCCCCGAACCCGTATTGCTGGGGACGCTGCTCGGCGAAGAAGTCGTCCACGTCTATCGCAACATCAAACAGACATCCCCCGCCGGCAAAATCGAGACCGCCTTCATCAAATTAGCCCTGCCCAAGAAGCCCGACGATAACTCTAACGATAAAACGACTTACCTGAACATTACGGCCGCTCGCGCAGGTGATATTGCCTTCATCGGCTTCGGCTGCGAGATGTGCACTGAAATCGGGATGGCAATAAAGGCGGCCTCGCCATTCAAGCATACATTTGTAATCACCCACTGCAACGGCGCCGCCGGCTACCTCCCGACAAAAGACATGTACAAAGAAGGCGGCTACGAAGTCCGAACCAGCCCCTTCGCACCACAGGCAGCCGGTATGGTAATAAAGCAATCCCTAAAAATGCTCTACCAACTGTGACTCAACCCTGTCATTTCTGCGCAGCGCCGTCATTCCTGCGTAACGCTGTCATTCCTGCGTAACGCTGTCATTCCTGCGCAGGCAGGAATCCAGATATGCAAAGACGGTGTTAGTCCGTGTCAAAGCCAGGTAAGGTGTGCACCGCACACCATAACATCGAAGAAGCAGCGTCAATCCAGTTCCTTAACATAAATATTCGCAAACTGAATCGGATCCCCATGATGCTGCAGTGCAATCGGGCCCTTCTTCGGTATTCCGGGCAGCTTCGCCTCTTTGATAACCGTCTTGCCGTTAAGCACAACCGTCACCGTATCTCCGATCGCCGTAATGACGAACCGGTTCCACCGCCCCGGCGGATTGTCCGCCTTGAGAAGCGGGGTCGCGGCCCTTCGCACTTCGGCCGGCATGTTCTTGTCCGTGCGATACCCCCATATCTCGCCCGATCCGCACGCCCAGTTCCAGATATTGATCTGGCTCTTAGACGTGCCGCGAATATATATCCCGCTGTCGCCGGCGTCCTTAACTTCAACCGTTTTTGGCTTGCCTTCGGTGTCGAGCGCCTCGCTGCCGTCCGGCAATATCAGGGGCGTTTGCTGTGCCTTCGCTTGGCGAGGCTGACGCCAGTCAACAATAAGCGAAAAGTTCTCGAATTCATCCTCCGTCCATAGGCATTTATCGCCCTCGGCCTCGCTCTTGCCGTCGTAATCGAGCACCCAGTCCTTCGCCCGCCAATGCCCCTCGTGTCCCTTCGGCGTCTTCCATCCCCGAAGGTCCAGCCCGTTATAAAGTATGCGATACCCCTGAGCCCTCTTCGCAACCATCCGGGCGGGCGGATTAGAACTCGGCAGACGGCGAATCCGGGTATTGCGGTAATACACCTGCCCGCCCTCCGATTCCAGGCAAATATATCCCTTCCGAGGATTGGCATCATGAGCGCGGGTAACGACCTTCCCGTTCACCGCAAGCGCAATGGCTCCGCCCCGACACTCCACGCGGTAATGATTCCATTGTCCCGCAGGCTTAGCCCGCCTCTCGCTCGGCAGAGACCGCATCCACCCATTCGGATGAGGTTTGTCCGGCTTCATCGTCGCACCGTGAATACCGAATATGTCGCCGTGACTCGTGTAGTTCTCGGTATTGCGTCCGTCCAGTATCTGCACTTCAATCGAGCGGGTAAACGGCTGGCCCGGAGCGGTGATCGGATCCGAATGAACGAACAAACCCGCATTACCACCCTTTTTAATATGACGATACTCCAATTCGAGAATATAGTTCTCATACATCTTCTCAGTCCGCATCACGCCCGTGGGGATGCCCGTGCAGTAAATCATCCCGTCCTTGACCGTCCACGTCTCCGGCGCACAGCTAACGTTCACCCAGCCGTCGAGATTCCGCCCGTTAAACAGCGGCGTGAATTCCGCATCGCCCTCATCGAGGTTCTTTATCGTAATATTCCGCAGCGTAATCGAGCCGTTCAAATTCTGAAAGCCGATATGCCCCTTGATAGGCCGCTTCGCCAAAGCCGGGGCCCTTTGCTGGCGAGCCTTGGTCTCCTTTGACATATCGACATCGATTATCTTCTCGCCGTTGAGCACAATCGTAACCCGGCTGCCCTTGGCCGTGATCTCCCAGGAGTTCCACTCGCCGACCGGCTTGACGACTTCCTTACTCGGAGCAATCTCATCATAAACCGACCCGGTCCGCTGGTTCGGCCGGGAGTTGTCGCTATAATAAGCCCCCGAGTCGACCACCTGAATTTCCATCGCCGTGTATGCAGGGTCGCCGTGCGGAGGAAACCGCAACCCTATCCCCCCGTTACTGCCGCGAGTAACCTTAGTCTCTAATTTGAGCACAAAATCGCTGTACTCATCCGGCGAGATAATCCACGTCCGCTTATTCAGGCCGTAGAGTACACCATCGGCCATACGCCAGGGCGTACCCGCAACCTTCTGCGGGGTAGTCAGGTCCGACCAATCGCTAATCTTCCACCCATCGAGGCTATCGCCTGGGAAAAGCGGTTTGAATCCATCGTCCGCACAAAACGCGCTCTGCGCCCCGATTAACAGTGCAAACAGCCCGCTACAAATTGCCAAACTTATCTTTGTGTTGTTCATGGCATTAGCTCCTTCATAAATCCTTAGTTTCCTTTACCGCTTACAAGGTCCCCAAATGGCCCCAGCAGTTCATATTTGTTTTTCCACGTCGTGTACATTATCCCGCGTGCACCCGGCGTGCGCTCCAGAGTCTCAAGCCAGCCCTTTGGATTCTCCAATGTATCACCGTCGTAGTAAGCCCCTGCAACAGTCGCAAAACCCAGGCCTGAGAAAAACTTCAAGCTCTCATTGCGCTTATTGTAATACCAGCAAAAAATGACCAAATCCTTGGGAACGTACTTCCACGACCCCGTAAAATCGCCGTCAACGAGGTAGTAGTCGCCGTGGGCATTGTGGTTCGGATCGAGCATGTCCGACCACGTCAGAACCTCAGCCTTCGGATTCACGTTGCGGATCAGCCGAACCTGTCTCGTTAAGGAATCGCCTAAAATCTGTCCCATCGTCATCCCGCGCCCTTTGCACGCCTCGCATCCGCCCCCGGCCCGGACCTCATCCATACTCAGCAGCCATTTCTTCGGTGCAAGATGCCTCTGAATCAACTCCGCCTGCCTGCCCCAAATCTCATAAACCTTCGGCTCGGACATACAAACCGTCACCTGCCCCCTATTCACACCCATCCCGTGATAATAGCTCACCTTCAATCGCTCGCCGTCCTTAATCCTGCCGCCCGGCAGTATCTTCATCGAAGGCCCATCGTGATCAAATCGAAAGTTCAGCCGCGGATCGCTTATAGCGGCAAAATCCCGGCCTTCCTCGTAGATCGCGCCGTTTTCTTCGCTCTTGACCGTTACCGGCGTCCCTTCCCGCCGCAGCACGTTAAGCAGCCCGACCTCTTCGATACTGAGGTCATCCACCCAGAAACGCCCGGACTTACCGCCCCACGCCCCGAGATATATCCGCACCATATCGTATTCGAGACTGTTGAACCCCATAACGACCTTCCGCCAGTCCGACGTGCCCGGAACTCTCGGGTCCCACGGCGCCAGGCTCCGCCCGCCCGCCGTCAAAACCTGTATCCGAAACGAACCGTCCGGCTCGAGCGAGTCCGTCTTAACATAGCAGGTTATTCGATAGCAGCGGTGCGGCCGGACTTTTATCTCCTGCATCACGCGTGCGTGCCCATGCTCATACTTGCCGAAATTCTCGAACCGCAACGACGCCTTCCCGCCATGAAAGACCTGCTTATCAACAAACGAAACCTCGCCCGGCCGATCGTGAAACCTATAGCCCGCCATTCGGTCGCCTTTGTATTCCTCGAACCCGCCGTTTTCGATATTTGTAGATTCCTCCCGAACCAGATGCGCCCTTGCCCCCTCGACAAGGAACACGGCATCTTTAACAGGTATCCCCGCCGCCAGGTTCCTGTCGTAAGAAAGAACCGAGCCCCCGTACCCCGCCGAGAAAATGATCGGGATTATCTCAATCTTATTGTCCTTGCATATCCGCTTGACCTGTTCGAGCCTCGCAAAATAGTCGCCAGGCTGCTTGTCGAGCCTGTCCAGCCCCGCAGACAACACCATCCCATTCAACCCATGCCCCGACGCCGTCTCGGCTATCCCTTTTACATCGGCCACATCCTTATCGCTCCGCAGCGACCGAGATACATAAACCCAACGATAAGGATAGTCTTTGGCGGGGCACAGCGAACTCAACACACCCGCCAGAAATATAAGCATCGGCAAATTCTTCATTGCGCCCATTTGCAACTCCTTATTCTTAAACGAACCACCACAAACATAATACTCGAATCGCCAAGCCAATGCCAACACGTTTTGCAGCACCAACACCCAGCATACAACAGGCCCCAGCGACCGCTCGAAAAACATGGAGCCAATTACAAGGACTCTATGCGGATAAAAATGCATCGAGTTTTGCGGTGAGTTTGCTTAGATCACGGGTCTGGCATTCCCAGACGACGAGCACTTTCCAGCCAAGCCTTCGCAACTTGCGCAGATTGCGCCTATCGCGCGCCACGTTCTTCCCAAGCTTTTCTACCCAGTAGCTTCTATGGCTATCAGGAATCCGGTTCCCGGTCAACTTCCCGGACGGAGTCTTGCGCGACGTGATAGCACTACGACCCCTTTAAGAGGTTTTCAAGAACAAGCCCTGCAACTTTCACATTCACGGCATTTCCAAGCGCGGCCATTGCCGCTGCCCCAGTTGGCAAATGCTTTAATTCATCCATCGACTGTAATCTCGCACATTCTCGAACGGTCATATATCGCCTCTCCCACGCAACAATCGGCACCTGCGTCGTGGTCATTGCAACAAGGGATGGAGCGGTAGTTGCCCGTTTAATTCTTACGCCGGATGCTCTGAACTGAATTACATATTTCCATATATCTCGCTCCTCTCCCTTGCAGTTCCATTCAAGCTTCTGCAGGCTCGGCGGAAACGCCCCTATCTTTGGGAGCCATGGGTTTATCCACTTTAGATGCTTTCTGTAGAGCCGCCGGTTCTGTCGGATGAACTGCTGCTTCCAACCAGGAAAGACCCCATCTTCCCCGCGAGCATAGCTCGGTACGCGATCGAGGATCTGCTGTCTGTACCATGTATTCAGACTCTTGCCGAAGCAGCCCCGACTCTTGCGCAACCCTCGTAACGGAACTTTGTACAGAGAATCCTGCGTATAGGGATACGTTGCTTTGAACTCCATGCTCCAGATGGGAAAGGAAGGCAGTTGCTCTTGCGTAGGAAACAATTCGAGGAATTCCTGCCACGTCTCAAGGCACTCCCTGACCTGCTGACTCAACCCCACAGCATCCGAAGGACTCTCCTCAAGGACATCTCGTATTGAAAGCTCGGCTCCTTTGGTTTGCGTCTCAGGCCATTTGAATCCGTTCAGCCCCCCGAGCCGTCCAACCATGTACATTCTTTCCCTAATCTGTGGGACGCCGAATCTATCTGGCGAGAGTTGTGCATGTCTGACATCGTATCCCAAGTTCTCCAAAGCAGCCTTCACTTTGGCGTATGTATTGCCCTCGTCGTGTCGGACAAAGTGTGCAACATTCTCTAAGACTACAAACTCCGGCTGGTGATGCCGCAGTATCTCTAAGATGTTGAAGAAGACCGTCCCTCGCACGGCGTCCTTCCAGCCCATTTGCTCCCCAGCCTTCGAAAAGGGCTGACAGGGAAAACCCGCACACAGCAAGTCATGACGTGGAACATCTTTCGGATCGATATCTCGGATGTCACCTTGTACATCGATTCCAAAGTTCGCCTTGTACGTTTCCCGCAGCTTCTCATCTATCTCGGAGGCAAGCACACACCGCCCACCCAACCGCTTTGCAGCTAGACTTTATACAAGCGTGATTTGTGAATGTGTGTCACGATATGATTAATAAAAAGGCTCGAAATACCTCTTTGGATCGCTTACAATGGCGTTATCAAAAAACCCATCACGTCAATGTGCAATAAGCAGAAAGGCATTTC
>JAUVXL010000160.1 GCA_030603595.1 Sedimentisphaerales bacterium | reverse complement strand
TGTGCCTTTAAACTTTTGCTTGTTTCTCTTTCTAATCCGCGTCTTCAGCGTAATCAGTGATTATATCTTTTGTTTTTCTTCGTGCTCTTCGTGCCTTCGTGGTTCAAATCTCCTTTTGGTTGCGGCTATGCTGCTCCAAGTTAATCCGTGTCTAAATTTCTGGAATTCATGGTTTTCTTCGTGTCTTAGCGCCTTAGTGGCGACCACCCTTTTCGCAAATATTATAAAAATTGCGCAGCACCTCCAGCCCCCACTTGCCGCTTTTCTCAGGATGAAACTGCGTCCCGTAAATATTGCCCTTCTGCACAAACGCCGCAAGCTCAAATCCGTAATCCGTATATGCAACCGTCGCCTCCTCGTCGGCCACTTCCGCACAGAACGAATGCGCAAAGTAAAAATGCCTCGCATCCCCCATCCCCGCGAACAAATCCACATCGCTCGGCAGATCGACCAGATTCCAGCCCATATGCGGAATCACCCGCCCCGCCGGAATCGGACCCACCTGCCCGCCAATCAGCCCCAATCCCTCGTGCCGCCCATATTCACTGCTCTGATCGAACAGCATCTGAAACCCAACACAAATCCCCAACAGCGGCTTGCCCGCCAAGGCGACCTCTTTGACCAACTCGGCCGTGGAACCCAACGCACTAACGGCATACCCAAAAGCCGCCACGCCCGGCAAAACAAGCCCCTGCGCATCCCGAATCGCCTCAGCATCGCAGCTAAGCTCAACATCGCACCCGATATACCGAAATGCGTTGCAAACGCTCTTAACATTACCAACATTATAATCGATAACAACAATCATAACCCCGATTTAACAGCACAAAGCCACATTCGTCAAATAAGATAATCTGATACACTCTATGACCCCCAGACAATTTGCTGCGAACATCGCCTGACCAAAAGGCGTAGATTCTTCTTGAATTGAGACTTATTCTGTGCTATAATGTATTTGTCTTGGATAGACACCTCATTTGATTAAGAGATCAGACTTCGCTGGTCGGTGAATTAAGGCCCTGGAGTGGCCAAACAGGTGCAAATGCCCAAAATGAGATTCAAACGCACAATTCGCAGCATCTGCTTGAGTATGATGGTTTGCTGCCTGCTCATCGGCGGCGGTCTGGATATGGCCGTCATTTGCCATGCCCAGAGCGGTCACGCAGCAATAGAAGCCGCCGCCGACAGCAACTGTGTCAAATCCCCCTCCGGTCACTGCGATGAGGCCTCCCCGCCCTCGGCTGAGAACGGATTCTCATCGACCGACGATTGCGGCGATTGCCTGGACGTTCCCCTCTACATCGGCCCGGCTGTCGCTGCCAAAAAGCCCTACCGAGCCAATATCGCACCGGCGACCTGGACTGCAGTTGGTCTCGCAACCGACAGCGCCGCCGATTCATCACAGTCTCTCTCGCTCCCGGAGCTTGATCCATCGCCCCCCTACTTTACCCCCCTCGAATCACTAATCCTGCTGATTTGATCTGCTAAGCACATCATTTCCGTCTTTATGCTGCGTTTTTGAATAAGAGCCGACGTCGCTTCTGCGCCGCCTCGGCCCCTATGTTCCGCAAGGACTCTTAAACACTATTAGGACTAATTCTATGCTTACGAGATTCTTGACGTTTCTCATCGTTCTGTCGGTCATTCTAATCCCCGGCTGCGCCGGGGATTATCGCCCTGCTGCGGCGAGCGAGAGACCCGCCGCCGCAATTTCGCAGCCCGCCGACCCGCCAACCATAGCGCCGCCAACAGCGAAGGAGCCCGAAGGCCAAATCACCTTGCGCGACGCAATCGCATACGCCCTCGTCAACAGCCCGCAGCTTCGGGCATTCTCCTGGGACATCCACACCGCCGAGGCAAACCAGATGCAGGCCGCACTGCTGCCCAACCCAGAGCTTGAGATTGAAGTTGAGGAGTTCGGCGGAACAGGGCAGCGGCACGGATTCAACTCTTCCGAAGCATCCATCCAGGTCGGCCAATTCATCGAGCTTGCACAGAAGCGCTCGAAGCGAATCCACCTGGCAACACTCGAAAAGCAACTCGCGCATTGGGACTACCGCGCAAAACGCCTCGACGTTATCAGCCGGGTGGCCGCAGCATTCCTCGATGTGCTTGCAGCGCAGGAAAAATTCGCTCTATCCCGCGAGATGGTTCGCCTGACCGATCAGACTCATTCCGCCGTCGCCCAGCGAGTCAGCGCAGGCAAGGACTCCCCGCTAAAAGAAACCAAAGCCAAAGTCGCCCTATCGACCATGCAAATACAATCGCAGCGCGCCTCCCGGGTCCTCAAATCAGCCGGGACCCGACTGGCAGCGGCATGGGGCGCCTCTACCGCCGCATTCGACGGCGTCACAGGCCAATTCTACGAAGTTCCCCCCGTCCCCGAACCGAATGACCTCATATCCCGCGTCCGGCAAAACCCCGATATCGCACGCTGGACAATCGAAAGGCAGAAGTATCGCGCCGCTTTCGACCTCGAAAAAGCCAAGGCAACCTCAGACATGACGATAAAGGGGGGCCTGGCGCAGCTAAACGAAGGTGACGATACCGCCTTCATCATCGGCCTGGCTATCCCGATCCCAATGTTCGATCGTAACCAGGCGGGCATCAGACGCGCAACTTATGCAATAGAAAAGGCCGCCGAACAGCAAAGGGCAAATCGGCGACTCCGGTACTGCGATTGATGCAGCGGCAATAGCGCCGGTCCAGGTGGAAAATGGCGATATGACTACCGGTACCGACTATATCGAGAATATCGTCCAGGTAGCAGCCGGAAGAAGCGGTGAATACTCAATGGCCCTCGCATCAGACAAAACCGTCTGGGCATGGGGGTATAACAACTACGGACAGTTGGGTAACGGAGAGTCAGTAGGTGGTGGTGATTATACTCGAGGTGTGGACGACTACCAGACTACTCCAGTAAAGGTCGTTGGCGGCGTACAAGGCGGCGATTACCTCGAGGATATTGTCGATATTGACGCCGGTATCTACCACTCTATAGCAGTGGACAACACGACCGACTGTGGATATGTTTGGACGTGGGGCATCAACGACTACGGTCAATTGGGAGACGGTTCAACTACTGACAGTGATGAACCGGTAAAGGTCGGAAAATACGCCGGAGGGGACTTGCAGAACGTGGTTGATGTCACCGTATGCAGCGGTCTGGCATCTAACGATGTGGATGGAACCGACGGTGCTTCGTTTGCCCTGGATTGGGATGGCGAGGTCTGGGCCTGGGGTAACAACGATTTCGGCAAACTGGGGCAAGGTAGTTTTACTCCTGCGTATGAAACCAAAGCAAAAGAGATACCCACGTTCTACAACAAACATATTATTGCCATATCCGCAGGAAATCACCATGTACTCGCCCTCGAGAACGATCCCGTCAATGGCAACCGTGTTTGGGCATGGGGGAAGAACAGATTTGGCCAGTTGGGTAATGGAAGCTCTGGGTCTTCTGAGATGGAGTCAACTCCAGCCAGAGTCCAATTCGACGATGAACCTACATACCTGGACGAAGTCGCCACAATAGTGTACATAGACGCAGGTTTTGAGCACTCTCTGGCGATAGACAACCAAAACAGAATCTGGGTCTGGGGGAGAAATGCGCATGCAGAACTCGGGACAGGCGATATAATAAACCTGACGTATGCAACCCAGCAATGAGATGAGTAAATGTTTATCGTCCTGTTCTTCTGAGCATAGCGAGGCCACCTAAACTCAACAATAGAACCGTTGCTGGTTCGGGTATATGTGTAACTGCCTCTATACTGACCGTAATGGCTGTATTGCCTCTATCGCCAAAAGAAACCTCCATCCATGGCTCATCGGGCCAATCACTGAGGACGGGCGCCTCGCCCAAGAGGCTGGTGCCGGAGAGCGCAGTCCCAGAGTAATCGATAAGCTGCCAACTGATCATATCAACTAAAAGTCCAGTTGACAAAGGCAAGTTATTGTAGCTCATCACGGCGTACGCATCAATACCATGATGATCATTGACCACTTCAATAAGAAACTCAAGGTTGTCCGGGTCACTTTGAATTGTAAAGTCGCCCACCGTCAAGTTGATCCCGTAGGGTTCAGTGCGAAACCAGTAATCGCCTACTCCCGTTCTTGTATTACCGGGTCCCGAACCGGCCTCATACACATATTCGCCGCTGACGGGATCCCCAACAACGAACAGGTCATTCAGTACCGTGCTGTAGCTGTCCACGTATGACACTTCTCCGTCAATCCGTATCGTCACAATTTCACTCCGGGCTTTACCGGCGCTCAACGCGAGGAGCACAGCGACTAACGTCAAAATTCTCCATTTTCCGTACATTTGTGTTTCTCCCTAAAAAAATGAATTATAGATATAAGGACTTGCGCAGACTCTCTGTGCAAAATTGGTTCAGACCGGTATATCCTCCGCTGTAGAGTACCCGACGTTCGCAAAATATCCCGCCACTCGACCAAATCGGACATCCTTTCCAAATCGAGTTGTTGTCTCTCAGCCCCCTCACCGGGAGCTTTATGAAAGAGCAAAATACAATCAAAAAGCAGCCCCGACAAGATAATTATCGGAATTCTTGCTTTTTTTTCTTTAGACAATCCCCGCCGATTATTAGCCCCGCTGCAGCCGCTTGCCAACATATCCCTACTCCAAGACCTCTCGTCCTCACCCGGAGGTAAATAACACCACCCCCAGGCCGCTGCAATCATCACATTCAACTCCAATTACCTACCCTAATTTACCACTCCCCCCAACAACATGTCAAGGACAAAATCCCCCAAATGTCCATTTTGCCAAAAAACTGGCGCGTAGTCGCCAAAAACCTCGCCATCGTCATCCCCATCACCCTGTTCCTGGTCCTCATAATGCTCTACGGCCTGTTCAATTCCTTCAAAAACGTCCTTCTAATAATGCTCAACATACCGTTGTCGTTGGTCGGCGGCGTCTTCGCACTTGCACTCTTCAAAGAAAACTTCAGCATCCCCTCTTCAATCGGATTCATCGCACTCTTCGGCATAGCCCTCACCGACGGCCTCGTCTTGATCTCAAGATTCGAGCACCTCAGGGCAAAAGGCCTCGAACTGAGACAGGCCGTCATCGAAGGTTGCGCGTCGAAGCTAAGGCCCGTACTAATGACAACAATCACAACCGCACTCGGCCTGCTCCCACTCGTGATAACCACAGGAACAGGCTCCGAAGTCCAAAGACCGCTCGCAATCGTAGTAATAGGAGGACTCGTTTCCTCAACCTTACTGACTCTAATAGTAATACCAACCCTATACGAATCCCTTGCCGCAAAAACTCCCAACCGGTAAACTAATAATCAAAGCAGGAAAATGATCTAACGTGTTTAATACGGATCTGTTTCACGTTATGATGCTGCCGTTTCATGCCGATTAAACTCTTTGGATTATACTTAATTAGAGGAACGTCTAAATGTGTGGCATAGTAGCGTATCTCGGCAAGAAAGCCGCCCAGCCGATTCTCGTTGAAGGCCTAAAACGACTCGAATATCGGGGCTACGACTCCGCAGGAGTAGCACTCTTGGCGTCGGGCGCAATAAGAATACAGAAAACCAAAGGCAGAATCAGCGCGCTCGAGGAAATCCTCGATTCGCCCACAGATACCGACACTCTCGGCATAGGGCACACCCGATGGGCAACGCACGGCCAGCCGAATACGACAAACGCACACCCGCACCTCAGCTACACCGGGAAAATTGCCGTCGTGCACAACGGAATCATCGATAACTACGCGACACTAAAAACCTGGCTCCAAAACGAAGGCGTCCGCTTCGCCAGCGAAACAGACACCGAAGTCGTCGCAAACTTGATCGGCTGGTTCTACGCCAACGAAGATGAAGACCCCGGAGCCAATAAATTCGAATGGGCGGTGCAGAAGGCGCTGCGGGAAATCCACGGAACTTACGGACTCGCAATACTCTGCTCCGATTTCCCCGACACAATGATCGGCGCTAAAAAGGGCAGCCCGCTTATCCTCGGCATCGGAAGCAACGAATACATCCTCGCCTCAGACGCAGCAGCAATCGTCGAGCACACAACACAGGCAATATATCTCGCCGACAATGAAATGGTCACCGTCACCGGCGATACCTTCCACACAAAAACAATAGCAAACGTCACCGTCGCAAAAGACCTCAAGGAAATTGAATTCTCCCTCGAACAAATCGAGCTCGGCGGCTTCGAGCACCACATGCTAAAAGAAATCTTCGAGCAGCCAAACGTACTGACAACCTGTATGGGAGGACGAATCGACCGCGACAGCCACCGGATCAAGCTCGGAGGAATCGCCTCATACCTCCGAGAACTCACCAGAACAAAACGACTCATCATGACAGCCTGCGGAACCGCCTTCCACGCTGGACTCGTAGGAGAATTCATCTTCGAGCAGTTGACGCGCATACCCACGGAAACAGAATACGCCAGCGAATTCCGCTACCGCAACCCAATTATCGAAGACCGAACAGTAGTCATCGCGATAAGCCAGTCCGGAGAAACCGCAGACACGCTCGCAGCAGTCGAGCAGGCAAAAGAGCGAGGCGCCACAGTACTCGGGATCGTCAACGTCGTCGGCTCATCCATCGCAAGAGCCACCGACGCAGGAATATACCTCCACGTAGGACCCGAAATCGGAGTCGCAAGCACAAAGGCATTCACCGCACAGGTGACAGTCCTCGCAATGCTCGCTATCGAACTCGGCAGAAGAAGGCACATCAGCAGCCATGAAGCGGATACATACATCGAAGAGCTCTCCCTGATACCGGAAAAAATACAATCGATACTCGATAAGTCCGATCACATCAGGCAAATCGCCTCGGCAAACGCCAACGAAGAAAACTGGCTCTTCCTCGGCAGGGGCTTCAACTACCCCGTCGCGCTCGAAGGCGCCCTCAAGCTAAAGGAAATAAGCTACATCCACGCCGAGGGCCTGCCCGCAGCAGAAATGAAGCACGGCCCGATAGCACTCATCGTAAACGGAATACCCGCAGTATTCGTCGCAACAGAAGGACCCCAATACGACAAGATCATGGGCAACATCGAAGAGGTCCGAGCACGCGGCGGCAGGACAATCGTCGTCGCGACCGAAGGCGATGAGAACATCAAAAAACACGCCGACCACCTGATCACAGTCCCAAAAACACCCGAAATCTTCCAGCCCCTGCTAACAGTACTCCCTCTCCAGCTACTCGCATACCACGCCGCAGTAATAAGAGGACACGATGTCGATAAACCAAGAAACCTCGCAAAAAGCGTAACCGTAGAGTAACCATGTCAAACAGAACCCTCTCAACAATAAAGCTAATGGCCCTAATCTCAACCCTCGTACTCGCCCTAACCCAACTTCACATGCGAGATAGTCGCTGAGCAATGTGGAACCGGCAATCACGCAGTCAATGAAACATGCGAGATACTGTTCATCGACTGAGAACCCGGCATTGCAAGTCTCGCAGCAGTCGGCAACCGGAAGGTTCTCGGGAAACGGTTCGTCCAGCAGTACTCGCGACGGTATGTGATCCCGCGTCTCCGCTGGCCCGCCACAATATACGCATGCGCCCAACATGCGACTATCTGCGTATAGTTGCCGGGGATCCATCTTTGCCGCCTAACTTCTATTTATATGGTCTCCACATATACCCGCTTTCGCCTCTTCCTTCCAAATAACACGCCGCCCCCGCCCTCAGCCCAACTACGCTCAAGAAACTCAGCTGGCGCATACCAATACCAAGAATACCCCAATCAGACTGATGGCAATGCCCCAGTAGTAGTAATTCTTCCAGAGTCGCATCTCCATCTTGACGTCCAACGGATCGGCTTCGAGGAATGCGCCAGGAGTCTTGTATCCCAGTGCTTTCGCGCAATTGCCGACAACTGCAGCAACTTCCTTTCTTCGGAGTGCGTTGTTGCGAAGAAGCGCGGCCGCAACACAGACAAGGCCGAAGTCAATGACGAAAAGTCCAGGCTTCACTTTCCATGAAAAGGCTTCAGGATTTTTGGCTAACCATGCCCCCAGTGCTAGCTGTAGAGTGATGAATCCTGAGAAGATCCGCAGGTCAATCATTGTCATCCGGTACAGTTGTTCGGTCTGATTCTCAAACCGCAGCTTTACCGCCTCAAACTCTTTCTCTTTGTAAATCTCATTCATGGTTTGTCTCCCAACTTCTGTTTATATGGTTTCCAGATATATCCGCTTTCGCGCGGGTTGATTTGTAGGAGTCCATGCATTTGTTGGCCTCTAGCGTTTTTGTTCATAGTCTGTCTTTCTGGTCTTCTGGAAGAACTCGCTATCCCGCCGATACTGACTGATTACCCAGACGACGTATTCTCGTGAATACTGCCTGGATGAATACAGGGGACAGTGACAGAGATCTTCTTTATCCCAGACCTCATACACACGGTTGATGCACTGAATGTCAAAGGAGTTGATGGTCGTTCTGTCTGCTAACCCTCCGTTGATTTCCGCAATAGCCTCCTTTTGGCGAAACGGGTGCGTAAGGTCGTAATCAAGCTTGCGATATGCAGGGGCATCCGGATCGTCGACGACCCGGATAGCCCGAGCATCCGAAGATGCAGACTCACATACCTGAACACCTGACGGAAATGTGTAGACTTGGTTCCCCTGAGGGGCGTTGACGACTTTGCGCACGCCTTCGAGCCATGATTGTCTTATGGACTCAACCTGCCTCTCAACGACCTTGCGAAGATCGTTTGTGTCACCAGGTTCACTCTTTGCGCCGTGACGAAAGTACACAGTGCCAGCAGAGAATGCGGTCTTCTGCTTCTTGTCGCTGACAGCGTATGTACCCGGTTTCGTGAAAATGATCGGAATGGATCCCCCTTCAACAAGAATCGCCGCAAGGCGATTGCCTGATTTGCTCTCTTCTGAAATTGTGAAAGCGTCGAATTGCACACCGGTGTACTTCTGGATTTGATCGGTCATTACAGCTTCATCAACGTCGAGAACCGGCGTGGGGTCGAAACCCGTTGGGATGCCCTTGTTATCCAGCCCGATGAGAAGAGCACCGCCACCGGAGTTCGCCATCGCAATGATATCCTTCACGATCTCACACCATGCACCGGATTCCGAGAAGTCCACACTGGCCTTGAAATCGACATACTTCGACTCTCGCTTGGCAGTCAATGCTCTTTGGATGTGGTTTTTCATCTCTGAGACCAACTTCTCTTTATATGGTTTCCAGATCTACCCGCTTTCGCGTCTTGCATCCAGATAACATTTTATATCCTTGCCCAGCTATCCCGACACGTCCCCGCTGGGCCGCTTTCCAAATAGAATATCAAATCCATCTCAAAAACTCAACCCTTCCAACTCAATTTTGAAAATATACAAACCATCCAACTTGCCCATTTTAACACCCCCTCTCCGCTTTCCGCATTCTCTCATCCACCCATATACTCATCCACGCATAATCTTACCTGCCTATAAGGCAGTGATCTTACCTGCCTCTAAGGCAGTGATCTTACGTCCCTCTAAGGGACCCCATGATCTTACGTCCCTCTAAGGGACCCCATTTTAACACCCTCTCTCTATCCTCCGCCCCTATCCTCGTTTTGAACATTCGAGCCTTCGTGCTTTGAATTTGTCTCGGATTTCGATATTCGGATTTCGAGTTTCTGCGCCTCCATCCCCCCATGCTGCAAGTCCGCCCGCGCTGCAAGTCCGCCAAGGCGGGGCGGAATCTTACGTCCCTCTAAGCCCCCCTGACCTCGTTTTGCTCATTCGAACATTCAGATTTCGAATTTGTTTCGGATTTCGTGCTTAGAATTTCGAGTTTCAGCCACCTCCGGGGCTGTTTTTCACTTGACATCTAACTTCAAATATGGTACAATACCCATTAAACTAAGGATACAACCCCTATTAGGACGCTAAAAACATCGCTACTAAACACCAATTCCGTTCAAACCCTCAAAATCCCCAAAACCGAACGTCCGCCAAGCCCCAATCCACACGCCCAAAAACCCAAGAAACCAAAGAAATACCGCCACAAAATACCCAACACCCCACCGCCCCGTTTACCCCTGGTCCGCCCGTGGCGGATGCCGGAGGTCACCACCGACCAAAACAAAACTTCCGCCCCCGCCGCAATCCCAACCGCCCCATCCACCCATCCACCCCACCTTACCACGCCTCTACAAATGTAAAGCGCCCTCGACAAATCAAACTTTTTACGCAAAACAAACCCAATCTCCAAAACCCAGAAACCAACCCAGCCTCCTATGCCACAAAGACTTACCCCAATATCCCGCCCTGCTCCGCTC
>JAUVXL010000113.1 GCA_030603595.1 Sedimentisphaerales bacterium | reverse complement strand
CTCGATTTCCTAATCATGCTACTTCTCCTAAATATGATGTTTCCCTTTCAGAGGCTTATAAGATCGCCTGCGAAATCAACTTTTGTTAATATACCAGATAGGCGGGCCGAATCCAACCGCCAAGACGACGGATTTTGCGTTTTTTTTTGAGTTGGAACAGGGTGTGGGATTGAGGTATTATGGTGGGCGGTAGTTGGTGGCGCCGAGTTGGCAGGGCGTATTGCGTTGATTATCCCCTCCCCCCTTGGGGACAGGTTTACGGTCGGGGCTTGTTTGGTTGATTTTGATTGGGGGTTTGACTTATGAAGCGAGTTTGTTGTTTGTGTTTGGCGTTGTTGTTGGTGTCGGGGCGGGCGCTTTGTGGCCAAGAGGCGGGGGGCGCCGGAGTTTCGGACGGCGTTGTTTTGAAGAAGGTGCTCGATGCGGGCGATGCTGGGGAGAATCTGCTCAAGGGCGACGGATGGCGACCTTGGCAAAAAGGGTTTGAGCGGGAGGAGGACGCATTCGTATGCGAGAACGGGGGCGACGGCGAGGTGCAGCGTGGCGCGTCTCAGACGGTGAGGCTGAATCAGGTCAGGGCGGAACCTATTGTGGCTTCGGCGTGGAGCAAGGCCGAGGGCGTGGGGGGCGGCCGCAATAGCGACTACGCGCTCTACCTTGATTTGACTTACACGGACGGGACGCCGTTGTGGGGGCAGGTCGATACGTTCAGCGTGGGCAGCGGCGATTGGGAGAAGGCCCAGGTTTTTGTATTTCCCCAGAAGCCGGTTCGGTCGGTTTCTTTTCACATGCTTTTACGACGTCATGCGGGCAAGGCCTGGTTTCGCAATCCTGAGTTGCGTGTGGTGAAGCCGCCTGCCGGTGCATCGCTGTTCGACGGCATTGCGGTTACGCCGGTGCGTTTGGCGAGAGAGGGGTTCGCGGTCCGCGATGTGGCGGCCGGGTCGGACTTCGTTGGTATTGAGCGCGGGGCGCTCGGCCTCAAATTGGAGTATCAAAGACAGCGGCGCACCGACGGCGTTTTCTACGATGTTACGATTTCCAATACGAGCGGTAAGGATCGGGCTATTACTTTGTTCTATACCGTCCCCGCGCTGGCGGGCGATTGCCGGTGGCTGCAGGATCCGCGTCGTAGTTTCAAGGTCGAGGCGGGGCGCGAGTATCTGAACACATCGAGCTTTGGGGCCGGGGCGAACGGTCGGCTTTCGCGTTATCCTTTTGCTGCTGTTAGCGGCGGCGGTCGGGGTGCCGGCTTGGGAATTGATATGGCTCGGCCCGCGTTTTTTCGTGTGGGGTACAATGCCGGGACGAAGGAGTTGTTTCTTGCTTATGATATCGGACTGACACGTGAGAAGCCGACGGCCAAGGTGCGTTTGTGCAAATTCGATTTTGACCCGAAATGGGGATTTCGCTCGGCTTTGGCGAGATATTACGAGTTATTCGGCGAGCATTTCCGAGGACGAGCGTCGAAGCAGGGTCTGTGGATGCCTTTTGCGAAGATCAGTGCGGTCAAGGGTTGGGGGGACTTCGGGTTTGCGTTTAAGGAGGGTGCGAACGAGACGAAGTGGGACGATGAGCACGATATTATTACGTTTCGTTATACCGAGCCGATGACGTGGTGGATGCGGATGCATAAGGGGATGCCTCGTACGATGGCGGCGGCGGTGGCTGAGGCGCGGCCGCTTGCCGACGAAAAGGGCGATGTGCGGGCCAAGGCGCTTCTGAGCAGCGGCTATCATGACGAGGCGGGGCAATTTCCGGCTCGGCTGAGGAATACGCCGTGGTGCGACGGGGCCGTTTGGAGTATTAACTCGATGCCGGGGGTGGCTGGTGAGGTTACGAATTTCAAGAACAAGTGGAATGAGGAACTTCGCGAGAAGCTTTACGGCTCGAAGCGCAGCGCGGATCTGGACGGCGAGTATATCGATTCGAGCGAGGGTTATGTAACCGACGAACTCAACTTTCGGCGAGACCATTTTGCCGCGGCCCAGGCGCCTTTGACGTTTTCCTTAGACAGCCGAAAGCCGGCGATCTTTCGCGGGCTGATTGCGTTCGAATATATACGCGGAATCGAGCGCGACGTTCACGGGATGGGCAAGCTTATGATGGCCAATTCGACGCCGATCAGGCTTTGCTGGCTGGCGCCGCTGCTTGATGTTATGGGGACCGAGACCAACTGGAATCCGGGCGGGAAGTGGCGGCCTATGTCGGATGCCGAGATGCTCTATCGCCGGGCGATGTGCAAGGGTAAGCCGTATTGCTTCCTGATGAATACGAGGTTCGAGGATTTTTCGCACGAGCTGGTTGAAAGATATATGAAGCGGTCGCTTGCTTACGGGATGTTTCCGGGATTTTTCAGTCACAATGCCTCGCAGGGACATTACTTCACCCGGCCTGAGCTTTACGAGCGGGACCGCGGGCTGTTCAAGAAGTATGTTCCGCTGTGCAGGCTTCTGGCTGAGGCCGGGTGGGAGCCGGTAACAGGGGCGTATTCGAGCGATGCACATGTGTATATCGAGCGGTTCGGCGAGCGATACCTTACGGTTTTCAACGACAGCGAGAAGCGGCGGACGGTTACGATTACGATGGAGGGAAAAACGCCGACGAAGGGTCTGGAACTGGTGGGCGGAGGGGCGGTGAATTGGCGGGAAGGCAAAACAACGTTGACGATCAGTGGGGAAGATGTTGCCGTGATTAAAATGGACTAACTTGAGCGTATAGGAATTTGTAATAATAGCAAGGCTGGGCAATATAGAGTGTTTGTCATTCCCGCGAAAGCGGGAATCCAGTCTTTTGTCCTTGGATCCCCGCTTTCGCGGGGATGACAGAGTGAGGCTATTGTAAAAGTCCCGGGCGAAGCCCGGTTAATTTAAGAGTATAGGAATTTGTTATTTATTTAGTTTCTGTTGCGGAAACAGTGTTTGTCATTCCCGCGGAAGCGGGAATCCAGCTTTTTCGCTCTGGACCCCCTGCTACCCGCTTTCGCGGGCACAAGCTTCGCAGGGGTGACATTTGTGGTTTCGGCTTTCCGCAACAGGAACTATTTAGACAAAATGGGCAATATGGAGAATCTGTCATTCCCGCGAAGCTTGTCCTCGACTCCAATCGGGGAGCGGGAATCCAGAAATCTTATGGTTTAGTCAGGCTATCGAAATATCGGCGTTTTTCAACTGGAATTATTATAAGGCCGTGGCAATCTCGGTGTTCGAGTGGTTGGAGAATAATCGAAACAGAAGACCACGTCAAAGTAAAAGTCGCGACTCTTGGATTGAGCCACAAAGATACAAAAAGCTATTCAACCACCCCGGCGCGCCGCCAAAGCAACCTGTATTTAGCCTGCGGTTTTACCGCAGGTCTTCACCCACAAAATCGCAGTTGACGCGGCGTCAGATGAACACGCAGAGGATTTCATTTGTTGATAGTGTGGATTGTGAGCCCTTGCGTATCTTTCGGCCTTGCCGGTATGAGCAGCGAGGCGAGGTAGCCGCCGACGAAGCAGACGCCGATGCCGATAGCGCCGTAGAGGAAGAAGTGGATGCTGGTGAACCATTGCACGGCGAACAGCGCCAATGCGCTGCCCAGCGCCCCGACCAATGCACCCCAGCCGTGCGCACGATGGGTGAAGATCCCCAGGGCAAAGAGCCCTGCAAGACTTCCGCCGAACAGCCCGAGAATCTTCATAAACAGATCCCAGAGCGATTTGATTTCGTAGGAAGCCATCAGCAGCCCGACTATTGTCGCCGTTGCGCCGAGCATTACAGTCAGCAGCCGGGCCAGTTTAAGGCGTGTCCCGTCCGAGGAATCGGGCTTGACTCGGCGGTAGAAGTCGGTGACTATGGCGGTGGCGACGGAGTTCATCGAACTGTCGAGGCTGGACATTGCCGCTGCGAAGACGCCCGCGATGAGCAGCCCGGAAATTCCGATCGGGAGCTGCTGAACGATAAATAACGCGAAGACGGCATCGGTCTTCAAAGAAGGGTCGAGCGAGCCGGGATTGGCCTTATAGAAAACGAATAGCGCGGTTCCAAGTCCGAAGAAAATCAGCGAGGCCGGGACGGTCAGGATCGCATTGGTCCAGATCGATTTGGCCGCTTGCTTTTGATCGCTCGTTGTGAGGTATCGCTGGACTACCGTCTGGTCGGCGGTGTAGGGGATAAGTTGGGTGAGGAAATTGCCGACGATGACGACCCAAAGGGCCGTCGTCGTCCAGTCCCACGTCAGATTGACGATATGGAATTTGTTATTGGCCGAGGCGGTCGAGATGATTCCTGCAAAGCCGTTGTCCGTCTTCAAAGCGATTATGATCAGGCTAAGCACAGCGCCGCCGAGCAGGACGACAACCTGTAATACGTCCGACCAGATGACGGCTTCTATCCCGCCCAGGACGGTATAGAATGTGCACAGAAGGCCCATCAGCAGAACGCACGAGTGGATGCTGATGCCGGTCACAGTTGACAGGGCGATAGCCGGCAGAAATATGACGATTGCCATTCGGCCTAATTGCATCAGGATATAGGCGGCGCTGCCGAACAATCGCACGGCCGGATTGAAACGCTTTTCGAGGTATTCGTAAGCCGTCGTAACATTGAGCTTGCGGTAAAACGGAAGATAGACAAGGACCACCACCGGCGCCATCAGAACGATGCACATATTAGCAAGAAAGTAAACCCAATCGGTCGCATAAGTCTTGGCGGGGATGGCCATGAAGGTAATTGCGCTCAACTGAGTGCCGAAGATGCTGATACCCGCCGCCCACCACGGTATTCGCCGCCCGGCCAAGAAGAAATCCTCGGTCGTCTTTTCGCGTCTGGAAAAATATACACCCATGCCGACCAGCGCCAGCAGATAGACGCCCAGGACCGAGTAGTTGACGATTCCGAACCGTCGTTTTGACTGTACTGGAGTGGCTTGAAAGATTGCCGGTGTCCTGATCCCGGGCCGAATTTCTCCGCTCGGCACGACAATCGAATTGTCCCAGACCACCGCTGTTGTAGTGACGTGCCCGGCGGGCAGCGTCCCCATCTTGGCCCAGGTATCCGTGATAGTATGATAGGCGAGGATGTCTCGGCTAAAGCCGGGGTGCTTGTCTTTTAGCTCCCAGAGGCGGCTGCTGTTCATGCCATCGTCGCCTCCGAATACAAGCAAGTGCGACTCTCCGTAAATAGGCGCCGGGCTTGGCGCCGCGGCCACCGGCGTCGGCAAGTTGGCAACCCGCTCCCAGCCCTGACCGGGCCTGAATCGATATGCGTCTGTGAGGTATCGACGCATCGCCTTGCCGTCCTCGCCGGGCAGAAGCTCGCATCCGCTGAAGAGGTAAAAACAGCCATCGTGCCCGGCGACGACGGGTAAGATTCTGGCCGGGCCGGGCCAGGGCTCAATTTCCCGCCATTTGGCCTTAGGATCGGCCAGATCGAGGGACCAGAAGTTCTTCATCGCGGAAGTTACCGAAGCCGAGGTCTGGCCTCCAGCGACGTAAATGGTATCGCCCAGTTTCGCCGCAGCGCCAAATGCGCAGGGCTTCGGCAAGGACGGCAGGGAACGTCGCTCGATTTTGCTGTCAACCCAGGTTAAAGAGAATACATCGCTGTAGAAATTGTTCGCATCACAGCCCCCTATGCAAATCACGCCTTCGTCGGTAGTGACCGAAGAGCCGTAAGCCAGGGGCTTAGCCAGCTTGTAGCTCGTGTGCCAGATAAACGCATCGTTCGCTCCCCTCTCCATGACATAGACATCGTCCACCCAAACTTTTGTGCCACCTTCGAAGATCGCCACCGGGAAATGTGCCCCCCCCGCCACAATAAGAGCATCGTTGCTAATGCCCGCATAAGGCCCCGCCACGCCGATCGGTTCCGGCAGATCGGGCAGCGGCCGCCACTGGTAGAGTTGGTTTGCATTCGGATCGCCTGTTGCCGCACCGAGGGCGGGTGGTAAAGACAACAAAAAGACGAAAACGAGCAGCCCCGCACACCGTATAGCCTTCCTGCCGTGTGTTTGTTGTGCTTGCTTAGCCTTCATAGAGTGGATTACGAGCCGAGTTTGCAGCAGTACGTGAAAAAGCCTATTTCGTCCAGCCGGGCAACAAACTGTTCGTATTCCCGGTCAGATAGGGTCCGCAGGGGCAATCTGCAGGGGCCGCAGTCGATGCCGATGGCCTTCATCGCAGCCTTGATGGCCGTTAAGCCGCCGAAATCCTCCAAGATCGCGACAAGCTCTCTGGCCCGCGCCTGCCCGGCCTGAGCAGCGGCCATATCGCCCGCCTCGAATGCTTTGATAATGTCATGATACAGCGGGGCGGCGAAATTATACGTGCTCCCGATAGCCCCGCGCGCGCCGAGGGCCAGGGCGGCCAGCAGCGCCTCGTCAACTCCGAAGAGTATATCGAATCGGCCCCCGGCCAAATCAAGGCACTGCCCGAAGCCCATAAGGTCGCCGTCGGAATACTTCAGCCCCGCCAGGTTCGCAATCCTCTCGCCGGCGGTTTTAAGAAACTCCGGCATAGGTAACGATACGCCGCTGAATCCGGGCTGATGGTAGTAATAGAACGGCGTATCCGGCGCCGCCGATGCAACATCGGCGCAGAACGAGATGAGCTCTTCGAGCCTTCCGGGCTTGAAGTAGCTCGGCGCCAGAGAGGCAATTGCACGGGCCCCGACCTTATTTTGCGCATGCTCGGCCAGGGCCTTGGCCTCGACAAGGCTGTGATGCCCCGCATGAACGATTATCGGCAACGCATCGCCGACTACGTCCTTCCACCTCTCCGCCACCAGCACACGCTCGGGCGTACTCAACGATATCCCTTCGCCCGTCGAGCCGCAAACGAAGACAGCCTTGACGCCGTTATCTATCAGGCATTGGGCCTGCTTGGCAATCATATCGAGATTCAAACTGCCGTCCGCGTGCATAGGAGTATGAGGGGCGGCGATAAGACCGGTTAAATGCTCGTTCATCCGAATAGCGCCTCTTTTAACTGTTCGAGAAAGTATCCAGGGGAAGTATATGAGTACCGACCGACCGCGCCAAGACCAAACTGCGATGCCGCACCCGCGCAGGGTGTGGCCAGATTTTCTGGCAAGGCAGCTCTATCGTGTCATGCTGAGTGAAACGAAGCATCTGGCTGAGAAGCGAATGAACCAATCGAGTATAAAAGACTAACTCGCCTTGCAACCCAGATTCTTCGTCCGCCCGAGGCGGACTCAGAATGACAAATGAGCGTAACGTCTTGTCATCGAAAAGATTACATCGGGCCAGAAAAGTCAGCCACACCCCTCGCGCAACGCCGGGATACGTCGCTTACGGTAAGATTCTTTTGTGCACACAGTGCTTATCTGGTAAACTCCTCGGCGGCAATTGAAGCCAACACAAGGAGAATATTATGTTAGTAGTCCATGTTCACGTACAGGTTAAGCCCGATCAAGTCGAGGCGTTCAGAGTTGCGACCCTTGAGAACGCGACCAACAGCATCCGGGAGCCGGGCATTGCGCGATTCGACGTGATTCAGCAGCAGGATGATCCGACTCGTTTCGTGCTGGTCGAGGTCTATCGCACGCCTGGCGCCCCGGCCAGCCACAAAGAGACCGCCCATTATCAAAAATGGCGAGATACCGTCGCCGATATGATGGCCCAGCCGCGGAGCAGCGTCAAATACGCCAATTGCTTCCCCGATGAGCAGGGCTGGGGCTGAGCACAGAATGGCTATGAGATTTGAATTCGCTACTGCAACGCGAATCATCTTCGGCCCAGGCGTCGTCCGGGAGGTCGGGCCGGAGGCGGCTGAGATGGGCAAGCGCGCCTTCGTCGTTACCGGGCGAAGCGCCGAGCGGGCTGAGCCGGTCATCAAGCAGTTGAAAGAACGCCGAATCGAATGCGCGACCTTCAGCGCGCCCGGCGAGCCGACCACTACTATAGTAAAGCAAGCCGTCGCCTCGGCCAGAGACGCCGGCAGCGACCTGGTTATCAGTATAGGCGGAGGCAGTGTTCTCGACGCGGGCAAGGCGATTGCCGCGATGCTGACCAACGCCGGCGAGTTGGAGGACTATCTGGAAGTCGTCGGCCTCGGCAAGCCGATAACGCAAAACCCCGTGCCCCACATAACGATTCCAACCACAGCAGGGACCGGGGCCGAGGTAACGCGCAACGCCGTCCTCGGTGTGCCCGAGCATCAGGTCAAGGTTAGTATGCGCAGCCCGCTCATGCTGCCCAGCCTCGCCATAATTGACCCGGAACTGACATATTCGATGCCGCCGCCGGTCACCGCTGCAACGGGCCTCGACGCCCTGACCCAGTTGGCCGAGGCATACGTCTCCAACAAGGCCAACCCGCTCACCGACGGTATCTGTCGCGAAGGCCTCGAAAGGGCCGGACGCTCTTTGCGGGCGGCCTATGACGACGGCAACAACGCCGCTGCACGCGAGGATATGGCGTTGGCGAGCCTCTTTGGCGGATTGGCCCTGGCCAACGCAAAGCTCGGAGCCGTCCACGGCTTCGCCGGGCCCCTGGGCGGCATGATCGGCGCCCCGCACGGCGTGATTTGCGCTAGGCTCCTTCCCCACGTTATGCAGGCCAACGTGCGGGCATTGCAGGAGCGAGCCGCGAATTCGACCGCATTAACCCGATACGACCGCATAGCCGCCCTTCTAACCGGTAACCCCAATGCCTCCGCCGATGAAGGATCGGCATGGATACAGAGCCTCTGCTCAGCATTGAAAACGCCCAGATTGGCTGAATTTGGCCTCCAAGAGCGGGATTTCGCCGAAGTCGTAGCGAAAGCACTGAAATCGAGCAGCATGAAGGGCAATCCAATTGAACTGGCCGACAAGGAGCTTACAAAAATCCTCGCCAAGGCCAACACCTCAGCAAAGGGGTGTGGCTAATTCTTCTGGCACGACGTAATCCCTTCGATGACAAGATGTTACACTCATTTGTCATTCTGAGTCCGCCTCGGGCGGACGAAGAATCTGGGTTGTAGGGCGAGTTAGTGTCTCATACTCGACTGGTCCATTCGCTTCTGGACTCCCGGCGCGCCGGGACTTCGTTTCACTCAGCATGACACGATAGAACTGGGTTGCCAGAGAATCTGGCCATACCCCAGCAAAGTAGGGCCGAGGTCTTCGATTCACAAGCGGTATTCTACGGGTTGGCTGCTGCCGGCCTTGGCGATTCTGCAGTCCAGTTGTTTGGGTCGTTGCCGTATAGTTCGGGCGCTGTTCGAGTCAGGCTCTTGCCGTCGCCGTCGGCCTCTGTCGGCCAGAGGTCAATCCCGCCGGGGGCATCTTCGTGGTGGGAGCCGTCGCTGTATGTTACCCTGTCGATGCGGATATAGTACTGTCTGCCGAACGTATCCGTATCTCCCGGCATGCTGATTTCGAGACGCTCGCCGCCGTTGCTCAACTTGCCGTCATAAGGGCCGAAGATCTTCTCGGCCGGCACGCTCGGATAACGCCACGTAAAAGCATCGACGTCCTTAACAACCACAATATAGTCATCGGCCGCAATCGTCACCTCATCGGGAGCATCGCCGAAGATGAAGTCGATCCCGTCGGAGAACTTCCAAGGCAGGGCCTTGTCGTCACGATACAGCTTGACCGGCTCATCCGTGATATTGTAAAGCTCGATAAATTCATAGCTGTTGTTGGCGTACATCCCGCCGACAGGCCAATCGGGATTGTACATGATTTCATTGATGACTATTGGCCCGACCTTCGGATAGCCATTAGCTGCATCCGGCGTATTGTGGTCCATCGGCACGAAGTTGTAGCTGTCCGTACCGCCCTTATGATATCTGCCGAACGATACGCCCGTATAAGAGGCGCCGAAGTCTTCGACCGCGCGATACCCGGTCAGGGCGCTTGTCCCTGGGGGGCCGCCTTCAGCCGAGCTTAGATACGCCTGGTCGCCGTTTTCGCTGAATGCAAAGCTTGTGATCTTGCCCGGATCGGAGCTGAAATCGCCGAAGTTGGCGTCTTCGTAAAGAACAAGATAGTCGTGTGCATCTATCTTGGTTTCGGCGGCGAACTGATACTTCTGCAAAACAACCTCGCTGTCGCTGAGGTACCAGCCGCCGATATCGATTTGTGAGTCGGTTGTATTATGCAGTTCTATCCAGTCTGCCTCGGAGCCGTGCGAATGGGCCAATATTTCGTTGATAACGACATCGCCCGGGTTCGGAATAATGCCGCTGTCGTCGTAGCCCGGGGAACCGCCGGCGTATACGCTTGCTCGCCAGGAGTCCTGTTCGTCCCAACTATTCGGGTCGGGGTTGGTCGGGTCTATTATTGTCAGGGAAAAGCCCTCGCCGTCGGTAATGCTCCGCCAGCCGTCTCTGTATCTAAGGTTCAAAATGCTCCGGCCCAGGGCGTCCTCCAATTCGATCCGCTCGCCGCCGTTGTTCAGACTGCCCGTATATTCACCCGCGATCACGCCTGAGAAGGCCGGATATTGAGCCTCGAATGCAGTCAGATTCTTGACGACCAGTACATACTCGCCTGCAACCAGCTCGATGTCGCCGAACGTAAAATCGATCCCGTTGGTGAAACGGACGAGGTTGAGGTTTATGGTTTCCGGGCCAATGTTTGTTAGTTCGATGAATTCCTCATTGGGATCATTCGGATCGCCGGTCGCCTGCGGATGGTACATAATCTCGGTAATCCTGAGATTATCCGTTACAGGCCCTATGGCAAACGTTGCCTCGTTAAGCGCGCTCCAGGTGCTGCCGCTCTTGACCCGCGCTTTAAGATGAGTGGTTTTGTCAATGTGGATAGCTGAACTGTAGCTCATGGCATCGGGATTGATCTCTCCGCCCGGCAGGCGCGGATCGTTGCCGTCGGCGGTGTACCAGATTGTGCTGCCGCCGCTGATGGTTATATCGAATCCTGCGACGCTCCAGCCCCCGTGCTGACTGAACGCCGGCGCAGCGACGGAGGGGTAAAGATCGGCGTCGATGTACTGCTGGATGACAATGTCGGATCGCAGGACAAGATACGTATCGAGAATCCAGCCGCGCTCGTTGTACCATTCCTGGAGCGTCAAGGGCGGATCACGGTGCTGGTCTCCCCACCGTGCCGACTCAGCAACGATGGCCCTTTCAACTTCGGCCGCCAGCTCTGTATAGCGGGGTATCAGAGATTGCGGCGTGAGGATTCCGCCGTTGAATAAGAACCGATGCACGCGATCGCCAAAAAGCATCCTGTACTCAGCATTATGTTTAAGGGATTGATGCGGCAGTCCCGCGGCCGAAAAATCATTGTTTAGGGCGTTATCGTCGAGTGGCGACCATTCTCGATTGTTTCCCATAATGTTCTCGATGTCCCAGCAGTAGAACTTGAAACCGGTGCTCTCCGGGGCGTTGTGCCGGCCCGCCCACCAGTTCTGAAAAGGCCAGTCGTGGTTGCCCAAACTTAGATTGACGATCAAGTAGTCGATGTAGTTCGTAACATCAAGAAGATACGGGTAATCCGGGTTTCCAGTGCCGTCGGGATTATTGCCCTGAAGCTCCTGGTAGGCTGCATTGGACGTTTGAGCGAGGCTGCACTGGGCGACCATTTGGTTCCAGGCGTTAATGTCTCCGTTGGAGACTGAGAGGTCGTGAATCGCGTCCCAGTCCTCCTTTTCGCCGCCGTAGTAGGTGGCTGAAAAGGCCGCGTCCGCTCGCTCGATAGGGTTGTAGAGTCCCCAGTATATCCCGTTTATGTATAGATGGACAAATGTTCCGTGCGGAGCTGCGCTGCCCGCCGCCTGCTGCAGGCGACGACCGAATTCGTCGCGAGTGTACTGCTCGGTGAGATACGCCGCTTCCCACGAGTAGCCGTCGTTGGCGCCGGCACGGAGCACAATCGTATCGAAGTAATCCACGGCGTCCGCGCCGAACCACGGATACCACAACTTGGTGGGCCCGTACTGAGCTTTGAAGAGAAGACGCAGGTTATGCTTTCTTGTTGCATAATGGTTCCGAAACCAACCGCCGTGCATTCGGATCCCGCAATCGACCTGAAAGCCCTTGCTGCCGTCCGGGTGGATTAGTTCCGCTGAGGCCGGGCGTTCCCACGCCAGGCCGCGAGATGTGGAATTTGTGTATATGCCGCTCGAGCCGAACATATCATCGATGTTCATCACGATCGAGACGGCCGGAATTGACTTCAGGTCGTCGCCAATCGTGCCGCTATAGAGCGGATTCCCGACGACATCCGAATCCATCCCGTAATCCGGACTTGTGCCGCCCCATGAACTTGGAAAACCGGCATCCAACGTTGCTTGATAGTCCTGAAGAATCACGTCATCGACGAAGATATACGTGTGTGTCTCGACCCTGGAGTCCAGCCAGCCCGGTCTCACTGCGATGGCACGAATGGTGCTCGTCTTGCTAATGTTAAGCGGCAGGCTCGGATTGTAAATATCGCCATGGGTTATCGTAGGCCGTGAGCCGTCGGTTGTGTAACGAATCTCAACATCGTCGTCGGTCATCTCTGTGGACACTGTCAACACGAATGGAACGTCGTAGAAGCCGCGCTTGTGACTGAAGGATACTTCGGCGACAATACCTTCGGCGCCGGGAACGTTGAACGCAGACGGTGTCGCAGTGGTGAAGTACTGTGGAATACTTATGTTGCTCGCGGCTGTCAACTCAGGCAGGATCGTAAAATTCGGATCGGAGGCGTTATCGTTCAGGGCGTGGACTGCCAGCACATTCTTGCCGGTCCGCAACTCGTTCATATAAGGATTAACATTAATCGATTCGAAGGCCGAAGAATCCTCGATTTCTCGATCGGTCAAGGCCGTCGAATTCCACAATGGCAAAGCCGGCGCATTTCGTTCGGCCATTTTCCGCCCGTTGAGATACGCAATGAATCCGTCCTCGTATTTCATCCGCAAGGTCAGCGTATCGAAAAGATCGGCCTGTCCTTCTTCGAGATTAAACTCGATACGCATCCAGAGCGAGGAATTGATACCTAACATTTGCTCGGCAAGATCGCTGTTCACCTCGTTGCCGCCTGAAAGACTGTCAAAGACCGATGTGCCCAGGACGCCGTCCTGGTGTGATGTGACGCACAATCCGACGTAAACCTGCTGTGCCATCGTGATGTTCTCGCTGCCGTGCAGCGTCCAGTTAACGCCGTCGGCTGAATGGTAGCCCCTAAAAGTATCGCCGCTGCGCACTATCCGAACCCAGTAAGGCGCCGCGATGCCGCCGCCGCTCATATGCAAGGATAATCCGATTGTAACTACGAGTCGCTGGAAGGCCGCTCCACAGCTAAACTTTAGCACATCCATCGCACGATACGAAACGGCCTCG
>JAUVXL010000173.1 GCA_030603595.1 Sedimentisphaerales bacterium | reverse complement strand
ATACGAAAACGGGATATTCTTGCGAAGAGTCGAAGTCGCGGGGTTTGATCATCCAAGCGTCCATAACAACGCCGCCGTCGATTGTGAGCTGGAAGAACTCCGTCGGCTGAGAGATCAGTGATTCCATTTTCTTGCGCAGTTCTTTATTGTCTTCGAGCATGCGCACGACCCGGTGCTCGGGCAGTTGTATAAGTTCGGTGACAGGGGGAGTGTCGAACGTAGAGTAGGTATGGAACGCCCACTTTGCATCGGGGGAGAAATCGTAATCATGAGTTCCGGGCTGGTCCGTAGGGGTGACCCGTTTGGGTTCTCCAGTACCATCCAGACGGGCCCGATACAGGTACTTCTGAGTCGCATCTTCAGGTGAGGCGTAATAATAAAACCAACCTCTTGCTTCGTCCACTGTGGCGCGTTCGATAATGTCGTAATGGCCGGGCGTCAGAAGAGCCAACTCCTTACCTTCCCGAGAATAGACATAGGCGTGCCGCCAACCGTCCTTCTCGCTTAAGACAATGAATGCCTGGCCGCCGCGTATCCATTCAAGCCCGGAATTCTTGCCATAGCTGGCAACGACCCATGCCGGGTCAAATTCGTAGAAGATGCGTCTGATAGCGCCTGTATCTACATCGGCAATGAGAAATTCACGCTCGTTGCGGAATCGGCTCAGTTTCTCCACCAACAGTTCATTTGAATTGCCAGCCCAACTGACCTGTCCCAGATAGAAACCCTCTGCAGGTACGGGAATGGAAAGCCAGCGAGTTTCCTTTCCCTTCACATCGACAACACCAATGCGCAGTGTCGGTATGGCTTCACCCACTTTGGCAAATCGAACTTCTTTCACCTCCGGATAGGTCGGATCGCCCGGGACAAGCACAGACCTTAGTCTTACATTTGAGGCGTCAGACTGGACAAATGCAATCCTCTGTCCGTTCGGGCTCCAAACTGCCCCGCTGTTCGAAATCGGGCCGTCCGGTATATTCTTCGTAAGGGGAATCTTCTCATCGGTGTTCAGATCGCGAACGTACAGGTTCCCCTTCTCCGAGTAGAGTAGACTCCGTTCATCAGGAGAAGCCTTCCCGGATCCTTCAGCTTCGGCTTTCTGAGATGGGTCCAGCACCGTGCGTTTACCGCTGGGGACATCATACCGGACCAGCACCTGCTCGTTCTCATCGGGGATCGACTCCATAACGGTATAGCCCGAACTATCAGAAAGCCAGTCTGCACGGAACTTCTTGGGGCGAAACTCTCCACGCTCGTAGATGGCACGCAATCGCGACTCCGCTTCCTTAAGAACGCGATCATTAAGGGTCTGACCACGAATACCAGGGGCGGCTATGGAGCTGAGAATGCCAATCAAAAAGAAACATGAAGTAGCGATACTCGTTCTCATTCAATTACTTCCTTTCTCTTGCAGATCACATCACTTTGGTCTTAGGGACTGCGCGGATATTCTTGTTCTGTGCTCTATTCACCTGAGTCCTGAATCAACATTTGTGGGTCTCAGGTCACCAATTAGAATCGTCTGCATAATGCAGGCCATTATGATCGGTCCTCAGCACAGGTGTTCACAGACACTGAGCGGCAGCCACGAATCGGATATGCATGGCGGCATCGGTCTTACACTTCAAGGCATTCCAGCATACTCGGTCCGAGTACGTCCAATGGTTATAATCCATGCGCCGGCTATCTGCAACATGTCTAAGGCGGCCAAAATGTGAAAGGAGTTTCCGAGTCAGCAACTCATCTCTTAGCTTGCCGTTGAATTACTAAGCATAGCAAGGAGAGAAGCCCCACACCATTATTCTTATAAGGGATGAATTACGTTCTGGGATGGTATATAATGGGGCATATGAATCTAAATCTTACTTCACTCAAAAGGGCAAGATTATGACTCCAAGAAATCGAATCAGAACCGTATTGACCCTCGCCGCTGTGGCGATAGCGGCACTCACCCTTCCATCTGCTTCCAAGGAGATTCCAGCTCAGCTACCTGATCCGGACGGGAAGGCTGCGGACATGAGCAAGCCCGTGCAGGCGTACATCCTGCTGGGCCAGTCGAACATACTGGGCTTCGGAAAGATCGGCGCCGCCGACAAGCCGGGCTCCCTGACGCACGCGGTGAAGGAAAAGAAGAAGTACCCGTACCTGGTTGACGACGCCGGCAATTGGACAGTGCGCAAGGATGTCCGCAATGTGCGCGTCATGGGGAGCGGCACCGGCAGCATGAAGGTCTTCAACAACGAGTGGATGACCATCAAGGGGCGCAACATCGGCCCGGAAATCGGCATCGGGCATTACGTGGGGCACGTCACCGACGCGCCGGTGCTCATCCTCAAGAGCTGCATCGGCAACCGCAGTCTCGGCTGGGACCTGCTGCCGCCGGGAAGCCCGTCCTTTGAGTTCGAAGAAAAGGGCACGGTCTGGCACTACGCCGGTTATAAGGAATCGCCGCTGCGCTGGGAGAAAGGCACGGAGCCGAAGCCGATCGGCTGGTACGCCGGCATGCAGTATGACGGTGATATTGCCCGCGCGAAGAAGGTGCTGGCTGAGTTGGACAAGTATTACCCAGGTGCGAAGAAGTACGAGATCGCCGGCTTCTTCTGGTGGCAGGGCGACAAGGATCGCTACAACGCCGCACATGCCGGCCGGTACGAGCAGAATCTCGTGCATTTAATCAAGACTCTGCGTAAAGATTTTGATGCGCCGAACGCGAAATTCGTTTGTGCTACTCTCGGTCAGACCGCGAAAGGCGCCGAAGGCACGGAAGGGCAAATCCTCGAAGCCCAACTCGCGGTAGACGGCAAGAACGGCAAGTACCCCGAGTTCAAGGGCAACGTCGCCACCGTTTACAGCAAGCCTCTCTGTCACGGGGGCGCCTCCAACAGCCACTACGGCGGCAACGCCGAGACCTACATGGACATCGGTGAGGCGATGGGTCGGGCCATGGCGGATTTATTGATCAAGGACAAGAAGTAGCAAGGCCACACCGGTTCAGGCCGAGTCAAAGTTGTGGCCCATGGCCGGCTTTCCAAAAAAGTTAATCGTCGCGTGTGGAGGTAGTGAAAGGCAATAAGATTATGAACAGGAAGAGATTACTTGGTGTGTCGTTTCTGCTGGCAGCGATATTGATGGGAGGCTCCATTGTATTAGCGGCAGAGAAGAGCAATGCCAATCCACAACAGAAGTCGTCCGGCATGAACAAATCGGTCAAGGAGTTACAGGAGGATTTCCGGAAACTGGCTTTCGGTATGTTCATTCACTACAACATGGCGACATACAAGGGGGTTCAGTGGGTTGAGGGCTACCATAGCCCCGCCGACTTCGATCCCGGCGGAATGATCGACACGGACGCCTGGGCAGATGCGGCGGTGTCTGCCAGCACACAGCAGGAATTCCAACTTCTTGCTCAATGTCGGCCCTGATAGGAATGGAAAGATCATCGAATCCAGTGTCAAGACATTGGCGGAGATCGGAAAGCTATGGAATCCAAATGCAACTCTGGAACCCACAAAATGAGGATATTTGTGTGGGTGAAACGCTGAACGTGTATAGGCAATTCAGGCGTTGAACAATGAAGAAAATATTGAAAGTATTTCCCGAACAGGCGGCTCCCAGAGAAAAAAGATGTCCTGGATTTGACCACATGTGCATTGCGAGCCTCGACTACAGAGGTCAATGATATGAAGATACGTACTGCAAGAACGTGGACTGTATTGTGCTGCGCGGCCTTTCTGGCAACCTGTTCCGTTCAGGCAGAGCATGTTTTGACAACACTTCCGTTGAACGGTATCTGGAAATTCCGTCTTGACGCCGAGGACATCGGCGTTGCGGAAAAGTGGTTTGCTCTGGAGTTTGACGACACCGTTCAACTGCCCGGCACGACAGATGAGAACCACAAGGGCATCAAAACAGACGAGCAGCGTACCGATCGGCTCTCGCGGGTGTGGTATTGGAAGGGGCCGGCGTGGTATCAGCGCCGCGTGACGATTCCGGATGCCTGGGCCAGCAGGCGAATCACGCTGCTCCTGGAGCGGACCAAGAACACTCGGGTTTGGGTTGACGAGACTTTCTGCGGCTGGGAAGACACGCTCAGCGCCCCGCAGGTCTTCGATGTTACCGGCGCTATGACGCCGGGCGAACATACGATTACCGTGCTGGTCGATAACGCCCAATTGCCCCCGGTCGGCCCGTCCCATGCAGTCGATGAACGGACTCAGACCAACTGGAACGGTATCGTCGGCAGGATGGAACTTCGCGCCAGCGCCCAGGTCTGGCTCGATGACATACAGGTTTATCCGAACGCAAAGGAAAAGAAGGCCCGCGTTCGGGCGGTAATCGGCAATATCACGGACAAGGCGGCATCGGGACAAATCACGGTTTGGTGCGAAAGCTATAATGTCGTCCCACCGATAGCTTTCAAGACCCAATCGCTCAAGGTCAAAGCCGGCGAGCGCGAGAACATTGTCGAATTCACCTATAACCCAGGTGAGAATGTGCCGCTGTGGGACGAATTCCAGCCGGCAATGCTGAGACTGACCTTAAGTCTTCAAACAAAGGCGGGCGATGAGCAATTCAGCGATCAGCGGTCGGTCAATTTCGGGATGCGCGATTTTACGAAGGAACGTAACCGTTTGAAAATCAACGGCCGTCCGGTTTTTCTGCGAGGGAAAACCGATTGCTGCCTGTTTCCTCTGACCGGTTATCCGCCCATGGATAAGTCAGGATGGCTGAGAGTTTTGTCCATCGCCAAGTCTTACGGCATCAACCACTACCGTTTCCATTCATGGTGTCCGCCGGAGGCGGCGTTCGAGGCGGCCGACGAACTGGGCATCTATTTCCAGGCGGAAATCCCGAATAAACGCAGCGGTTTTGGAGTTCCGGAAAACACCGAGGCTGCAAAACACAACATCGACAGGCTCGACATAGAAAGCACCGAAACGAAGGTCACGCTCTACGAATATGCAAAACGAGAAGGGGAGTTGATCTTTGAGTCTTTCGGCAACCATCCTTCGTTTGTTATGTTCACGCTCGGCAACGAGTTGGGTCGAAACAGGGGCATGTACGATCTGGTCTCGCACTTCCAGGAAATCGACCCGCGGCACCTCTATGCCCAGGGTTCCAATAACGTGCACTGGAATCCGAATCTGGCCGAGGGCGACGATTTCTGGGTTACCTGCAAGACGGGCAAGACGCTTCCGGTTCGCGGGGCATTCTTCCAAGCCGACTTTCTAAACCCGCATATCGAGTATCGTTCGCCCTCGACGATGGTCGATTTCAGCGAGTCGATCGCCGGGGTGCCCGTCCCGGTAATCAGTCACGAGAACGGGTCGTTCCAGGTCTCACCCGACTTCCGCGAGATTCCGAAATACACGGGCGTAACGCGGGCGCGAAATCTGGAAATTTTTCGCGAGCGGCTCAAAGCGGCGGGCATGCTGGACCAGGCCCACGATTTCGTGCGCGCCTCGGGCGCGTTGTCGGTCATCTGTCATCGCGAAGATATCGAGGCCGCGCTGAGAACGCCGCGCATCGGCGGGTTCCAGTTGCTCGATCTGCAGGACTTTCCCGGCCAGGGCACGGCGCTGGTCGGCATCCTCAACGTGTTCATGGAATCCAAGGGTCTAATCGCACCGGAGGCGTGGCGACAGTTCTGCTGCGAAACGGTTCCGCTTCTGCGCATGAAGAAGTACGCCTGGACGACGGATGAGACATTCATTGGCCGCGTGCAAGTCGCCCAATACGGTCCCGCCGACCTGCTCGACGCAAAGGTTACCTGGACCGTCAAAGACAGCAAAGGCAAACAGATCGCGGGCAAGGCGTTCGACAAAGTAACCATCAAGCAGGGTGAGGTTTTTGATGTGGATATGTTCTCAATGCCGCTTGATAAGGTGCCAGCTCCGCAAAAACTGACGATTATATTGGCTGTCGATGGGACGAAGTATCGCAACGATTACAATATCTGGGTATATCCGCCCGAGGTAGATACCAGGGCTCCGAAGGGTGTGATGGTTACAGGCAGTTTCCAGGCCGAAAAGACTCAGGCACACCTTGCTGCACGCGGCAACGTTCTGCTGCTTCCCAAGCTCGATAAGCTGCCGCACAGTGTTAAAGGCGGATTTCAGACCGACTTCTGGTCTCCGATGTTCACTGTGGCTGCCAAGAAGCGGGGCTTGCCAGTACCACCGGGCACTTTGGGGATCCTTTGTGATCCGAAATCGCCTGCTCTTGCTGAATTCCCGACCGAGTACCACACTAATTGGCAGTGGTGGCACCTGGTGAAAAATGCACGGCCGATCATTCTGGACGACACGCCAGACAGCTATCGTCCGACGGTTCAGATGATCGATAATTTTGTGCGCAATCACAAGCTTGGGCTGATCTTCGAAACCCGAGTTGGCCAGGGAAAATTACTGGTATGCGCCATCGACCTGCTCGCCCATCAGGTCAAACCCGAAGCCCGCCAGTTGTTGCACAGTTTGTTGCAGTATGCCGGTTCGAAGAATTTTGCCCCTGAGGCGGAGATAGATACCGAACTGCTCAAGCAACTACTTCCGGGAGAAGCCCTGTGAAAAGACGTAAATTCCTCAAAATAGCCGGCGGCGGAATAACACTATCGCCCTGTCTCGAACAGTTGTTAATAGCTGTGGGCGCCGGCGTTTCGGCCGATTATAGAAATCCCGATATTCGCTCTCTGTTCGAATCCGACAGCGAAGAAGTTTTGACGCTTACCGAGGCGGTCTTTCGCAAGTGCATTCTCGAGAAGATTATGCCGCCGACACCGCCGCTGAAGAACAGGTGGATCGTGCCAGGCGGGTCGTACTATAAGGGGCAATGGATTTGGGACACGATGTTCGTCGTCGATCTATTAAGTATCCTGCCAGGCACCGGGAAGCTAATTCGTGAGATCTTCCAGAACTACTGGGACTTTCAAGATCGCTGGAACCTGAAGATGCCCGATTATGCGCAGGATATGATTACCGTAGCGATCAAGACCGAGCCGCAAGAGGTTCGACAGTTTTCACAGATACCTATCCTGGCCTGGGGTGTTGAGCGTGTTTATCATCGCAACGGCGATAAGCAGCTTCTCAAAGAATGCCTGGGGCGACTCGAGAGGTTTCACGACTGGTACTGGCGGGAACGGGATGTGAGAGATATCGGACTGGTCACGGTCGGTTCCTACAGCGGGAAACTGCAACATGCACGCTGGGAAACGTTCGACTACGAATGCAACATGGACGGCCTCAAGCTGACGGCTCATCCCACGCGCAAAGACCCTAACGAAGGCGCGTGGTATGGCGATATCTGTGTGACAGGTAACACGTCGTACCTCATCATGGGCGAAAGGAGCCTCGCCCGTCTGGCGGAAATCGTCGGAGACAAGCAGATGGCAGCACGGCGAAAACTCCGTATCGACAAGGCCGTCCGGGCTATGCGTGACTACATGTGGGACGAAGAAGCGGGAACGTTTCTGTCGGTCAAGCGTGATACGATGGAAAAGATCCCTGTGGCGACTATAGGCAGTTGGATTCCGTTAACAGCGGGCGTTCCCACCGAAGCGATGGCCGGGCGCATGGCCGAGGTGCTGGCCTCGGCGGCCTGGATGACGCCGCTGCCGGTGCCCACTGTCGATCGAACCCACAAGCTATGGAAGTCGGGCGCCTTTTGGCGCGGCGACGTCTGGCCTCCGACGAATTACCAGATCGCCAGCGGCTTGTCCGCCTACGGGCATAAGAACCTTGCAGCCGACATAACAGACAAGACAATCGAAAACGCCATGAAGAACGGCATCAGCGAACACTACGACTCGGTCTCTGGCAAGCCGCTCGGCGTTAAAGATTATTGCATGAGCTGTACGTTGGTGACCATGATGCTCGATGGCCTTACGCAAAAATACAAGGTGAGGCTTCGCGATGAACCTCGCGGACAGTAATAGCGAAAGGGACTTAATAGATAGCAGTGCGAACGGTCAAGGGTAAAGTCTGATCTGATTGGTTCGATCTTCTGACAGACCAAAGATTGAACTCGCTGAGATCACGACTGGCAGGCGCTATGAAATCGAATTCGGAGATGTACCATGATGAAACCCAACCCGAATCAAGCAACGTCTTCTCTCTGAAGCAGGTACTTCCTGCTATTCTCAATCGCCCTATCAGTTTGCTTAGACACATCTTGTACATATCTTGTGGCCATGTCCAGATTAACGTGGCCAAGAAGCCTTTGCACTGCAAATGGGTCTCCTGATCTTGCTGCTAATGTGGCAGCGGTTCGCCGAAGTGCATAAAAGCCAGTCCCTTTGGGAGCATTGATCTTGGTCTTCTTCAATAGCCTGGCAAACATGGAGGCCACGGCATTGACGGTCGTATAACGCTTGCTGCCATCTTCTCTGGTTTTTAGTGAAGTTCTGACCCGAGGGTGCCCCTCCTCCGTATAGAACACCAATTGCCCTGATCTTTGCAATTCCTTTAGCGCTTTGACCGTCTCAGGCCACAGCGGCAGATTTCTTGGCACACCTGTTTTGCTCCTGGGAAGTTGGACTCTTCCATTATCAAGATCCAGGTCTGTCCATTTCAAACGAGCGCAATCCATACAGCCGAATCCGCAATTCAGACCCAGCAGTATCATTGCCTTCATCTTGGAATTGGCCGCACGAAGTAACTTCTTTATCTGATCGGAGCTAAAAGTATACATCTCATGGTGAACAATTTTGCTCCTCGATACTGCGCCTATGTTCGGAATGTCCTGAAGAACATCATTCCTTCTTGCCCAGTGAAACAATGCCTTCATTGCGCCTATGTGAAGATTGAGCCGATGGGCTGAGCCATTAGCACACTGTAGTTTCCTCTTGTAGCTCTGCAAATCCAATGTTGAGATACTCCTTATTGTTCTTCCATTTCCAACGAAAGACATGAATTTGCCTAAGCTGTAGATCTGGTCGTTATAGTGCCTTGCACTCAAATCACCGGCAATGACTTTTGAGTGCTGATATTCAAGATAGAGATTACATAGTTGTCTCAATGTCATACCGCCATTAGATGACATCGGCGCCGAAGTTTGACCACCGTGCAGATACGTCGCCTGCGCCAGGTATGCTTGCAGTGCAAGCTTCTTGTCCTTCCCAAAATAGTAGATCTTGCCATTGATTTTCTTACAGTACTGTCCAGTTGGATGCCGGGTCAATGGCAATTTATCCGAACGTGTTTTTCTGCGTCTTTTCATTTTTTGCCTCCAGAATCGTGTT
>JAUVXL010000174.1 GCA_030603595.1 Sedimentisphaerales bacterium | reverse complement strand
TGCGATCTATCACATTCTGCTCAACATCGCTGAAGTAGGCTGTGTGTGTGATTGCACCCGATCCGGGCGTGTAATCCAGCAGCATATAGACGTTGTCTTCCCAGATTTCCGGGCCAACATTGCTGCCGTCGGCGGGAATGGCGTTTGTCGCCCAGGAAATGGAGGCCAGCGCGTCTATCTCACTCGTCGATAGGGCATGGTCGTAGATGTGTACGTCACATAACCAGCCTCGCCATTGCTCTCCGCCAGTAACGTCGCCGCCAAAGGTCAGAGGCTGCGTTATCAGGGTCGCAGTGGTGGTGCTGCTGCCGGCCTCGACGCCGTTACGATAATATGTAAAATCGGCCCCGTCCTTGACGACCGCATGATGCAGCCATACGCCGTCAGGAAGGTCGTCGTAATCGATGAATCCGGTATTGTTCCCGTTGTTGTAGAACTCAAAGTTGGTGGGTGTAAACTTGCTGAACTGCAGTTGGTCCGAAGCTCCATACCGGTTGCCCAGCATTGTCTTGTTGACGCCGCCGCCGTCGCCGCTCTGCTTTGCCCAGAACGCCCAGGTAAAATCCGTGGTCAGGTCCATTGCAGGAATCATCCCCGCATCGACGTAGGCTCCCGTACCGTCAAGTCCATTGAAGCTCAAGACTATACCATAATCGCTATCGGTATCCCAGACCGACCCGCCGAGGCCGAGCCCGCCGTCGGGATTGATGATTGTTCCGTTGTTGCCTGCGCCCGATGAATCAAAGGCAGTCGCACCCGAACCCTCGTTAAGCTTCCAATGGCCAAGCTCGCCCGCATTAGCGGCCCGCCTTGCAAATAAACCCGTCAAAACAACTAAAGACAGAAGAATCGATTTTCTGAACATCGCTATCCTCCTTCAAAGAACCGTTAACCTGATATTTCCTATTACACCAACTTCACAAAACTGAAGAATACCTAAACTTTCATTATACCAGAATCTGCCTCGAATTGCAAGAATCCGCAACAATTTTGGCTCATCTAGGAAATGGGTAGGTGCATTCGGCGGTTTGCACGACCGAGATACAGCGTGATTTCCAATATACAAACGTGGCGGCTTGAACATGAAAACACGATTTTTTGGCCCAAATCAGCCTCTTGCCGGTCCTGAGAAGCAGCCCTAAAAAACTCCCCGCCGACTTTGACTAATCAGGGCGGACTTGGTAGTATGCTGGCCAGTTGGCTCGGGCGGCGTAGCTCAGCAGGAATATGAAAGAGTGATATTGGTAGTCCCGGTTTAATGAAAGCGGCATATAATGAAAAACCTCCATTCGCACGTTATGAGAAATGTTATTATTGCAGTTCTGCTGATTTCAATTGTCCTGACGATGGCCGGCTGCGGAGGCAGCGGGGGCATTAGCGGCAAGAGCGTTACGCCGCTGCCGCGTATCCGCATAGGGCGCTACGCCAGTCCCTCCGTAGGAACGGTATTCGAGAACCCCGACAAGATCGGCCAACACAGGTACAGCGGCGGATCGGGCGGAAAGAAAGGCATTCTCTATACATGCAAAGCCGGTCATGTCGATCTGGCCCACACACGAAAATCAGCCGACTGGACCGTGTATCTCTATAGGAACTTCTCCGACAGACTGAAGAAGAAGGAAACCAAGTTCTCATTCAAGTTCAGAGAGCCCGCGAGGTATTATGTCGAGTTGACCTATCCGGCCAACTGGGACAGCATCGCCCAGAGGCAAAAGGACGCTATCATCTTAGACTGCGCCGCCACACTCGCCCAGTACGGCGCCTATACCGGAACGATGTTTCACGAAATGCTCACATGGTTCGGGTACAAGAGCACCGGTATATGGTCGGAATTCCCCTCGGCCTTCGCCTGGGAGGACACCTTCTCCGACCTCTTTGGAACGTATATGGCCGGCAAGGCCATTAGAGATACGAAGCATAGCTACGACGACGCAATGACAATAGGCCTGGACAGCGAACTCAAGATGCTGGGCGTCCAGCCCAGAAAAGTCGCGGTCCGCGCATCGAAGAGCGTGCACGGACAGTGGTACTCCGGCGATTTCATGTGGATCAACATGAAAGCAAGGAACTTCGACACAGGCTTCGACGATGGCTCTATCACACCGTGGCTCGTACCGGGCCTGACTGAGTGCCGGGGTGTGAAGCCTGAAGCCTATCCGGCCCCCAAGCTCGATGACATCAGAAAATACGGCTTCAAAGTAAAATTCGAGCTCGCTCCCTCGGCCGCCAAGGGGAAAGTCTTGAAGATCGTCTGGCCGGACAAGAGTCATAGACAAAAACGCATCGTCCCGGACCTTCATTTCGTCAAGCTTATGGACTACATCCTAAAAAACGCCGCAAAACGCGGCATTCGCGCCACGCCCGATTTCGTCCCCTGAGAAGATTTGGCAAGGCTTATTTCGAGGACTGCCGGCTCGGATGAATAAGTGTACCCTACGCGCTACGATGGCAAGATTATGTGGGATATTCCGGATGAAGGCACGAGCGAAAGTAATTTCTGTATTTGTTTTTGCTGTCGTGTGTTTTACATGGTTATCGGCGTCAGCCTCCGAGGAGGAATTTGTCGGGCCGTTCGCGAGTTGGCGCGATTTGCGGCGCGATTACAATGCCGTAGGGGACGGCAAAGCGGACGATACGACCGCGTTACAGCGGGCGCTTGATGAGTTGATCAAGCATAAAAACGCGTGTGTTCTCTATATTCCCGCCGGTGCCTATCGGCTTACGGCCACCGTGCAGACGAAGCGAAAGGAGCACACCAACTGCCAGGGGGTGGCCGTCATTGGCGAGGACCCTTCAAGCACCATCTTGTCGTGGGACGGGCCGGCCGGCGGCACGATGTTCCAGTGGGATGCGTGGTATTCCAAAATCTCGCGCCTTACGTTCGAGGGTAGGGGGAAGGCAGGGACGGGCTTGCTATATGGGCCGGCCTTTTCCACGTACAACGAAACGAGCGACCTTGTGTTCCGCGATATTAAGAATGGACTGGTCTTTGGCGGGGAAAAGACCAACGGCCAGGCCGAGAATGAAGTGCTCCGCTGCCGGTTCGTGAATTGCGAAACCGGCGTGCAGACGGTGAACTGGAACTCGATGGACATCTGGGTCTGGTATTGCCGATTCGAGGACTGCGGACGAGGCATTTTCAATGTGATGGGGAATTGGCATGCATGGCACAATCTCTTTCTCCGCTCGCGCATCGCCGATGTCGGTATAATTAATCTAATGGCGTTTTCCGTCGCGAATAACACCAGCGTCAAATCCCATCGGTTCCTGGACTTCGAAACAAGCCACACTTGGGGTTCTCCCACCAGCATCACCGGCAACCGTGTGCTGGACCCGACAGGCGACTTTGCCATGAGGCTCTCGAATGCCGGGCCGTATCTTGTTGTGGATAATACCTTTCGATGTCAAGGCAAGACTCGTGCCGCACAAATGACGTGGGCCGATCAGACGTTTGTGGGCAACACCTACACCGACATCAATGCAGTGGCCGAACGCGGCAGGTTCCGTCGCATCGCAGAGAAGACCGTAGATGCCAAACTAATCCCCGACGCATTGCCGAAGCTCCCTCCAACACCGCCGCAGCGTAAACGAAGGGTCTTCGAGGTTGCCGCCGGCGCAAATTCCAGCCAAATCCAACAGGTAATAAACGAAGCGTTGAAACTCTCAGGCCAGCGACCCGTCGTGCATTTGCCGATGGGTAATTATAAGTTGGACCAGACTCTCGTCATCCCGGCCGGCTGTGATATCCAGCTCGTCGGCGACGGCGCGGGCGAGACCGCAACCAGGTTGAACTGGGCAGGGGCCGAGAACGGAGTGTTGCTCCGGCTGGACGGTCCCAGCCGGGCAATCTTACGCGATATTTACCTCCATGCTCCGAATGCACGCGGCCTGTTAATCGAAGACGCCGACCAGCAGGCCGGTCGCATCTTTGCCGACCAACTCAACGTCAACGGATCACGTCAGAAACACCAGCCGCGTACTGCCGCGTTATGTGTCAACGGGCTGACCCAAACCGATGTCCTATTGCGTGCATTGCAGGGAAGCGGCAATGGCGGCGTGTGGGTGGAAGTCATCGGTGGTCCGAACGCCGCAAGCGCCAAAAACCAGGTCTCGGTCTTCACAGGGGCCACGGGGTCCGCTGCCGGACAATACGACGTCAGCCGAGGAGGCCGGCTTGTTGTACGCGGCGTTTATCACGAACGCAGCAGCGGTTCTCTCAACGGCCTGCACCTGACTGACAGTGGCACGCTCTCCATTGATGCGACGCGTTTTTCGTATGCCACCTCAGCGCAGGCGGCAACAATCGGAGCGGACAACTTCCGCGGCTTGTTCACACTTGCCACATGCATGCTGATGCCCGTCGAGACGAAAGAGACATGCCGATTCGAGTTGCGCGGGGACGGCGGCGATGCGAGCATACTGGCGCTCAATAATCAATTTTGGGTGCGCCAACCCGGCGCCAGTGCCGATACCGTATGGCGCAACCTGGCCAAGCCTCCAGCACGCGGCGGATTGGTGGGCTGCAACATCAATACCAGCAACAAGGAGGCGACGCCCAAGGGCTTCGAATTCCTGGCTAATGTCGGCGACAGTCCGGACCCTGCAAAATCGAAGGCCGGCGCCGGCCCGCTGGACGACCGCGGAGGTGTGGACGATGCGACCATTCTCAAGCATCTCGCTCCGCTACGGCAAGCCCGCGTTTGGCTCCCGGACGAGACGCCTGCGGGTGTGACCAATGTGCGGATTCACCGCGTAATGGTTACCGGCGGACGTCCCGCCGCCGTGGAAATACGGCCATGAAGAACTTGTGTACCAAAGTCGCAGTATATGCGACTGCAGCGATTATTCTCTCTTATAGTTCCCTGCAAAGCCGGCACAACTGATGGCGGCAGTGAAAACGTTCTGCCCGTTCGTCCTTATGTTGACCCCAGCCAAACGCACGCTCTACTTCCGCGACCTTTTCGCACTCCTTCCTTTCCAAGTCAGCGAGCGCAAGTTCGTCTTCGCCTACTACGTTGTCTCACCAACCTACTCAATCGAAGATCTCAGGGATGAAGTGTATCGGATAAAGATTCATCCTGTCGATGGCAACAGTTGCAAGATCTCCTGCTACAATCCTCTGACGGACAGTTCAGTTCGAATACGGATTCGAGATCGTTCGCCTGAATCCTTGACTGTCGAGCTTTCGAGCGTTGACACACCACGACTACTCGTCGTTGAGGAATGATCGACAAAGAGCATCCCTCCTTGAGTGCAGCCCGCCGACGCAGCAAAGGAAATACATTTGTGCCCATCCTAAGTGTTTGTTAAAGAAACACTTACAATTGGGCCCGGTAGGATTCGAACCTACGACCAATGGATTATGAGTCCACTGCTCTAACCGCTGAGCTACGGGCCCGGTAGCATTGCTCTGCTGCAATCGCGGCGTGCCGGGATCGCTATTATCGCGCCTGTTGAGCAGGTTTGTCAACGTAGCGGCAATATACACGACCGCCCTGCTGCTGTCCAGCAAAATCCGCAGTTATCCCGGCCTGCGGGTGCGCATCGTGATTCGCCGAGTCGTTATTGCCTCTATCGCATGGATTCGGTATTATGCGGTAATCAAAGATCAGTTGCAACGACCAATACTTGATCAAGGACAGTAAATATGATTAGCAGACGAAAATTCTTGGGATATGCAGGACTGGCGGCGTCGGCGGGGATCGGTGGCGGCGTTTGGGCCGCTGCACAGCAAAAACGGCAGACAAAGCCGAACATTCTCATTATCATGGCCGACGACTGCACGTATAGCGACCTGCCGACCTATGGCGGGCGAAACGCAGTTACACCCAACATCGACCGGCTGGCCTCAGACGGGCTTGTATTCAACCGGGCATATCTCGGTTCGGCGATGTGTCAGCCTTGTCGAGCCGAACTGTACACCGGACTGTACCCAATGCGGAACGGCTGCGCCTGGAACCATTCGGCCAGTCGCCCCGATGTCACCAGTATGCCGCATCATCTAAAAGCCCTGGGATACCGCGTCGGTCTTGCGGGCAAGGTGCACGTCAAGCCGGCCAAGGTGTTTCCCTTCGAGAAGGTCGGAGGGTTTGACGCAAACTGCGTTCGCGAACCGACCAGGCAGCATGATACGCAGGGTATCCGTCGGTTTATGGGCAGCAATGAAGATAAGCCGTTTTGTCTTGTCATTGCATTGGTCGAGCCGCATGTGCCATGGGTAATGGGCGATGCGTTGAAATATCCGCCGAAGAAGATGAAGCTGCCGCCGCACATTGCCGATACGCCGCGTACGCGAGAGGACTTCTCGCGCTACCTGGCGGAGATCACCTATATGGACGGGCAGGTCAGCGATATACTCGACGTCCTGGACAAATCCGGGCGAGCCGACGATACACTCGTGCTCTTTACGTCCGAGCAAGGCGGCCAATTCCCCGGGTGCAAGTGGACGAATTGGGATACCGGCTTGCACAGTGCGTTGATCGCCAGATGGCCGGGCAGAATCGCGCCGGGGCAACGCAGCAATGCTCTGGTTCAATACGCCGACGTCCTGCCGACACTTGTTGAAGCCGGCGGCGGCAAGGTGTCCAAAGACGTCTATGACGGCAGCAGTTTCCTGCCTGTATTGCTTGGGAAAAAACCCACGCATCGTAAGTTCGTTTACGGGATGCACAACAATATCCCCGAAGGCCCTGCGTACCCAATCCGAACCGTCAGTGACGGGCAGCACCGCTACATCCGCAACTTCCGGCCGGATGAAATATATATCGAGAAGCACCTGATGGGGTGGTCGGGCAGCGGCAAACTAAATAGTCCGTACTGGGCGACCTGGGTGAGGGAGGCATGGGCCAATCCCCACACGTACGACCTTGTCAAGCGATATACGCGCAGGCCTGCCGAGCAGTTGTACCGCACCGCTGAAGATCCTTATGAAATGACTAACCTCGCCGACGATCCGGCAACGGCCGACATCAAGGCCCGGCTCAGTGCCGAACTCGACCGCTGGATGAAAGATCAGGGCGACCCCGGGGCGCCGCAAGACACGCACGAAGCCATCGAGGCCGCACGCCGAGGCGCGCATATTTACGGTCCATCGTCCAGACCCTGAGTTGAATTGCGTTCGTCCGTTCATCTCTGCGGCAGAAACAGCATTGTCGCATTGGGTTGGGTAATATAAGAGATGATACGGAGGTAAAAACAGTTTGTTTTTTTTGAAAATATCAGTAAAGTAACAGGGTTTTGAATGAAGCCAACACTATTGATATTGGCGGCAGGTTTGGGTACTCGCTACGGCGGACTCAAACAGATCGACCCGGTCGGCCCCAACGGCGAGACCATTATTGATTATTCGATCTACGATGCGATTCGTGCCGGGTTCGGCAAGCTCGTGTTTGTGATCCGGCACTGTTTTGAGGATGCTTTTAAGGAGAAAATAGGCGGCAAGTTCGACGGCGTCGTTGAGACTGCATACGCCTACCAGGAACTGGATGCGGCCCTTGGCGATTTCGTATTGCCGCCGGACCGCGAGAAGCCCTGGGGCACGGGGCACGCTGTTCTCGTGGCCCGGGAACTCATTGACGAGCCGTTTGCTATGATCAACGCGGATGATTACTACGGCATCGATTCGTTCAAGATGATGACGCAATTCCTGTCGGGACCGGCGGTTTCGCCCGCCGACTACGCGATGGCGGGCTTTCGCCTTGGCAATACGCTCAGTGAATACGGAAGTGTCGCCCGCGGTGTCTGTCATTGCGACGACGGGCTGTTTCTGCGGGACATTGTCGAGCGCACGCGTGTGGAGAAACGCGGAGATGCCGCGTGCTGGTTCGGCGAGGACGGAACCGAGCATGCGCTGAGCGGCGACGAAGTGGTCTCGATGAACCTTTGGGGCTTTGGCTCTTCGATTTTCACGCATCTGTCCCGGCAATTTAGGGATTTCCTCAAGGAACACGGAAACAAGCTTAAATCCGAATTGTTTATTCCTACGGCAGTTGGCAGTCTGGTTGAAACCGGGCGGGTGAAGGTTAAGGTGCTTCCTACGCAGGACAACTGGTTCGGCCTGACCTATAGAGAGGACAGGGAGATCGCCGAGCGCAGTATCGCCGCCCTTGTCGCAGAGGGACGGTATCCTCAGAGGCTCTGGGAGAAATGATGGAATACGACCTTGAATCCGTAACTTCACAATTCAAAGTTGGCGGCCGACTAATCGAGGCCGAGCCCTTCAGAAGCGGACACATCAACGACACCTTTAGCCTGAGATGTCGAACGAACGGCGGGGAAAAATGTTATATCCTACAGCGAATAAACCATCATGTTTTCAAAGACCCTGCAGCAATGATGGAGAATATTCGGCGCGTGACGAATCATATTCGCCGAAAACTTCAGGGGCAAGGCGACGAATCGGACGAACGCCAGCTTACCGTCATCGAAACAAATGACGGCGCTGCTTGCTTTGAGGACAACCAGGGCAACTACTGGCGTCTTTACAATAGGATCGAAGATGCTGTTACCTATGATACTCTCGAATCGGCGGAAATGGCCTATGAGGTCGCCCGGATGTTCGGATGGTTCCAGCGAATGCTTACGGATCTGCCCGGCCCACCGTTACACGAGACGATTGGCGATTTCCACACGACTCCAAAGCGTCTCAAAGATTTTCAAGAAGTGCTGCAGCGCGACCCCTGCAATCGGGTCAAGGACGCCGGGCCCGAGATCGATTTCGTGCTGGACAACGCCGGGATCTGCGATGTGCTGCTGAACCTCGTCGCCGAAGGCGAGATTCCCATTCGCATAGCACACAATGACGCCAAGCTCAACAATGTGATGCTCGATTCCGGGACACATAAAGGCGTCTGCGTAATCGACCTTGATACGGTCATGCCGGGGCTTTCGTTGTATGATTTCGGCGATATGGTGCGGACGGCGACAAGTCCGGCCGAGGAAGATGAACGCGACCTGTCGAAAGTCGCCATGCAGATGTCGAGGTTTGAAATGTTAGCCAAAGGCTACGCCGAAGAAACGCACGCCTTTTTGACCCCGGCTGAGAAAAAAAAGGCTCTCTGAAATAATTTGTGGGTAACAACAGAAGGAATCGCCCCGCCGAGGCGCGTCTGCGACTTCGGCGAAGCTGTTTTAGTCTTTTCAAACACCCCCCAGCCGAAGCCAGATAT